>JAWBZL010000012.1:0-31091 GCA_038866255.1 Archaeoglobaceae archaeon
CGCGGTGGTTTTTCTGCTCTCATCATTGCTTATAACTCTGAGTTACTTTTTAATGCTTGCTTATGGAATAAACGGTGTTGGCTATGCATGGCTTTTGAGCTATGCTTTTTGCTCAGTGATTATCGGATTGATTGCGAAGAAAAACAGGTGGATCTAAACTCTGGGGATTAGGAGTAAAGTTTTTAAAATTGAAATGAAAAAACTGACAAATTTTGGTAATTTTTCGGTCATAATTTCCTTCTTTCTTTCAAGTTTTCTGAAGAAAGTTCGAAAAAACAAAAGTTTCCTAATATGCCCCCGCCGGGAATTGAACCCGGGTCTAGGAGTCCGCAGCCCCTAAGGATATCCGCTACCCCACGGGGGCTGTAAATGAAGAGAGGTTTGAAAATAAATACGTTTTAGTTTGATATATGCTAACAAACTTGAACTCCCAAAATTTAAAATGCTTTGATTAAAAGTGATTTCCATGGCAAGCAGCAAATTAAAGCCAAAGCTAACTGAGCTCACCACACCAATAGCGAGTTTGATTGGCAGGTATTTCAAACCAAACCATCTTACAATCATCGGCCTCATTTTTGGAATTTTCGCTTTTTTTTTGATTTTAAGAGGAAATATAATCTATGGCGCAATTTTCGTTTTGCTAAGCGGCATTTTTGACTTTCTTGATGGAGTTGTTGCAAGAACGCAGAAAATGGTGACGAATTTTGGTGGTTTCCTTGACTCCGTTGTGGATCGATACGTGGATGTGCTAATTTTTATCGCTTTTGGGATTTATGGACTTAGCTGGCTCATCGTAGCTGTTGCGATGAGTGGTGCGTTGCTCGTAAGCTACACAAGGGCTAAGGCTGAGAGTATAATTGAAAAGTGTGATGTAGGAATAGCAGAAAGGGGAGAAAGGATGATCATTCTTTTCCTCGCAATGCTTACCGGCTACATCTACGAGGGTTTGGTTTTAATCGCAGTTCTCGCACACATAACGGCTTTGCACAGAGTTTTTTACACTTATAAGCGCTCAAGGATCAACTAACTGGAGCTTCCATATTGAATGGGGCAAAAGAATCCGGGCTTATGATCAAGTCGAGAACAAAGGGTTTATCGCTTTCGAGCATGAGTTTTATTGCATCATCTATCTCGCTATCTTTTTCAACTCTAATCCCTTCAGCACCAAAAATTTCCGCGAGCTTTGCAAAATCTGGATTGCTGTGGAGAGTTCCGTAAATTCTACCCCCTTTCTGGAACTTCTGTCTAAAGTAAAGAACTCTGTAGCTATTATCATTCACAACCACAACCTTTACAGCTATTTTTTCCCTTACCGCGGTCTCGAGATCTTGAATTGTCATCATAAACTCCCCATCACCCACAACAGCAATTGACTCTTTTCCAAGAAGCTTTGCGGCCATTGCTGCAGGGAAACCAAAGCCCATTGCCCCGTGATTGGTTGCAGCAAGATAAGATCTCGGAAATCTCGCTTTGAGATAAGCCTGGGCATAAAGCACATGCATACCCTGCCCGGCGCAGATAGTGGCATTTTTTACTTTTTCACCGAGTTTTTTAAAGAAAAGCGCCGGATTCGCGAAGTTCTCGTATTTCATCATTGCAATTTTTTCAAGAAATTCGTTCCACTCCTTTTGCCAGCCACGAATTTCCTCAATCCAGCTAATATCAACCTTGTAATCGAGCTTCTGCGCCAATCTTTTTGTGAAGTCAACCGCATCGCTGTAAGTTATTAGAGAATAATCAAGCTTTTTTCCGGCTTCTCTGTCAAGGGTAACTGCGATTACATCCTTTTCAGGCATCCATCTGTAACTATAGGTGCTAATATCCGAGAGTTGACATCCAAGGCAGATAACGCAATCTGAATTTCTTAAAGCTCGATCTGCATGGAGAAATCCGCCTCCAAATCCAACTCTACCGAAACAGAACTCATAATCTTCACTAATTGCTCCCCGACCATTTCCTGTTGTAACAACTGGGATTCCTGTTCTCTCAACGAGCTCCATCAGAGCTTTGCTACCCTTTTCTGAGTTAATTCCCGAACCTGCTAAGATTAAAGGTTTTGAGGATCTTTTAATTATGCTCACAGCTCTCTCGATCTCATCATCATTCGCAACTCCGCGAACAACCCTCAACTCGGGTTTATCGTAGTAACATTCCTCACTCCAGAGATCTTCTGCAACTTCTACGTAAACTGGAGAACTTTCACTAATAGCAATCGAAAAAGCCGTGCTTATAATCTGCAAGGCCTTTTTTGGATCCTCAACTCTAAAGCTACCAGCAGTAATGTTTTTCATTATCTCAAACTGATTCGCTTCGAGCATCGAGTTCTTTCCCTTTAGCATCCTTTTAACGCTTCCAGCTATCAAAATCATTGGTGATCCATCTTTATATGCATTTGCAACGCTTATTGCTGAGTTCAGAACTCCCGGCGATGCGTGTGCAACCGCAACCCCTGGAAAACCTGTTAAACGTCCCTCCGCATCAGCCATTGAAGCTGAGACTTGTTCATGTCTGCATGAGATGTATCTGATCCCCCTGTAATCGTAAAGCGCATCGATGAAGTCGATAAGCGAGGTTCCAATCACTCCATACACTCTTGTAACTCCAAAGTCACTTAAGGTTTTTGCAAAAACTTCCGCGACGTTCATATTACCTTCTCGTGGGCAAAAGCGATGAGATCCAGCCTATGTATTCGGAAATAGATCTTGTCTGAATCCAAATTTTCCCTTTTCCATAAAAATCTGCAATCAACCCCTCACCGCTCAAAATTGTGGCCTTTAAACCTCCCGAACCCCGAACTTTAAAATCAAGTCCATCTTCGAAGGCAACTATGTGCCCAGTATCTACTTGAAAATTTCCGTCAACCTCTATTTCTTCTATTCCGCCAAATGAGGATAAAAAGAGGTCTCCAGAACCATCTATTTTTAGCAAAAAAAGCCCTTCTCCGGCAAAAAACGTCTTTGCTCCTCCCCATTTTATGTCTATGTTTACATTTGGTGATGATGCCAAAAAAGCCCCACTCTGGGCATAAATTCTACCGGAAAGTTTTATTGCAGCAACGTCACCTTGATAAGGTGGAGCTAGGCCAAGAATTCCCTTCCCTCTTGAAATATATCTGTTGACAAGGAAAGATTCCCCTCCCAAAAAAGCCCTTTTCAAACCGCCAACAATCCCCCCTTTCAGATGGGGAGAGATTTCCATGTTTTTCATGTAAACCATAGCACCCGGCTCGGCGAGAACTTCTTCTCCATTTTCGAGTTCAAGCTCAAGAAGGCTGTAGCTTGGTTTGGATAGGATTCGGTGTTTCATATTTTTTCTGAAATTGGGGTAATAAATAGATTTCTGTAAAAGATAGTTGCGCTGAGAGGAAAATTTTTATCATCCCGAGCTCGAGCTTGATAAAGTATGCCATGGAGCAATGAATACTGGGAAAGAGAAGAAGTTTTGCCAAATAGAGAACTTGAAGAACTGCAGTTTAAAAGACTTAAAGCTACGATTAAAAGAGCTTACGAAAATGTTTTTTTCTACAGAAGCCGACTTAAATCTGCAAATATCGTTCCCGAAAACATAAAAAGCTTTGAGGACATTTCAAAAATACCCTTCACAACGAAAGAACACTTTGCTGAAAACTATCCATTTGGACTTTTTGCTGTACCAAAAGATGAAATAGTTAGAATTCACACGTCAAGTGGGACTTCTGGAAAACCAAAGGTAGTTGGATACACAGCCAAGGATGTTGAAACTTGGACAAACATGGTTGCGAGATGCCTTTACATGGTTGGAGTCAGGAAGGGGGATGTTTTCCAGAACATGGTAAATTACGCTTTCTTTACCGGTGGACTTGGTTTTCATTACGCTGCTGAGAAAATTGGGGCAATAGCAATCCCTGCTGGTGTTGGAAACACTGAAAGACAAGTGGAGTATATGGTTGACTTTGGAACAACTGTTGTTCATTCCACACCAAGTTACGCAATGCATGTTAAGGAAGTTGCGGAGGAAATGGGGTTAATAAACAAACTGAGACTTAGAATAGGATGTTTCGGAGCTGAACCTTGGAGCTTAAACACGAGGAAAAGACTTGAAGATGCGTTTGGCATAAAAGCTTACGACAGCTATGGGCTTAGTGAAATGAATGGTCCAGGAGTTGCTTTTGAATGCAAGGAGCAACAGGGACTGCACATATGGGCTGATCACTACTATATAGAACTCATTGATCCAAAAACTGGAGAGAACGTTGGCGAAGGAGAAAAAGGGGAATTAGTATTAACTCCATTGACAAAAGAAGCAATGCCTTTGCTCAGATATCGGACTGGGGATATAACGATAATCGAAACCGATAAGTGCGCTTGTGGAAGAACACATCCAAGGCTTATGCGCATCCTTGGCAGAAGTGATGACATGTTGATTATTCGAGGTGTAAACGTTTTTCCAAGTCAAATAGAGCAGGTTTTAATGCAGATTCCTGAAATAGGGGATAATTTTCAGATTCTTCTAACGAGAAAAGGTTCTTTGGATGAGATAACAGTGAAAGTTGAAGTGAAGGATGAGTTTTTCACTGGTGAAGTTAGCGATCTTAAAGAATTGCAGCAAAGAATTCAGAGAGCTTTGCAGAAGGAGTTGATGATCCGAACAAACGTTGAACTCGTTGAGAGAGGGAGTATAGAGAGATCAATGGGTAAAGCTAAAAGAGTTTTGGATCTTAGATCAATCTGACCTCTCCACAATCCATTTTATCGCCTCCCCCCATAGCTTTGTGTGGGAGCTTTTGCTAACCGTGAGACCGATGTGACCTTTATCAATGCTAAGGGCTTTTTTATCCTTCGATGGTATTCTTTCCAGAAAAGGTAAAACAGATTCTGGTGGTGTTATGTGGTCTTTCTCAGCGTATAGGGCTAAAATAGGCATTTTTATTTGATTTAGATCTACTTTTCTACCGTTCACTTCGTAAGAGTTTTCCATTATCTCGTTTCTCTGGTACCATCTCTCTATGAGTTCTTCAAAAACAGTTCCAGCAACTGCTGGGGAATCAAAGATCCAGTAATCCATGTGGAAAAACTCTTTCAGAAACTTTTCATTTTCGATGTTGTCGAGCAATTCCTGATACTTGGCAAAAACAAGCCTTATTGGGTCTACGAGCAAAAAAGCTATGTTTAGTATTTCTCCACTGACATTTCCAATTGCCTGAGAGATTTTTCTCGCGTCCAAATGCTTTGCCCACTGAGCGAGCGTATTTTCTGTATTGAAGTTAACCGGTGGTGTCTGAATTATGAGATTCCTGACTTTCTCAGGATACAAAGCTGAGTAAACAACTGCAAGTGTTGAGCCGAGACAATAGCCATGGATCGTTATTTTATCAACATCACAGCTCTTTCTAATCTTTTCTACGCAGAAATCTATGTATTCTATGTAATCAGCAATTCTCACAAATCTGTCTGCTCTCCTTGGATATCCCCAATCAATCATCCACACATCAATGCCTTCGCTGATAAGTTTTCTCACGATGCTCACATCTCTGTGCAGATCGAGAACGTAGGGCCGATTTATAAAGGCGTAAACGAAAAGAAGTGGCACTTTGTGTTTTTTCTCCCCTTTGAAATGGAGAAGTTTGAAAAGCCAGTCCTCATGAACAATTTCGAACTCGCAACTCCATGGTTTAACATTCACAGAAAGAATTTTTCCCATCATTTCTCTCCCCCCAGTTTTTCTATTTTTCTTTCCAGCTCTGTAATTTTCCTTTTTAACTCCATTATTCTTTTATAGGCCTCATCTATCTGTGAAACTGTTGCAAAAGGACTTGCTGGATTGCTCTCAATTAGTAGTTCGAGGAATCTGCGAAGGCAGTAAAGATGATCAAAAAGTGCACTGAAAAGTTTTCCTTGAATTTCAAGATACTCCGGAGACTTAAGTGTGAAATTGAACTCGCTCGCAAGAAAATCCTGTAGAGAGTTTTTAAATTCACCGAAACTTCTAAAAGGATTTTTGTTTCCGAATTCAATTGTTTTCTCAACAGCCCTTTTATAGGCTGCTCTAAGAAGATCCCTGTATTTCTTGTAATCTGATAAAAAGTCGTTCCATCTATAAATGCAATCAAAAAGGAATTTTTTCGCATTCTCCGGCAGTGCAAACGGATAGTCCTGGATTGCAATCTCTGCTTCAATCTCTGATCTCCTCAAAAACTCATTCCATTCCTCCAAGAATTTTTCCAAGGGCATCTTCTGTCCAATGAATGGTTCAGAGAAAAGCTGAAATGTAAGTCTTGTATGCGAAGCTAAGGATTCAAGAAACTCTGTATATGCGCTAAAAACGTCTTTTCCTGTCATGAGGATTTCTTGGAATGGAATTATGTTTCCTACAATCTTTTCATAGAATATTAAAGCTTCAAATGGTCTGAAAAAGAATCTAAAAAGCTCATCAAAGATCTTTTCGAAATCCTCCTCAAGAAATTGCCCGGTAGTTGCATACCGATCCCATATCTTTCTGAGATATTCCCTGACAGATATATTTCTTAAGATAAGTTCAAAAGACTCTTTTGGCAGCTTTTGATAGAGCTCAAGCATATTGTTTATTTCTCTTCTAAAAACTTAAATCTTTTCAAAAATGATAAATAAAAACTTACTCCTTTTTAGCCTCTTCACGCAAAACTCTACGGAGTATTTTTCCAACAAGTGACTTTGGAAGCTCGTCCCTGAATTCCACGATTTTTGGCACCTTGTAAGCTGCAAGCCTTTCCTTGCAGAACTTTATTATTTCTTCTTCGCTTACTTTGCCCTTAAATTCAGGTTTTAGCTGGACAAATGCCTTCACTGTCTCTCCTCTGTATGGATCCGGAACTCCAACAACTGCAGCTTCAAGGACTGCGGGATGCTCGTAAAGAACCTCCTCAACTTCTCTTGGATAAATGTTGTAACCTCCAGCGATAATCATATCCTTCTTTCTGTCAACTATGTAGAAGTAGCCATCTTCATCCATTTTGGCCAAGTCTCCGGTGAGCAGCCAGCCATTGATTAGAACTTTCTTAGTTTCATCCTCTTTTTTCCAGTATCCCTTCATAACCTGCGGCCCATAGATTGCGAGTTCACCAACTTGTCCAGGGGGAAGAATGTTGCCCTCATCGTCAACGATAACAGCAATTGTATCGGGATAAGCGAGTCCTATGCTTCCCGGTTTTATTAACCCGTAAAGCGGGTTGCAATGCGTTACTGGGGATGCTTCACTCAATCCATAGCCTTCGGCAATTCTAACACCGGTCATATCCTCCCAGCGCTTTTTAACTTCTAATGGCAGTGGTGCAGCACCACTCGTGCAGACTCGCAGCGAACTCAAATCAAACCTTAGTTTTTCAAGCACTTTCATCATTCCAACAAACATTGTAGGTACAGCTGTGAAGGTTGTAACTTTGAAGTTCTGGATTAGCTGAAGTGCTACTTCGTAGTTTCTCGGATCAGGCATCGGTATAGTCATTGTGCCAAGCAAAATACCCGTATTTAGCATTGTCATGCCATAAACGTGAAAAACAGGTAAAAGACCGATGCCAACATCAGTCGGCGAAGCCCTTGGGTCCCACTCTCTCGCCTGATAAGCGTTGACCACGAGATTGTAATGCGTGAGCATAACCCCCTTTGGGAAGCCCGTTGTTCCTCCAGTATACTGAAACATGGCCACGTCATCTTTTGGATTTATCTCTGCATACTTAGTGCTTTTCTCAGCTTTCATAACGGTTTCAAAGTTTGTTACTTCCTCTCTTTTCTCAGGCAGTTCTGGTGGAAAGGCTCCGGGGATGAAGTCTTGAATACTGCAGAGAATAACCTTTTTAAGCACACCATCTTCAACGAGAGGTCTAACGTTGTTGTATATCAGATCAATGCAGAACATAACCTCTGCCTCGCTGTTTTGGGCAATAAATCTTATCTCCCTCGTTGTATAAAGCGGATTGCACTGGACAACAGTTCCTCCTGCTTTCATTATCCCGTAGGCAATTCCAGTGTAATGTGGTGTGTTTGGCAATGAAACTATGGCTTTATCACCTTTTTCAAAGCCAATGGATTGCAAAAATCCACAAACTTTATCTGAACCCTCCTTTGCCTGCTTGTAAGTTATAAAATTTCCGTAAAAAAACGCTGCGGGTCTATCCGAGAGCTTTGCTGCTGTGTCATCAAGCATTTTGTATGCCGGGATGACTGGATAATCGATATGCGCCCTAACACCGGCATCGTAGTGCTTTAGCCATACTCTGTTTATCTTTTCAATGTCCACTTCTCTTAT
The DNA here is from genome assembly GCA_038866255.1 of Archaeoglobaceae archaeon. GTDB lineage: Archaea > Halobacteriota > Archaeoglobi > Archaeoglobales > Archaeoglobaceae > WYZ-LMO2. The sequence goes on from JAWBZL010000012.1 coordinate 8,260, forward strand.
ATTCTCACCCTCAACTCCCAGAACCATGAACGTAGTGACTTTCTATGATTAAAAATTTTATTCTTATTTATCACCAATCTTGTGAAATCATTTCCAAATTTTAAAGGCATATCTATTATTTTATCCAATAGAAAAAGGGAAAAATATAAATACTTCTAAGCGGAAAAAAGTCGAAAGTGAGGTGTTTGAATTGAAGGAATTTGGATTTGGAAAACCACCCGTGAAAGTTGGGGATATTAGGGAAGTTAAAATAGAGGCTGTAGGCAGTGAAGGAGACGGAATTGCAAAAATAGAGGGGTTCGTAGTTTTCGTCCCAGGTGCGAAGCTGAACGATAGTGTAAAAATAAGGATTACAAAAGTTTTGAAAAAATACGGTTTTGCAGAAATAGTCGAGTAATCAGAAGCTTTTCACCATAGATTCAATCTGAGTAACGAGTTCTTTTATTTTTTCTATTTCTGTTTTTAGTTGTTCAATCTTTGTATAACCTTCATCCTTGACCATCGCACCATACTGCGTGGGCACTATTATCCCTGATTGCTCTAAAACACGCAAAGAGTAGCGAACTCTGTGTTTTGGCATGTTAAGAAGATCAGAAAGCTTAAATATCCCAATCGGTTGTTTTTCTACCACTGTTTTCAGCACTTGCAAATGTCTCACCACTATTTCCGCTTCCGAGAGGAGCTTGCTAAACACCATAACTATGATTAGTATAAGAGTATATAAAACTTATGCTAACTTGAGTGATTACTCCTCGCTTTTCTGAAAATTCTAAAAATCGGAGACAAAGGGAATTTTATTTTTTCAACTTTTTAGCTCTAAAATCTTTTATTTTTTCCATTATCTCGCTGTAAACCCCTTTTGGCATAATTATACCAGCTGCAATTAGGATCACGTATAATATCACTTCCTCGTTCACGATTCCCCATCGAAAACCTGTTAACCACCAGTTTTTCGCTAAATAAACAACAAGACTCATTATAAATGGGCCAATCAGCGTTCCCAGCCCACCAATGACTGCAGAAAGTATTACGAGGAGCATTAATGGGATATTATATAAATCTGGAGAAACTGTGAGGCGATAGTTGACAAAAACCGCTCCTGCTAAACCTGCAAAAAAAGAGCTAAGCACGAAGGCGAGAATTTTATAACTTGTGGTATCAATCCCAAGTGCCTCGGATAATTCTTCACTATCTCTAAGAGCTTTGAATCTGAGTCCGATCTTGCTTTTAGTGATATAAAGCATTATAACAAGAGATAAGAAAAGAAACAAAAGAGAGAAGTAATATTTTTCCAGCGTTGTTGCAAAAACAACTTTTTCTGCTGGAATTGAAAAACCTTCCTCTCCCCCAAAGATATCTCTCCAAATATATACCTTTTGCATAAACACAAGTGGTAAAATTGCGGTTACGAGCGAGAAGTAGTAACCCTTCAGTCTAAGCGTTATACCTCCAATTGCGAATCCTACGAGCGCAGCAACGATACCGGCAAGAAATACTGCGAGAACTGGATGCAAATCAAAAGTTGCTCCAATTCTTCCTGGAACTTGGAGAATTGCAGTGACATAGGCTCCAATACCTACAAAAGTTGTGTGTCCAAGGTTCACTTGTCCTGTATATCCAACCATCAAATCCCAGCTTATGACAATTACCGCAAAGATAAACGCAAGTCCTATGAGGTAAAGATATGCCTCAGAAATTAAGAGCGGAAGAAGGGCAAGTATTAGAAATATTAAGGTTAAAAATGATATCCCTCTCATCCTTTCACCCCAAAAAGGCCTGTTGGTTTAACAATGAGTATAAGCACGATTGCAAGGAGCATAACAAACTCTGACCACTGAGCACTGAGCGTTTTTGTTGTTACGACAAAGATGTAGCCAACTATGAAAGAAGCAACAATGCTACCACGTAAGCTTCCAAGGCCACCAAGTATTACAACTGCAAATGCGTATATAAGAACTCTAAGCACGAGTTCAGGGTAGATATTGAAAATCTGGGCATAAAGAATTCCTGCAACTCCTGCAAGAGCTGAAGAAATGATCATTGTCGCAATATAAACTTTCTCCACATCAATCCCGCACAACATAGCTGCTTCGCAATCCTGCGAAACTGCTTTAATTCTCTTTCCAAGCAATGTTTTGTTTACGAATATTTCGAGAAGGACAAGGATTGCTATGGCTATAACTATTGCTAACAATCTCATTTTTGCAATTCTCAAGTTCTCATGAATCACTTGTATTCCTTCAACAAAGGGTTTAAGTGTTAAACCTCGATTTCCAAAAGTTAAAAGCAGGATTTGCTCAATTAGCAGCGCGATTGCAAGTGTAACTATTATAACCATAACTATATTGCTCCTTATTGGCTTTGTAAGCGCGTAAACAGAAATCCCAATCAAGATGGAGAAAAGAATGCCAATCAGAGATGCAAAGTATATGTCAATCGATAACTCCTTGACAAGAAAAATTGCCGCATAAGCAGAGATTGCAAAGCAAACGCCATGAGCAAAGTTCAGTATTCTGGATACACCAAAAATAAGGGAGAAACCTGAGGCTAAGAGGGCAAATATGCCCCCCATCGCTGTGCCGAAGACTGCTATCTCGATTTCAGGAAGCATGCTGCGAAAATGTTTCTTGGGTAGCTAAATTTTTCTATTTTATCCATGGTGGTAACTTTAGCTCTCCCGTTGCAATCTGGGGTGGGTAGATTATTACCTGCTTCCCATCCTGCCACTGAGAGATCCAGTTTCTTATCAGATTGTCCCCCCATGCAAGATCGTGATTTTCAGTGAAAGCTATTGGTCTCGTAAGCACAACTGGGTTTGAAGCATCAATCTTTTCCAGATACTTTACGAGAACTTCTGGGTCAAACGGGTTCTTTTCACCTGCTTTGTGTGCTCTCTCAACAGCTATCTTGTAAATATAAACCGCATCATACGCTCCATAAGCCTGATGCGACTCAGGATAATGGCCATACTTGGCCTTATAGCTTTCAACAAATTTTCTGCACATCTCAGTCGGTGGAGAGCTCACAAGTGCTCCCCCATCTGCAGTAAAGATTACGTAGTTTGCAGCCCCATTTGTTTTGTTGTAGAACTCGTAATCAATTGCAGCGAGATCATGCCCGGAGAGAAGCAATTTTGGCTTTAAGTTTGTCCACTGCTTCGCAAGCACATCTCCCGTTCCTGTAAGCGCAAGGATGGGTATTATCAAATCCGCACCCAGTTTCTCAGCCTCCAATATTAATGGCTCGTATTCAGCGTAATTCCTCGGAACAGGCACATCTTTTACAATTTCAACCTTGAGCTCTTCTAAGAGTATTTTCAGCACTTTCATCACGTCTTCAGCCCATATGTGCTCATCTCTTATTATGTAAACCTTCTTCACTTCATAGCCCTTCTCTCTCAGCATTTTTACCATATCAGCGATGTCAAAGGCGAAGGTTGTTGCGTTATTTTGCGTAATTCTGAACCAATACTTGTACTTTGTGTAATTACTTGCAACCTTCGCCGAATGCGCTGGCGAGGAAGCGTCAGCAAGGAAAAGTGTTTTTGTTTCCGCCATTATTTCCATTGTTGCGAGCATAACCCCGCTCGAGAATCCGCCAATGATCACATCAGCTTTTTCCACAGTTGCAAGTCTTCTGAACTCAGCTGAACCGACACTTGGATCAAGCTTGTCGTCACCAACAACAACTTCGATTTTGTAACCCAGAATTCCACCCATCGCATTTATCTCCTCAGCTGCAAGTTTTACAGCTTTTTCTTCAGCTCTACCTTCGGGAACTGAAAGTGGTCCAAGAACGCCTATTACAATTTTCTCTCTTTTTTGCTCTGTCATAGCTTTCTGCTGCTCTGGCGTAGCACAAAAGGCGAGCAGTAATACCACCAAAACCAGTATCCCCCAACGCATGCTCAGTAGTTAAGGAAAAGTATTTAAAACTTTGCTTCTAAGATACACACATGCTAAGAATCATCGACATTTCAAAGAACTTTGGCGGGCTTAGAGTGCTTGAGAACATTTCCTTGGAGATCAAAAAAGAAAAAATCGGAATCATAGGCCCAAATGGAGCAGGAAAAACAACGCTTTTCAACATAATCTCGGGTTTCTTAAAACCAGATAAGGGTAAAATACTTTTTAGAAATGAGAACATCTCAGGCAAAAAGCCAAGCGATCTCGCAAAAATGGGTATTATTAGAACTTTTCAGATACTGAAAGTTTTTGAAAACATGACAGTTGAAGAAAATCTACTCGCAGTTACTGATGACATAAACGTTCTCAGAGATTTCGAGCTCTACGACAAAAGAAAAGAAATTGCGAGAAATCTTTCTCAGGGAGAAATGAGAAGGCTGAGTTTGGCACTTGCATTTGCAAAGAAACCAAAAATTCTTTTGCTTGATGAGCCCTTCTCTGGACTTAGCCAAAAAGAGGCTGAAAAGATCATTTGGATTGTTAACGAGATCAGCGATGGAGCTTCGATCGCAATTGTTGAACATAGAATGAGGGAACTATTCAACGTTGTCGAAAGAGTCGTTGTGCTTAACAGCGGGAAAATAATATTTGATGGAAATCCCGAAGATGTGACAGAGAACAAAGCAGTCAAAGAAGCCTATTTTGGGAGCAGATATGTTAGAAGTTAAAAATCTTTCCGCCTCCTACGGAAAAGGAGAAGTTTTGAGAAAAATAAATCTGAATGTTGCAAAAAAAGAAACAGTTGCAGTTCTTGGCCCAAATGGGGCGGGAAAAACAACGCTTTTGAAGACGATCTGCGGACTTGTGAAAAGCAAAGGGGAGATTTTTTTTGAAGGAAAAGAGATTTCAAAATTGAGGACACATGAAAGAATAAAACTTGGAATCGCTTTAAGCCCAGAGGGAAGAAGGATCTTTCCGGAAATGAGTGTAAAAGATAACCTTCAAATCACTGGAGAAAAAGATCTAAAAGAGATTTACGATATTTTTCCCAAGCTTGAAGAGAGAAAGAATCAGATTGCTGGAACTCTAAGCGGCGGAGAGCAGCAAATGCTGGCAATTGCGAGGGCTCTAACCCTGAAACCCAAGCTCCTCCTTCTTGATGAGCCAAGTTTTGGCCTCGCTCCAGTGGTTGTCGAAACCCTTTCTGGTGTGATAGAAAGAATAAAGAAACTCGACGTTTCTATAATGGTTGTTGAGCAGAACTTGTCTTTGGTTCGCGATATTGCTGATCGAATCTATGTATTATCCAATGGAACAATAGCTGCAGAAGGGGATCTTAGAGACTTGGAAATGATCGAAAGAAATTATTTTGGCTGAATTCTTTTCATTTCAGGGTATAAGATCTCCTTTACAGCATTGAGGAAACCTTCATAGACGTGCGCATCAACTGCAAAATGGCAGTAATTGTAATTGCTGAAACCTGTGATTTCTGCTACGTATTTTGTGAGCAATGCAAAAGCGAACATGTTCGCATGCATCGCGCCGTAGAGATCGTTTGAGCGCATGTAAAAAATTCCTGTTAGCTTATCGGCGTTTTTGACAAACTGATAACCTCTCAAGCATGGGGGATCACTGCTTTCGAGATCCCAGGGTCTTGAAATAGCAACGTAGCAATCTCTTCTGCAATTGTCGCTTCTAAGCTTCATAATCGCCTCATAAAGCTGATCAACTTTTACCTTATCTTTTTCGCAAAACCTTGCCCTTTCGGCGTATGTGTACTCTTCTCCTTCTTTTAAAATACTTCTATCCACTCTTTCAAGTAACTTCTCTGCAAAAATGACATAATTGTGCGCATATTCGATGCAGTATTTCTCCGTAAATGGCGCCTTATCATGTATTTTATTCTCTTCCGGTTTTTGCACTTCAACAAATAGTCTTTGAACAAATTTGCTCCTCTTCTGACCTTCGAACATTTCCCATTCCGTGGGTTTCAGTTTTCCATGATTGTAAACAATCTCCAGTGATGAATGCCATGCAGAAGAGATGTAGTCTTCAACCAAATGTGTTCCGAGTTCGTTGTATCCGTAAAGTTCTTTACAGCTCTCAGCAAGTTTTTCAGCTCTTTTCAGATCTCTCTCATACACGTGGGGGATTGCTACGAGCATCGCGATGCTGCCCTCCTCAAGTTCAGTCTTGTATGCGATTTTTTCAAGGACATCGGATAAAAAGTAAAAGTCGTTCTCAAAGTAATTCAAACAGTCAAGAGATCTAATATATGCTGTTAGATGAATTTTTTCGTCGAAAAGAAGAGATATCTCTGTTATTGCAACTGGATTCTGGGAATAATGCTCTTCAGGACTCCATAGAGGTATTGAAACCCTTCTCGAATACCTTCTCTCTCTTAGCTTTTTAACAGCCACATCGAAGGCGGTTTCAAAGAATTTCTGATATTTCTCGAGATAAATGTCCGACGTAAGCTGTGATTTCTCGGGATTTTCAACAATTAACAAACTTGGCTCTGTAAGCAGATAATTTCCAAATCTTGATTTGCAAAGAAAACCATTCTCGAGTATCTTTCCGTTTATCTGCGCTTTTACCGTTTCAAAGTCTTTTCCAATTATCATCGTGTAGAGTTAAAAACAAGGAGTTAAATCTTTACCCACTGACAAGCGCCGTTCACACATCTGCATCCAACACCGTAGAGAATCGAGTTATAGCATTCTCGATATTCGCAGGTTGTAACTATTTCCTCATTTACCCCCATGCAAACCTGCGCTGAACAGCCACCAGCTTTGCAATCAGCATCGCTTTTGCATTTCGAAAAAGTAGACCAACCGCAAAAACCTTCAAAATTTGAAACCTTTTCCTTTAGCCTTACACTCTCCCCACCAATGTTTATGAATTCAACACCAATTTTTTCCGCGTTATAAATTCTAACCTCCCTCACACATAGGCATCTGTAGAGAACGCCATCATAATCCTTTTCCACTATTCTGTAAAATTCCCCTTTCTCAACTCTAATTTCGTCGCTTCCGCAGTTCACAACAACTTTTGCGATGATACTTCTGCTAATCGAGTCAAAAGTGAAGTAGCTTTCATATCCCCTTTCTTCCTTACATTCCAGAACCTCGTAACTTGGTTTGCTTTCAAAGTTCTTTGGCATTAGCAGAATAAAAACAACTGCTGCAATTGCAATTGCAAATGCCAAAGCTTTCATAGTTTTTTGTTTTTGCCAAAGTATTTAGCAATTTTTGATTTGTAATATTGAATACTGTTTACAAATACAATTCTGGCAAAATTCCAAATCGTTAAATATTTTCAAATAAACGTTCAAGCATGAAGGTGGCAATAGTAGGTGGCGGTGCAGCAGGGATGACTGCTGCTTCTCGTATAAAGGCTTTGAAGCCAGAATGGCAAGTAGTGGTTTTTGAGGAAACAAACCTCGTTAGCCACGCCCCTTGCGGGATTCCATATGTTGTTGAAGGAATAAGCGAGGCAAAACACTTGAGTTATTATTCAGCTGAATTTTTCAGGCGAGAAAGGGGGATAGATGTTCATTTGAATTCAAAAGTTATCGAGGCTGGAGAGGGTTATTTAAGAGTTAGAGAAGACGGGAAAGAAAGCAAATATGAGTGGGATAGGCTTTTAATTGCTACTGGGGCACTTGCAAAGACGCCAAAAATTAAAGGCATAGAACTTGGAAATATTTTGACAATTCGTCACCCTTCAAAGGCTGCAGAAATAAAAAGACTTGTCGAGGAGGCAAATAAAATTGTAATCATCGGTTCAGGTTATCTGGGTGTTGAAATGGCTGAAGCTACCGCTTCTCTTGGCAAAAAAGTCACTGTTGTCGAGTTTATGGATCAACCTTTGCCCAATCTCGATAAAGAGATTGCAGAAATTATAAAGGCAGAAATGATAAAAAGAGTCGATTTAAGGCTTGGAGAAGGGGTTAAAGCATTTGAGGGCAAGGATAGAGTTGAAAGAGTTGTAACAGACAAAAATAGCTACGAGTGCGATCTTGCAATAGTAGCAACTGGTGTAAAGCCAAATATTGAGATTGCAACAATGCTGGGCTGCAAAATAGGTAATACTGGAGCAATCTGGGTTGATGAAAAGATGAGAACAAGTGTGGAGAATGTTTTTGCTGCCGGTGATTGTGTTGAAACGAAACATTTGATTACGGGAAAAAAAGTATGGATCCCATTAGCACCACCTGCGAACAAAATGGGGTATGTAGCGGGTGTGAATATCGCGGAAGGCAATCTTGAATTTCCAGGAGTTCTTGGGACTCAGTTAACAAAGTTTTTTGATCTTGAAATTGGATCCACGGGATTAAATGAAAAAAATGCAAGAGCTGAAGGGTTTGAAGTTAAATCCACGGTTATCAAGGCAAAAACGAGGGTTCACTATTATCCAGGAGGTAAGGATTTGACGCTAAAAGTCGTTGCGGGAAGGGATGGAAGAATTCTGGGGGCACAAGCTGTGGGCAGCGAAGTTGCGATGAGGATAAACGTTTTTGCAGCAATGATACAAGCGGGGTTTAGGACAAAAGACGTTTTCTTCGCTGATTTAGCCTACGCTCCACCTTTAACGCCCATCTGGGATCCAATAGTTGTTGCAGCGAGGACTTTGAGGCTTTAAAAAATAAAATTATTCAATTTTTTCAAATTGATCTTTGGTTGCGCCACATACGGGGCAAACCCACTCATTGGGCAGGTTTTCCCATTTTGTTCCTGGGGGAACATTGCTTTCTGGATCCCCCTCATCTTCGTTGTAGACGTAACCACAAACCGTGCACTGATATTTTGCCATAAGAACACCCCAAAATTCTCTAACCCAAAAAAGTATATATATCTATTGGGGTTCTGGTATTGGGGGGTAATTTTGGCTATCCTTATCCCGAGCAGAGAACTTAGTTTCGGAATAGCTGTGAAGTTAATTGTTCCCGCTTTATATCTCTGTCTCTTCTTTGATTTGTTCGCAGGATTCTTTCTCGGTGTTAATTTTGAAAAAATAATGGAAAAATATCCCCATTTACTAATAATTTTACCTGGTCTCATGGGTTTACGAGGAAACATTTTTGGCTCCCTTTGCTCTCGACTCTCAACTGCTTTTTACCTCGGTTCATCCACACCTACTTTAAAAGACGTTTACGTTTACAAAAACGCACTATTTTCAATCTGGGCTTCAACAATTCCAGTTTTAATTCTCCTGATAATCGGCTATGCAAAATTGCACGAAGTTGAGACTTTTTTAGCTTCAGTTCAAATCTCTCTTACATCTGGAGTTCTTATAGGGATTTTTCTTTCATTCGCATCCGTTATTATAGTTTCAATCTCATTCAGAAAATCCGTGGATCCTGACTCGATTTCAGGACCAATTATAACTTCGATTGCAGACATAGTGACCGTCCCATCCCTAATAATCCTAATTTTACTCTTCGAATCCGGAGCAATTTTTTTGCCACTAATTTTTTCACTTATAATTCTTCTACTTTCGCTGCTCTTATCCTTTAAAAGAGAATACTTGAAAATTTACAGAGAAGTTGTATTAATTGTTTCAACATTGGCGGTTTTTCAAAGCTTTACGGGCAGCTTTCTCGAGGAGTTCTCGGAAGTAGTTTATCTCAGCATATTTATGAGCTTTGCATATCCTTCAATCCTCGACAATTTGGGAAACTACGGTTCGATAATGGTTGCGAGAACGGCTACAAAACTAAATCTCGGTGAAATTGAGAAGGGATCTATTGGTGAAGCTATGGAAGACGCAAAATATATTCTGCCAACTTCTCTTCTCGTATTTCCTTTTATCTCATTTATGCCGATCGCTATTTCCTATTTTGTCCTCGATATTGTTATCCTGAACCCCATTCCAATTTTAATTTTCTTCCTGTCCTATGTTTTTCTTGTCTTCCTTATCCTTTTAATCGCATTCTATCTTGGCTTTTTGCTTTACAATCTTAAAATTGATCCTGACAATGGCGGTATACCCTTGGTTACAACAATTGCCGACTTTTTTGGCACGATTTATGCGGTAGCCATTGCCTATCTTTTTATTTCAGTTTAAAGTAAAAGAAAATTCCAAAAGCAATGAAGGCAACAAAAGCAAGGATAACCTCCGGTGTCAGAATTGTCTCTCCCAATGTTTTTGGAATGTAAGCTGGCATAGGGGTTGGATAACTTGGAACTCTCTTTTCCGCAGTCATCGAGATTAAAAGCCTTGTAATGAGAGTAAACGTGGATAAAACTGCTGTTGTTAGCGAGGTGAGTGTTGCAATCGCCTCAAATCTCAGCTTATTGTAACCCTTGCTCGTGAGCTTGTAATAAACCCATTTTCCTCTTTCAACCCTTTCTACAAGCCCGTTCTCAACCAGTTTTCCGAGATGATAGTTTATAGCAGTCTTTGAAAAACCAGTTATTTTTGAAATTTCCGAACTTGTATAAGGTCTTTCCCGAAGCTTTAGCATGATCTGGACTCTGGTTGATGTTAGAATCTCAATCACAAACTTTGCTTGAACATGAGGGATTAAAGTTTTTTGTTTTAGACTAATTAATTTTAAAGAAAAAATAATTATTTCTCATCCTTCTTTGGATAGGGATGAATTTTCATCTTGTAGTCGCAGAGCTTTTGCACCGCTTGCAAATCTGGTTCCTTTATCTCCGCAGTTCCCCTTTCGCGTATGCAATCCAATATCTTCTTTGCGATCTCGCTCCTAACTAAAACTGTTGAAAAACCGCTCTCGCTACCAACGCTACCCACACTGACATCGCTCTCAATTGCTGAGAAGTCCTGACAAACCTTGCATCCAGAGGGTATTATCTCCTCCAGCTCTTTCACTGGAAAGCTAATCCTTGCGCCATCCACGAATCTGACTATGAATTTTCCTTTCTTTATGTCTGTCTTTGTTGCCATTCTTAGATTGATACCCTTTTTTAGCAAGAATTCTGAAAGCTGATGGTGATAAAAGTTTTCTGTGCAGAACAAACCGATTGCAAGCTTAACTCTTTCGAACTTCTTGAAACTCTTCTGCGCTCTCCTTATTGCTGAGATCATGCACGGGGTGCCAACAAATCCAACGGCCTTTGATTCGAGGATTGCATCTTTTAAAGCAGGCAATACATCTGCGTAACAGTATTTTGTCCCTGTTACTCTTCTTTCGTAAAGCTGTAATGGAGAACGGATTGTGACTATCGTTGTCCTCCAGTCCTCATCTCGAGCAACGAAAATCGCCCTTTCAATTAACCCCATTTCCAAAGCCGTGGCCGTGATTTCTGTAACCATTGCTCCATCCTGTCCTTTAAATCTTTTAGACTTCGCTGAAATCGCTTCAATGTAGTTTCCAACACCATTAAGTGGTCTGTACTCCCATCTCGGACAAACTTTAATGCATGCTCCACAATCTACGCATTCCTTTACCCAATCTGGGAAGTCTATTGGCTTGTCTCCAGCTGTGATCCCGGAAACAGGGCAAATTGCTGCACAGGCAGAGCAATGGCAACAGAGCTTTGCATCAATAATTTCAGCTTTGAGGTTTCCAAAGAACTTCTTCTTGTGCTTTTTCTCAGGTAACAAGAACTGCCACTCCTGCACTCATTCCACCTCCTTCAAAGTAAGGATTTGCATCGGACACTGGCGAACGCAAAGTCCGCAACCAACGCATTTCTCAGTAATCTTTAAAATGTAGCCTTTGCCAACAACTTGCCCCTCTAAACTTATCTCACGTCTTTCCATTACTATTGCTTCCTGTGGACAAACTTCCATGCACTGCCTGCAACCAAGGCAGCTCTGTGGTTCTTCACAAAACGCTCTCCTTGGCTTTATCCTTGGAATTATTCTGTTCACTGCTATACTTTCCAGTTCCCTTTTCCTCACAAGTTTCCAGCCTTTCTTTGTTACAAGGTATTCGACACTCTGTTTATCCTCTCTCACAATCGCTGGAATCCTTGTAATCTGCGTTGGCTTAAGCTTCATTTCATCGAGGTTTTTGAATGCCATGTCATGCAGCGTGCTTGAAGCAAGCGCCCCAGTAGGGCAGCTTTCAACGCAGAAGTGACAGAAGATGCATTTTGTGTAATCAACTCCGGGATAGAAGTTATCGTAATATCTCATTTGAACTGCATTTGCTGGACAAATCTGCGCACATCTGAAACAGCTTATACACTTTGACTTATCAAGAACTATAAAACCCCTGAGATTGTCTGGATAAGTTCTTCTTTCTCTTGGATACTCCACAGTGATGCGATCTGGAATCAAAGCTTGTTTGAACGCTTCCTGAACGACATCTACATGTCTCTTCAACTCAGCAACGGGAGATTTTGAGATTTTCTCAACCTTCATAAAACCACCCCAACAGCGATGCCAATTGCGAGGGCTACGATGGAGATTGCAATGAGCCAAGAAAAGCTGTATCGGAGAGTTTGATCAATTCTATATCTTGCATACATTGATCGAACAATTGCGATTATCGAAATCACCACAACTGTCTTTATGAACAGCCAAAGTGGAGCGTTGAGATCGCCGAGAAGTTCGCAGTAAAATCCATTCCAGCCACCGAGGAAGAGGGTTACGAAAAGGAGAGCCATTATGTACAGCTTTTCGTATGCTAAAACCATGACAAGACCAAATAGCATACCGGAGTATTCTACAAAGGGGCCAAATGCAATTTCCTGATCCGCTTCGGGAATCTCAAAAGGTAGTCGCGAAGTGGCCATGAGCATGGTTATAAGGAAAACCAGAAAGGCAACCGGATTTAGAATCGCTCCGGGAACCATTGACTGTTTTTCAACCGCAACATATGGATCTCCGCTGCCGTAAAGATAGATCATTGAAATGACTGCGATTATGAATGGTATTTCGTATGCGACATACATTAGAGCCTCTCTAACGCTACCAACAAATGCAAACCTGTTGTTCGATGCCCATCCGATTGCGATGATCGTAATCGGAATTAGGGCTAAGAATGCTACAACGAGCTGGATTGCATAGGGTGTTTTTATGCCCACAACGCTACCAGCAGGAATGAATGCTATGGGCAGGAGAATTGGAATAAATGCGAGAATTGGCAACTGAACAAAGTATGGCCGATGCGCATCCCTGTGCACTATCGCTTCCTGGAAAAAGTATCGCAAACCATCTGCCAAAGCTTGGATTGCACCTCTTATCGGGCGTGCAACTTCCAACGGCCCAACTCTCCACTGGATTCTCGCAGTTAGCTTTCTTTCAAACCAGACTATGTACAGGAGGTACAGCATCAAAACAGTAAGCCCCGGCATGATGATGACTGCAAAGAATGGGCGCCAGAGGATGAGAGCTACCAAGATTTTGATAATCGGAATCTGCATTAGGTAGTCCACTACGGGTTGAATTAATGGGATATCCATCATGTTCGAGCTAAAAATCTTCATGAGTTCGGAAACTATTTCCCCGCTCATCACCTATCAGCCTCCGGAGGGAAGTAGCCAAAACTGCCATAAATTGCCTGCAAATCTGCAAGTCTTTCTCCCTTCAGCGATTCCATGAAGCCACGAAGATAAAGCCACCCAGGAGTTACTATGCGAAGACGATATGGAACATTGCTTTCCCCATCGCTGACAACTGTAAACAACAAAGTTCCCCTTGCTGCTTCAGTGAGAGTTGTATACTCTCCAGCGGGTAAAACGAGATCTGCGAATTTGTCAAAGAAGTTACCCTTCACTTCTTCGCATATCTGCTCACTCACGTAACGACCTTCGGGAATCGAGGTTATGCACTGCCTTATTATACTAAGGCTCTGCGATACCTCGTTAACTCGAACCAAGAACCTTGCATACCCATCACCTTCATCCGCGGTTACGATGTCCCATGTAACTTCTTCGTAAGCCTCATAGGGCTCCACAACTCTTGTATCATATTCAACCCCACTTGCCCTCAGAAATGGCCCAACAACGCCATAGTGAATGGCTTCTTCCTTGCTGAGAGTTCCAACATCTCTAAGCCTTGCAATCGTTGTTGGATTCTTTATGAAAATCCTCTCAAAGGATTTTAACCTTTTTTCAATCGCAAACGTTGCATCATAAACCCAGCGAAGCGTTTTCTCGTCCACATCTCTGCGAACACCACCGGGAATTATGAAGGATGAAGTAAACCTCGCCCCAGTCATTCTTACTAAGGATTCACATATGAGCTCTCGAATTCCAAATGGATACATAAAACCGGTTGTATGGCCAAGGAAAACTGCCAGAATTGCTGCATCATATAAATGCGTCCCAATTCTGCAGAGCTCGGCAAGAATTGTCCGAATAAACTTCGCTCTCTCGGGCACCTCCAAGTCAAGTGCAGCTTCGATTGCTCTCACATAACCGAGGTTGAAGTTTGCAGCATCCATTATTGCAGGTCTTTCAACGAGTGGAATGTTCTGAATATACAACCTGTTTTCTGCAAGTTTTTCCACACATCTATGCACATATCCCGGATCGGGAATGACTTCCTGGATTATATCTCCTTTCACTCTGACTATTAATCTCATGTGCCCACTTCCAGGATGCTGCGGGCCAACAAGGATTAAGAATTCATCCTTCTTGTAAGTTTCCTCAACATACTGCTTTGGAATTGGCAGGAAAAGAGTTTCAAGCTCTTTGGGTGGTTCAACTGGAATGTCGAGATAAAATTCCTTCATTTCAATCACCCACGTAAACTTCTTCTTCAAGCTTGAAATCCTTCCTGAGTGGAGACTCAGGGGCATCGGGGGCAAGCAGGAATTTGCCCTTCCAGGGATTTCCAACAAATTCAACACCAAAGAGATCCTGCATTTCTCTTTCAAGATAATCGGCACTTGGAAAAACATCGGAAATGCTGCTAATCTTTGGATTGCTTCTTGAAACTTCTGTGTAAAGGTTTACAAGCACTGGCATCAGTTCTTTAACACTGTAGCTTGATAAGAGAAATTCTACGATTAATTTACCCTCGTTGGGAACATCGATTACGTTTACCGATTTGACATGATCAAAACCCATCTCCCTTAGTTTCAAGGCAGAGCTCTTTACTTTCTCGCTCTCAACCTTCACTGCAATTCTGTTCTTCGCAGTTATAACGGCCCTTCCTATTGTTTTTAACTTCTCACACAATTCCTTTCCGAATTCCCATTCTAATTCCTTCTTAGCGTTCACTATGATGCTTGGAGCCTTTGATACCTTCTTCGGACTTTTTGGCAAAACTTTTGGCATCTTTTTCTTCTCTAATGAAATTTCCAATAGATTTAAGGAGTTCTCCGCCACGCCCGTGTCGAGTTTAAACTGCAGCTGTCTTATGCCACGAAGCAACGCCTCAGGTGTTGGTGGGCAACCGGGGATGAAAAATTCAACCGGAACAACATCTGAGGGTCTAACTAAGTTGTATCCGTTCCAGAAAATACCGCCATTAAGTCCACAGGCTCCCATTACAATTACAAACTTCGGATCCGGCATCTGCTCCCAAGTGATTTTTAAAACCCTTGCCATCTTCCTTGTAATTGCCCCCTCAACGATGATCAGATTTGTTTGTCTCGCAATCCCGTAGTTTAGCGCTCCAATTCTTTCACCATCATAACCACAAGCAAAGGCATGTGCAAGTTCAGCTCCGCAACAAGCTGTGACGAGGTGAACAGGCCAGAGACTCCACTTTGTTCCCCATCTCTTTAATGGCCTGAGAATTCCGCTCCTAACGAATTTTGTGAACTCCTCCATTCTTTCACCTCCTCAAACCCGCTATCTCAACTGAGTAACTGTAGCCAACGTATAGCGCTGGGAGGAGTAGTATCAATGCAATCATGGTTAAAATGTAACTTTCGAGCAAAGGCAAGGATGAAAGGAGTAGCAGCAGAACAATCACAGGCTCGAAGCACATGAAGATTATCACAAAGCCCAAGTATTGCATCGGCAGAGTCCACTTTGGAATGCCTATGGGTATGTTTCCAGCTTCGAAGCGCTGGAGTTTTACTTCTGTTGGCCTGTATTTTGGCAGAATTTTAATCAAGATTAAAACTGCAATGTCCGTGATCAGAGCAACTGCAACAACCACTGCAATCACCAAAGCGCCTTCAATCATCTAAATCCCCCCGCCACGATTTCAACAAACCAAGATGGAGGTATTAAAGTTATAAGCATCGCCAAAGCGCAGAAAAGCGTTACAGCATTCGTTATTGTGAATTTCCATCCACGACTGACAAGTCTGACCAATCTAAGATAGTATGGAACAGATATCGCCGAGTTTAAGACTAGTAAAACTGCAAGCCATACGAAGTTTGAGAAGACGAGTGCATAGATTATGAAGAGCTTACTCCAGAATCCCATCAAGGGTGGCAATCCGATGAAGGAAAAGCTTAGCAAGTAAGCGTTGAAGCTTGAAGAACCATCTTTTACAGCATTGAAAAATCCTACTTTTCCGAATGCATTGACAAACAACTGCAAAAGTCCACCAGCAATTGCAAAGTAAATGTATTCCTTTGGCGCAGTTATTGCTGCAAATGTCGCAAGGATGTAGCCCATGTTTGCAATTGTGGAGTATGCAAGAATTCTTGCAGCACTTCTCGCAGTTAAGGCTCCAATGTTGCCGATGAACATCGAGATGGCTGAAATTACTGCAAGAACAAGCAGAATCTGAACAGTTGCAAGAGTTGCTGTAGCCAAGAGAACCTTGTAAGCAACTATAAATGGAACAAACTTTGCTAAGGAAGCGATTATCGAAACAGAAATCGGATTCGCAGCTTCAAACACATCTGGAACCCACTCGTGCAGCGGAGCTATTCCAACTTCCAAAGCGAGGCCAAGTATCAGGGCCGCGAAGCCGAGGAGATAAAGGGTTGAATCCTGCAAAGAATGGGCATTGTATAAAACAACAGCACCAACGATGAAGAGAACAGTTGCTAAGACCATGAAAGTTACGTATTTAACACCAATCTCAACGTTTATTCTTTCTTCACTGATCATAACCAATAGATACGTGGGAGTTGAGACGACAACAAAAAGAATTAGCAGTTCTCCGAGATTTGATGTAATGAGAGCGTAAACCGTTGCAATCGCCATCAGAGCTACCATCGCATAGTCCACACCAGTGATCTGGTTTTTCCTTATTGCAAGCAAGGAAACAATGTTTAACATTGCTACAAAGAATACAAGCGAGGCCATTGGAGAGAATGGGATTGCCAGTAGGGTTGCAACGATGCTAAGAATTGCAGAAATCCTTGTATTCCAGTAGCTCACAATGGCAGCCATTGAAAGGATTAAAAGCGCAACGAGAAACTGGATCATATTCTCACCCCTATGCCGAGAGAGATGAGGAAAACAATCAAAACAACAACAACCGCGATTTTCAAGTATCTCTCAACACTACCACTCTGAGCACTTCTTATACCAATCGAGTATACTTCGAAGAGCGACGGAATCGCTTGATGGCACGTGAAGTCAATTAATCTGTTTCCGTAATCCACAAGTTTCGCAAAGAACCAACCTATTTTTGCAACTATGAAATCATTTAACATCGGCATGTAAAGTCTGTCACCCAGAGCTTTGCTTATCGGTAATTCAACTCTGGGTTTGTAAAGCGCTGCAACATACGTCACAAGAACGAGAACGCCAACTGCAAACGAGCTTGCAAGAAAACCTTCCTCAACAAAGTGCATGAACTCGTGAACTTTCGTAAATCCATGCTCCGTGAGATATAGATAAAGTAAGAAGATGAGCATAGAGGCCATTGTAATGTATGCCGCACTCATCAATCCACCGCCATGTGGATGGATGTGGACTTCCTTCCCTTTTAAGAAGTTCAAGCTGAGGAACTTTGCAAGAAAGGCTGAGTAAACTGCCGAGGTTAGCACGAGCAAAATTAATGGTAGATAGCCAAGATGATGCTCGAGACTGTGCATAACTCCATCCATAGCAGACTTTACCCAGTAAGCAGTTAAAGGTGGAATTCCACTTAGGCAAAGCGTTGCTACTATGGTGGCAACAAATGCGAGCTTTAGTTTCTTTGCAACCTCTTTGCCGCCAACGCAAAAGCGATTGTGAGTTTCATGGATCAAATGCCCTGCAACCAAAAACAGAGTAGCCTTTGCAAATGCATGAGTTACGAGATACCAGAAACCAACGAGTACTGCGATTTTTCCAACCCATGCGCTTGCTGCGGTTGTTGCAAACATTAGTCCAAGGCTCGACATCGTCGAAGCTGCGAGTAAAACTTTTCTTTCAAGACAACCAAGCGCAACTGAGGCGCCATAAAATGCTGATATAAGACCAACGAATAGAACAATAACATATAGGCCCTCTATTCCTCCAGAATGAACGTGCCAAGGCTCTATATACCAGCTTAAGCGCATGAACACATAAGTCCCAGCAGCAACCATTGTGGCAGAGTGCAGTAAGGCGCTAACCGTAGTTGGACCAGTCATTGCAGTCATCAGCCATTCGCTGAAAGGCAACTGCGCGGATTTCGTAAATGGACCAAGCATGAATAGGAACAAGATCAGAAAGATTCCAAATTGACCTACTTGCTTTGCAAATTCCTCCCAATGAATCTCGCTTATGTTCAGAGTTCCCGTGAAGAAGAAAATTGCTGCAATTGCGAAGAACATTGGCATGTCTCCTACTCGGATCGTTGAAATCGCTCTCCAACCGCCGAGACTTGGAGACCAGAAATAGTTTTGTCCGATGATTTTTCTTCCAATTTCGCCCACGTAACTGAGTTCATCATCGTCGCGGAACCAATGCCCTATTAGTCCCCAGGAAGCGATTCCAAGTCCTTCCCAGCCGATGAGGAGCATTAGCAAATTGTCGCTGTAAACGACAAGGAGCATTGAAGCTGTGAAGAGGTTAAAGAAGAACCAGTACCATCCAAGGCGATAGTCGTGTTTCATGTATTCAAGGCCATAAACGCCGATGAGAAATGCTATGAGCGCTGTAAGAACGCCCATTACTTTGCTGAGGTAATCGAAAATGAACACAAAGTTTATGTTGAATTCTGGCAACCATGGGTAGGAAAATGTTTTCATTTTTTCAAGTTCCGAACTGGAAAGTATGTGTATTGCGCATATCAAAGATATGAATAAACCAAAAACAGCAATTATCGGCAGCTTCCGCGCCCATTCTGGTTTTGGATCCAGAAGCCACGCAAATGCAATTGGTAAGGCCCCGATTATTGGGGCAAGAAACATCGCAACGAGGACTTCGATCATGGGATCACCCCTATAACCGCTTTAATACCATCGAGAAGTGCTGAGGCAAGGGGTGGGAAAATGAAAGCTACACTAAAGAAAGCGATTGCATAAAGCGGAAAATCAAGCAGTCTGCTGAATTTTGGCTTCTCGTATTTCATCGGGGTACCGTAGTAGATTGAGCGCATCGTGTAAAAGCTGTAGAGGCCTGAGATTATGAAAACAAGCACTATTGCGGAGAGAAGATAAATGTTAAGGCCGTAAATCTTCGTTAAGCCAACAAGGATGTAGAACTCTGCAAACATTCCAATTGTTATTATTCCGCTAAGCGTCATGAAACCGATGAGCGCGGCATTTGCAATCGTTGGAATAAACTCATGCATTCCACGCATCTTATCCAAACTCCTAAGTCCATGAAAAGTTGCGATTATTGCTCCAGCTGTCATGAAAAGGATTGCTTTTCCAAAAGCATGGCTCATGTATTGTACAACGAGGCCTATTAAGCCATATGAACCTAAGCAGATGGCAATTAGCACGTAACCCATCTGCGAAACTGTTGAATACGCAAGCAATCTTTTGTAATCTCTTTGCTTGAAAACGCTTAAACCTGCGTAAACGCTTGAGATCAGAGCATAGGCTATTATTATATCTCTGAAATCAACAATGAAGGAACTGTCGATAAGATAAACCCTAAAAAGAACGTAGCCCGCAAGTCCAACTGTTAATGGACTCAGCAAAGCACTGACTGGTGTAGGAGCTTCAGCATGTGCCCAAGGAAGCCATATGTGTGGTCCGAGTCCAGGAAGCTTCACAACCATGCCCAAGAAAATCAGCAACCACGGTAGGAATCCAACAGTTTTCACAGCATTCAAAGCAAGGCTTTGGTTTTGGAAAGCAATAATCAAAAATCCGAGTAATGCCAAAACACCTGCGATATGTGTCCAGACAAAGTAAAGGATTCCAACCCACTGCCTGTTCCCATAGCCGTAGAGATAGATAAGCATGAAAGATGCGAGCAGGGAGATTTCGAGGAAGATGTAGAGCAAGAGAAAGTTCCCACTGTAAACAAGCCAGAGCATAGCTACAGCATATAGGTTATACAGGAACCAATATTTTCTGAATTCCAAACTTTCTTTTGCATGCATTTCCTCAAATCTGTGTGCCATGTATGGCAGCGAGTAAAGCGCAACCATTGCGGAAACGAGGCAAATTGTGAAACCAAAGGCATGGCTAACTGGATCGTATAGCAGATAGAAATCTCCAATTGGACTTGGCAATGCAAAAAGTAATTCCTCATCTTTATGCATCGTTAAAAGTCCGTATAGAGCCGAGAACATTGGTAAAAGGAATGAAATTGCCGAAATCCATGTTGCAGCTCTTCGCCCAAAAAATGGAGACAGGAAGGTTACGATCAACGGAATCAGCAGCAGAAAAAGATACGGGGTCAAATTGTATCACCTCCTACTGAAACTTTCTCTATTTCAACTCCTTTCCTGAACTTATCCGTAATGACGATGGCAGTTATCAAAACAAGCAACTCAGCACTGCTCGTAAAAATTGCAACAACTAAGATTGCAAACGCCATTGTAGGGGCGATGGCAAACATTGGGGCTATGGCCAAAAAGACAGCCGAGAACATGAGCTCAAGGCTTATCAGAAGTCTCACAAGATCCTTTGCTGAGATTGCCATCAGATAAGCAATTATTAGGAGTGAAACAGCTATTGCAACTATCACAGCCCAACCCTCCTCAGGATTTTTATAGCTGAAAGCATTACTAACGTCATCATCGATATAAGAAAGACAATTGCGAGAAAATAATCGCTGATAAAATCCAAACCACTCGATTTTACTGAAAAAACTTCAGCTTTGCTGTAAGCGTAGCCAAGGATCGCCATTACTGCAACTACAGGCAAAGTCCAGAACAAGCTAATTTTTCTCGCAGCTCTTGCTCTGTAAGTTGCAGCAACTGCGATTGTAACTATGCCAACAGCTCCAACGAATACAAGGGTTATGAGCACAACTGCGGGCTGGAGATTGAGTGCAGCGTATATTCCGGCTACGAATAGCATTGCAATGGACATGTAAAGGGCTGAATACAAGTTATCTCTCGTAAGCCATGCACCAATTGCGGAAAATATTGCCAGAACACCAAGCGTCGAAATCAGCAGAGTTTGAGGATCCATGAAGTTTGCTGAGCGTATTATTGATAAGCTTTACTAATTTTACCCCTCAATATTTCTTTTCTATTGATCATGCTCTTCAATCTTGAGCTCAGTCGTTTATACAAAGCAAGTGTCCCATCCTATCTCTTTTTGCTTTCAGGTAAGCAAGATTCTCTTCTGTGGGTTCAACTTCTATTGCTTCCCTTTTAATCTCGAAACCATATTTTGCAAGCTCCTCTATTTTCAAGGGATTGTTAGTTAGAAGCCTTATACTTTTAACCCCGAGATCTATCAGTATCTGGGCAGAAATCCCATAACTCCTCAAATCTGGCGGAAATCCAAGTTTTATGTTCGCGTCAACTGTGTCAATACCATTTTCCTGCAGCTTGTATGTGATGAGCTTGTTAATCAATCCAATTCCCCTACCTTCATGTCCCCGCATATAGATTAGCACACCTTTTCCGTTTCTGTCAATCATTTTCAGCGCGCTTTCGAGCTGCTCGCCGCAATCGCAGCGCAATGAGTGAAGAACATCCCCAGTAAGACATTCTGAATGAATTCTTACAAGAACATCTCCTTCCTGAACGTTTCCCTTCACAAGGACTAAGATCTCACCAATAGGACTCCTATAGCCAATTGCCCTAAAAGTCCCGTAGAACTTTGTTGGGAGAGTTGCCTCCACAACCCTTTCAACTATCTTCTCCGTTTTCAATCTGTGCTCTATAAGCTCCCTTATACTTATAATTGGCAAGGAATTTGTTTTTGCAAATTCCACAACGTAATCCATACTCGCAACCTCGCCATTGGGGGTTAAAATTGGAGCATAAACTGCAAATGCTTTGAAACCCGCAAGTCTTGCAAGATCAGAGCAAGCCTCTGCTACACCAGGTCTTTCAAGGATGCCCATTTCTTTTGTTTCCTCAACAAATATTCTGCCAGGAAGTTTTATCTCAGATAAGGTTAAAATTTCATTAACAATTTTCTTTATAAAATTTGCTCTATCTTCTGCTGAGATCCTATCCAGTTTCGGATCAACAGGAATGAAATTACCGTTGAAGTAAAACTTGTTCAGCCCAAGCGAGGAGATTTTGTTCCAGGTCAAAGATAAACGAATCTCATCGCAGTTCTTCATCATGAAATTTATTGCCTCTGGGGTAACGATTTCAGCGGGGATGCAGAGAAAATTTTTATCTTCTTCATGAACAATAACAAATTTTCCAGCCCTAAGCTGTGCAATCACGTTCTGCATGAAGTCGATGAATGCTGAAGGAGATATAAATATTCTTATATCGAGCAATTCATTCGCTTAGGGATGCGCATTGCTGTAATTGATAAAGAAAGATGTCAACCAAAGAAGTGTGGCCATGAGTGCTTGAAATACTGTCCAAAAGTCAGAAGCGGGGACGAGACTGTTGTAATTGCGGAGAAGGCGATAATATCTGAAAAACTCTGTGTGGGATGTGGAATTTGCATCAAAAAATGCCCCATGAGGGCAATTCAAATCGTTGGTCTCCCAGAAAGGCTTGAGGGGAGGGAAGTGCATCGCTACGGAATTAATGGATTCGTTCTATACAATCTCCCCGTGCCAAGAAAGGGGGAAG
>JAWBZL010000013.1:0-28489 GCA_038866255.1 Archaeoglobaceae archaeon
GAATGACTTGAATTGAAGATCCAGTGGTATGTATGGAGCCAAAATTTACAAGAAATAAAATGAAAAATCCAAAGAAGGCTATCCCAAAGCCTATGAGGACAAGGATAGGGAAATATCTGTATTGGACTTTTGAAATCCTTATGAAAACATAACTCGCTATCGTTGCTGGTATCAAAAAAACAAATAGAATTAAAAACACATCTTCGATCCTCATTTTATCCCCTCACATATTTAATCAATCCAAGGGAATATTTAGCTGTTTCGAGCAGACAGTTTTCTGTGATATGCTTAGTTTTTAATCATTTTGCCATGTATTTGGGTTATTGTATGGTCCAGAAATACTGTATCATCATATTGGTGGGAATAAGTTGCTAAGTTGGAGCCAATGCGATTTGCAGTCAAACTCTTTGTTCGCGTTTAAAAATATTTGCACTGATTTGTGAAATCGTTGAAAAGCTGTCTACTCTTTGAAATTAGAAAATCCGCATATTCCTTCATTTTCTCGCTCTCCATCGCGAGCTTTGATGCAACAAAATAGATTTTTCTGTTCGACTTCAGATCCCTTATCCTCATCATTTTGATTAAACCAACCTCATATACTTTGCAAGCTGCGAGTAGAGATGTTATCGCAATTCCGATACCACTGCTAACCGCGTGTAGCTTTGAATAGTAGTCCCCGACAACATACGTGACGTTGAACTGCGAAATTTTGTAACCACTCATTTCGAGAGCTTTTTTTGTGCTCGTCGTTATTCCATAATCGTCGGTGAGCATAATCATTGGTTCTTTTTGTATCTCATCCAACGAAACACTCTCTTTTTCTGCAAGTGGATGATCCTTGGAAGTTATTAGAACAAGCTCATCACATCCAATTTCGGTTACAAAAAGATGTGGATCATTTAAATGCTCGTTGAGCAAATCTCCAGCTATGGCAAAGTCGTATCTGCCATCTAAAATTCCTCGAATACACTCATGTGCACCCTTCAGCTCAAGTCTAATCTCCAAAGCGGGATATCTGGACTTCAGCAAAATTTGAAGCGCGTGAACAATGTTAAGTCCAACCATTCCAGAGGCGAGCACAATCTTCTCCCCCTTGTTCGTGATAAGCCTTCTGACTTCTTCGACGCTCTTAATTATCATCTCCATGTTCTTCATCGCAATTTTTCCTTCTTCAGTTAATTCCACGCCTTTTATTCCTCTTCTAAGCAATTTAGCTCCGTAAAATGATTCTATTGCATCTATTTGGAAACTAACAGTTCCAACTGAGGTACCGAGATTTTTAGCAGCTTTTTTTAGGCTTCCAGCCTTTACGACCTCGATGAAAGTTTTCATGAACTCAAACTTCACCACGTTTCTAAATTTTTTGAAAGTTTAAAAAAATTTTGTATCCCGTAAATGGACATCCCATTTTGCTTTTTACATTGCAGTCTCAGGTTCTGCAATACCACGATTGTTGTTCTCCGGAGCTATGAGAAAATGTAAGATATATATTTCCGATGTTACTCTTCACATGGAGTTACCAAATTTCATATTTCAGGCAAGTGAGAATCTTATTGAAAAACCATGGGGCGGTGAATGGATTGCGCTGCTAAAAGGTTTTAGAAAAAAAGGTATTGGTGAATCCTGGGAATTTTCTGCTCACCCATCAAATCCTTCCCAAGTTTTGCTAAAAAAGAACGTTGCAAAACTCACGGAACTTGTTATCGAGGCGAAGAACGAGATACTTGGAAAACTGTCGGAGAAATATCAAAATTTTCCACTTCTTGTAAAAATAATTGAAACCACTGAAAGACTCGAACCACATTTGCATCCCTCTGCAAAGGTTGCTGAAAGTCTTGGAGAGAGCGATGGAGGAAAAATGAAAGCATGGGTGATGGTTAGCGGAAATGCATACATTGGCTTTAGTGAGGACTTTACGCTTGAAAAATTTGAGGAAATTAGAAAGGAGGGTGCGATCTGGAAGAAAATGAATGCTTTTCCAGCAACTGCTTATGATACTTTTCTTATCCCTTGTGGAGTTATTCACTCTGTGGAGAATGCAAGATTTGTTGAGATTTCAACAAATGCGGAGCTCAGCTTCAGCATTAACGATGAAAAGATAAAGAAGGCGATAAAGCTGAATAAAACTGAAGATTTTGAAGTTAAAGGTAAAAAGGGGAAAATAGAAACGGAGTTTTTCGGAGCAGAAATCGTTGACGTTGTTGGAAGAGTTGATTTTGCAATTGACACTTTTAACATCCTCCTTTGTCTTGAAGGTTACGCAATGCTGCGTAGCGGGAAAGAATTTGCAGATCTCCAGAAAGGCTACTCATGTCTCGTGCCAGCAATAACTGCGAACTACTCGATCCAGAGCGAAAAGGCAAAAGTTCTCAGAATCTATCCAAAATAAGGTTCAAAAAGTTTTCCTTCCTTTCCAGAACTTCATTATAGGCCCTTTCCAAGTTCCCAGCTGCAAGTATAGAAACCAGGGGATCCCCTTTTCTGTAAAAACCTCGCGGAATATCGGCAAAAAAAGGATTGCCAACGAGATCTCTTCTGATTTCAATATCCCGATCCGAAAAGTAAATAGCTCTGATTGCAAATCTTTTTGGTCTTACTTTTTCAATTCTTTTTCCTTCGAATGCTCTCGCGTGAAGAGAGAAAAGATTTACGTCACAACTCCATTCAATGCTGTCAAGAGAACCCTGAAATCTCGGATTCAACTCAAGAACATATGGCCTATCTGAAAGGATAAAGTCAACTCCAACAGAGCCTCTAAGTTCAAAAAGCTGAACGACTTCGATTGCAATCTTTTCAAGTTCCTTTTTTTTATCTTCTTCAATTTTCAGGGGTGTTAGATTTCCACTGTATCTAAAACCGTCTGCATTCATCTCTTTCCAGCCAGAGAAAATGTAGTTACATGCAATCGGCGTAATCTCCCTCCCCGCGATTAAAGAGACACTGCAAGGAATACCTTCAATATATTTCTGCAAAATACAGCCTTCTCGCTCTTTTTCAGTAAAAACTATTCCCTCCCCTCCACCACCAAGCCTTGGTTTTGCGATTGTTTTCCCTTCAGGTTTATTAAGAATCTCTGGATACGGAATCCCGGCTTTTTCAAGAGTTCTGTAAAATTTCAGCTTGTCCACGATAACCTCGCATATTTTTGGATCGTTGCAAAGCAGATCAGCATCTATTTTAAAAGTTTCAAAACTCGAACATAACACAACTTTTGCCTTTTCTGCGATTTCTTCGGCAAGTTCTCTTAAATTTTCCCCAACAGGATAAACTTCTTCGCAATAAAGAAAGAGATCTGCATCAATGTATTTTGCAATTGCATAAACTTCATAGCCAGCTTTTTTTGCTGATTGAGCCACATTTCTTACGTTTGTTCCGATCAAAAGCACTTTTTCAGGCATCTCCTTATTACATCCTCTTCCTCATTCCTGTAAATTTCCCTCACACTTCCATTTCCAAGGATTTTTAGTCCTCTCACAACAACCGCCGGAATCCCGTCTCCTGCTTCACCCATAATGAGATTTGCAAATGCTGCAATCTCATCTGCTATGCACTCTACTGTGACTTCGAGAACGTTACCATACAGATCACTTTTTCCCCGCCAGTCTCTCATTGCATAAATGCCCGCAATCCCCATTGCAATGCCAACAACACCCTTTCTGAAGCATCTGCCATTTGTATCTGTAACAATAACCCCAACTCTCTTCCCGGTTATTTCCTGCAGTCTTTTACGAATTCTCTCAGCACTTTCGTCTGGATTAGTTGGAGGGAGTAGTATGCTTCCTTTTTCAATGTTAGAGGCATCTATTCCCGCATTTACACAAATATTTCCGTATTTTGCCTTTACGAGTAAAAACGGCTCTTTTAAGAGTATTTCCTCACTTTCCTCAATAACAGCCTGAATAAATTCAGCCGGCTTTCCAACCTTTGTGCTCAGTTCAATTGCAAGCAAACCAGGATTATAGTCTGAGAGTCTTCTAACTCTCCCCTCCGATTTTGAAACCACGGTTGAGCAAACCACAACTATGTCCTCGTCCCTGAGTTCGATTTTTTCCGCTATCATCTTTGCAATATCGTCTCCTTTTTTTATTATTGGCAGTCCTTTTACTGGGATGAATTCAACTCTTTCTTGCAAGATATCCAAAGAGGATGCTGAGAAGCTCGTCTCTTGATAAGAGCTGCGAAACTGCCCCTTGGGCAAGTTCTCTTTTTCCCCCTCCACTACCTTTTGCATACACACCTACCTCCTTTATTATTTCTCTTGCATCATAATTTTTCCCTGCAAAAGCTACAACAAATACCTTTCCCTCTCCTTTTGCCATTAAACACCCTATAGCTCCTTTCTTAGCAAGATAATCGCCTATTTTGAGCAATTCCTGCATATCTGCTTGAATTATGCTCGCAACGACTTTCAAAGAATTGAATTCCTCTGCCTCTCTAAGCAAGGAATCTCCCTTAACAATCGCAAGTTCCTCTTT
This sequence comes from Archaeoglobaceae archaeon, assembly GCA_038866255.1. Taxonomy (GTDB): domain Archaea; phylum Halobacteriota; class Archaeoglobi; order Archaeoglobales; family Archaeoglobaceae; genus WYZ-LMO2. Next base: position 4,476 of record JAWBZL010000013.1, read on the forward strand.
AAGCCTTTCTATTTCCTTTTTCTGTTCTTTCCACTCCTCAAAGAATCTCTCAACAGTTTTAGGTAGCGCTTTTGGTTCAACTCTCAAGATTTTGCTTGACTCCTTAAGCAGAGATTCCATTCTTGCTATTGCCTCAATTGCTGCCTCCGCTACTGCGAACTCGAATCTTATAACTCCGTCCTGAATTGGATCAACACTTAGGATTTTTACTATTCCTATTTCTCCCGTGCTCTCACAATGCGTTCCGCCACACGCCTGAACGTCGTCACCCACACGAACTATCCTTATTTCTCTTCCCGGCGGAACTCCTCCTTGGTATAAACGGAAACCAAAGCGCTTTTCAGCTTCAATTCTGTCCATCCAGAACCATTCTATACTTTTATTCGCAAAAACTTCACGATTCACAAGTGCTTCAATTTTTCGAAGCTCATCTTCTCCAATCTTTTTGTAATGTGTAACGTCAAGTCTCGCTTTTTCAGCCTCTTTTTTAGCTCCAGCTTGCCATATATGGTTTCCATACAATTTTTGAAGAGTATAGAGCAATAAATGCGTTGCAGAATGGTGTCTCATGTGTCTTAACCTTTTCTCAACATCGATAACGCCCTTAACTTCTCCTCTAAGCTCCCTTGGACTCTCAAGCTTGTGCAATACAACACCATCAACTTCTGTTACATAAGAGACCCTTATTTTTTCTCCATCTGCAATTATAAAACCCGAATCGCTTTCTTGTCCGCCGCTTTCTGGATAAAACGCAGTTTTATCAAGGATTAGATAGCCATTTTCAAGTCCAAGAATCCTGGCAGAGAATTCGTAAAGTTTTGGTTTCTCATAATAAAGCTTTCTTGTTTTTGGATATTCTTTTCTCAGCCTTATTTCCTCTTTTTTAACTTTTTCAGCTTTAGAATGTCTTTTTGCAAGCTCAGAATAAAGATCTTCTGGTAACTCGACTTCCACACCTTTTTCGACTGCAATTTTGGAAACAAGTTCTGCAGGGATTCCATGTGAATCATATAATTCGATTAAATCAGATTTGGAAATCTTTCTCCTCCTTTCAATGGCCCTCTCAACAATCCTGGAGCCTTTCTCAATCGTTGCCCTGAATCTTTCTTTCTCGAGTTCCAAAATTTCTTGAATTACGTTCATTGGAATTTCAAATTCAATTCCGAGTTTTTTGTTGTGCAACTCGAGCAGCTCAAATAAATCGCATCCAAGCTGAAGTTCTTCTGCAAACTTGAGACTTCTTCTTATCATGAGTCGCGCTAAGTAACCTGCTCCAGCATTTGAGGGTACAAGTCCATCGCCAAGCATGAAGAGCAAACATCTCGTATGATCTGCAAGTGCGTAAACTTTAACGATTGGATCGATAATCCCTTTAACTTCCTCAAAACCAATTTCAAATTTCTTTGCAACTTCCTCATACAGCTTTTCTTTTGCAATCCCCATTCCGGAGAGTTTTGCAGCTTCTGCAATTATATTTCTAACTTCTTTCCCCTTCAGATTTAAGCTGCTAATACTCAGAATTTTGTCAATCACATCTCCAAAAACTGCATCATAAACTGTCGGACTCCCCTTGCTCATCCAGACGAATCTCTCAAGCCCGTAACCCGTGTCAACAATGTAATTTTCCATTCTCCTATATTTCTCGCCTTTTATCTCTATATTTCCATTTTCGCTTGCTTCAAGGTTCATAAAAACGAGAGTAGCAACTTCTAAGCCGCGAACAATTGCCTCGAGACATGGACCAGCGTTTCCACCTCCAGCCCAAGGCTCCTCTTTATAGATTATCTCATCTCTTTTAACTCCGAGCTTCTCGAGAAGTTCTGTGCAATAAGCAACAGTTTCACTTTTCCAGTAAATTTCTCTTTCTGGATAATTAAAGGCGTGATGTGCCATCATTTCGAAAAGAGTTAGATGCCTACCTGTTCTGCCAACACTTTCGAGGTCATCAAGTCTTATACATGGCTGCGAAATCGTTAAGGGATTTGCAGGGGGTGGTGCGATGCCGGAGGTTACAAATGGCTGGAAATCCGCGATACTTGCAATCGTTAAGTATATATCATCTCTCCACCTCGCAACAACGGGATATCTCCTGATTCTTTCATGTCCCCTTTCTTCGAAAAATCTGAGATAAAATTCCCTCATTTCTTCGATCTCAAAAGATTTACTAAAAGGGGAATTTCCGATGAACGTGTAACTTCCGCATGGCGGATCGCCGCAGAGCTCGGCAGAACCTGTTGTCCAGAAGTATTTTCCGCACTTCACACACTTTTTTCTAATAAATCCATTCTCCTTGAGATAGGAGATGTCCAAATATTCCTCATCGAGTGTCATCGATTTTTGTTAAACTCCCGATATATATTTTTCACGATACTGTTTCCGTTCCAAAATAGAGAAACCTGTAAAGCTCCTTTTTGTTTTGTGAATCTAATTTTTAATTCATTTTTATTGATCGTCAATCAATATGTAGATCGGGTTAAACGGTTTCGCATTAAAACCGCAAATTATTTATGTAAGGGGTAGAAGAAGAGTGAGGTGATCGAATGCCGGAGCTGGAAGTGAAAGGAAAAAAGCTCAGACTGGATGAGGATGGCTTTTTACAGGATTGGGAACAGTGGGATGAGGAAGTGGCAATTGCAATAGCTAAGGACACTCGCTTTAGCCCTACACCAATTGAGCTAACCGAAGAGCATTGGAAAGTGATAAGATACCTGAGAGACTACTTCATAAAATACGGTGTTGCTCCACCAATAAGGATGTTGGTAAAGCAGGCAAAGAAAGACATTGGGCCTCATGTTGATTTGCAATACATTTACAAGCTCTTCCCACAGGGCCCAGCAAAGGATGCGTGCAGAATTGCCGGTTTACCAAAACCAACAGGTTGTGTTTAAATTGGATTTTTTATTTTTATCAAGTTATTTCTACTTCCCTTGGATTCCCACGTCTCCAGCTTCTTAAAAATACCAATTAATTAATTGCGCAGATTTTCTATGTTCGAATTGTTTAAATAATTTTTGGATTTATTTTTAACAGACCTCCATTCTTTAAAATCTGTCAAATTCAGCCTTTGCTGTGTTAAAGGGGAAAATATATTTTTATTTTTAGATTAAATTTTTAGTTCCAATCTTGTTTAAACAAGTCCAATTTTGCTTCTGATGACTAATATTCAACCTTACTTTTCACAGGCCACTATTACAATAGAAAAGCTTAAATACTCAACTAATAGCTGAAAAAACAGTGAGATGAGATGTTCGGAGCGTCTGAATTTGGATTGGTTGGATATAAACAGAGCGCAGGGAGAGCAATTGGATTAAATATTCCCGCAGAAAACAGATTTCTGCCTAAAAAGGTCTTTTTTACCTCTGGGGTTGGAAAACATCGCGATGCTTTGGTAAGCTTTGAACTTGCTTTAAGAGATGCTGGAATCGAGAAGTTCAATCTTGTAACTGTTAGTAGCATTTATCCACCGGGATGCGAGATAACGACAAAAGAGGAGGGATTGAAAGAGCTTTATCCAGGGCAGATCGTTTTCTGTGTTATGTCGAGAATGACGAGTTGCGAGAAGGGAAAAAAGATTTTTGCAAGCGTTGGAGCGGCAATTCCAGATAATCCGAGTCTGAACGGATATCTTACTGAATATCATGGCTACTGCAATGGCGACGAAGGGAAACACGCTGAGGAAATGGCTTCCTATATGCTCCGAACCGCATTTGACATCGAACCTGCGAAAACCTTTAACGTTACTGCAAAAGCAGAAGTTGATGAATACACAACAGTTATTGCTGCAGCGGTTTTTGTGATCTAAAATGGATCAAACAAATCCAATAGAGGTATCAAAAAAAAGTTTTGCAGAACTTCTGCATTCAATGGTCAAAACTGGTTTTCAGGGGAGAAAACTTGGAATTGCCTTTGAAATCTGGCTCGAAATGCTTAAGGAAGATAAAATAACGATTTTAATGGGTCTTGCAGGTGCGATGGTCCCTGCAGGGATGAGGAAAATCATCTCCTGGCTAATTAGAAACAGATTTGTCGATGTCCTCGTCTCAACGGGAGCAAATCTTTTTCACGATATCCATGAAGCGTTGGGCTTCAATCACTACATAGGCAGTGAGTTCGTTGATGATGAGGAATTATACAAGAAAGGGATAGACAGGATTTACGATGTTTTCGCACATGAAAAAGAATTCAACAAACTTGATTTTCTCATTTCAGATATTTTTTCAAGTGTAGAGGGAATTCTATCTTCCCGGGAAATAATAGAGAGGATCGCTGAGAGAATAAAGAAAGAGGCAAAAGATGATTCAATACTAATTTCCGCATTGGAAAGTGGTGTCCCAATTTTTTGTCCCGCTATTGCAGATAGCTCCATAGGCATAGGTGCTGCACTTGCTGAAAAGAGGTGCGTTGTGGATACGATCAAGGATGTAAATGAGTTAACGGAAATCGTTGCAAAGTCTCCAAAGACTGGGGTCATCTACATCGGTGGTGGTGTGCCAAAGAACTTTATTCAGCAAACCGAAGTAGTTGCAAGACTCAAAGATTACGAAGTTAGCGGGCACGATTATGCAATTCAGATTACAACAGATTCCCCTCAATTCGGCGGGCTAAGCGGGTGCACATTTGAGGAGGGGATAAGCTGGGGTAAGATAAATTACAAAAGCAAAAAAGTGCAGGTTTTTGTTGATGCAACAATTGCTCTCCCAATTCTTGCCCATGGGCTGCTCCTTGCGAAAAGAAATAGCTATCCGATTTTTTCATTCAGTAATGGAGTTGAAGTTTACTTCCCTTGAACCAAAAACGATGAAAACTGGATTTAAAGGCTTGAAAGCGGTTGCATTTGCAAGCTCATAGCTCTTTGAGATATTAACAAGTATTAGTTCCCTAAAAATTCCGAGTTCCTTCATTTTTTTCATAACTTCAATCGCAACTTCAAGCCTTGCAGCATTCACAACAACTTTTTTTGCCTTGCAAACCTCGAGCATTCTCTCTATGTCTTTTGTCCCACCAAAGAAAGCTATGTCATAATCGTAACTCTTCAAAAATTCATAGCCATGCATTTTTAAAACTTCAACGTTCCGAAGATTTCTTAGTTTTTCCCTCGCAAATTCAAAGGCATTTTCATCAGCTTCAACTGCATAAACCTTGCTAACGTAGTGGGAGAAAAATTCTGAGACACTACCAGTCCCACAGCCTATATCAGCGAATATTTCATTTTTTTCAGGCTTTATTTTCGAGAAAACGATTCCTATAACCTCCTCCTTTGTCCTTTTTCCCTCCATACAATCACCATCATTGCATCTTATTCCAAACGCTTTTGCAAGCTCGAGATTAAGATTACCTCCATGATAAACAACTTTTCCGTCATTAAGGAATACGAAGTAATCCCCCACAGCCTTGGCGAGGTCGTAATCATGGGTTGCAATCACAAACTTTTTTCCAATTTTTTTGAGTCTCTTTATCAATTCCACAATTCTCTGAAATCCAACTCCATCGAGCCCAGCTGTTGGTTCGTCGAGCAGAATTATCTCAGTATCCATAGCTATTGCAGAGGCTATGGTTAAGAGCTTTTTCATCCCCCCACTGAGCACTGTGCAAGGAGAATTTTCAAGACCTTTCAGACCGCAGAACTCTATTGCACTTTCAGTTAGCCTTTTAAAATCTTTTCCAGCATTTTTTGCACCAAACGCAACTTCCTGCCATACGGTGGGGGCGATTATTTGATCGTCCGGATTCTGGAAGACTAATGCAACCTTTTTCCGCAACTCTGTGAGTCCTTTTTTGCTATAATCAACTTTTTTCCCATTTATTAGGATCTCGCCATTTTCTGGTCTCAAAATTCCATTGAGATGGAAAAGAAGTGTTGTTTTACCGGAACCATTTCTGCCCATGATAATCGTTACTGGTGAAGAAGTAGAGAAGCTGACGTTTTTGAGCACATATTCCCTATCTTTATCATACCGGAACCATAAATTCCTCACTTCCAGCATAGGAAGATCACCATCACCAAAGTTAAAGCAAAAGCGAGAGTTTTTCCTCTACTTTCCGTTCTTAGCACTGGTATCTCCTCTCCATTCCTCGATTCAATTGAGATCAGAGTTTTCTCAACCCTCCCCATTGCCCTTAAAAAGAGCATTCTTGAGAGTAAAGAAATTGATGAAAGAGAGTTTTTAAAAGATGAAAAACCGAGTCTTGATGCTGCGGAAACTTCAAACTTCTTTGCCTCACTAAATAGAACCTGAATTGCTCTGTAGCTTAGAAACATCATGTCAAGCATAAAATGCGGAATTTTAAGTTTTTTCAATGCTGAAACAAACTCAGGAAGCGTTGTTGTCGAGATTAGGTAGGCAAGAATACTCAGCGATGCAAAAACTCTGATTATTGTAGAAACCGCTATGTTAAGGGCGTTGTCGGAAACTCGAAAAATCCAGAACTCGAAAATTTTTTCCCCATCGATGGTGATTAAAATCAGAAAAATACTGGCAAAGAAAAAAAGAGCCGGAAGCTCGATTATTTTGAAGTATTTTTCTCTAACTGCAAAAATTCCAAGTGAAGTGAAAACAACCAGATTAAAAAACTGCACTTTTTGAGAAATTAAAGTAAGTATTAGTGCCAAAATCGAAAAATAAACATTTATTTCCCCGCTTATTATCCGCTTAGCGTTTATTTGAATCCTCTCGAGATCTTCCATGCCTCAGAGAGCCAAGAATGTAGCCAAGAATTAGCGCTCCAATGGCAACCTGGATGCAGAAAAGAAGTGTCTCTATTTCTCCGCTTGGCTCAAAAACTGGATTAAACCATGGCTTGTAATCTGGATTTATCTCAGCCACAACTTCCTGTGCAATTTCATCGGTTCCAACCCAATCAAAAAGGCTAAGGAATTTAATCAAGCTTTTACCACCTCCGGAGCTTCGAGTTTGTGCATAACTTCTGTTAGAACCGCTACTGCAAGAGATGCTTCAATTATTGCAATGGGAATTTGCGTTACTGCAAAAACCGCCATAAACCTTGCTGTAGAGATTAGAACTCCCTCTATTCCCGGAGTTACGGGAAATGCAAGGCCAAGTTGGATGGAAGTAATGAGATAAGTAGATAAGTCCGCAACAGCTGATGCAACAAAGATTGCAACTTTTTCTCTTTTCTTCAGCATTTTATAAGCACACCAGCCAAAGAAGGGTCCAATAATTCCCATTGATGCAACATTTGCGCCGAGCGTCATTAAACCACCGTGTGCCAAAAGCAGCGCTTGGTAAAGAAGGACTATTGCAGATAGCACAGCTGTTATTCCAGGACCAAAAAGGATGGCCGAAATTCCAGTCCCAGTTGGATGGGAGCAGCTACCAGTGACGGATGGAATTTTCATCGCAGATAAAACAAATATGAATCCAACAGAGACTGCTAATAAAACTCTTTCTCGCCTTTCTTTGAGTTTTCGCAGTTTTATGGAGCCATAAACTAAGAATGGTGCTGAGAATGCAAACCAGAATACGCTCCATTCAAAGGGCAGGAAACCTTCCATTATGTGCATCAAACCACCTTGAATTCCTATCAAATCAACTTTATTTAAAGTTTTCTGAATTTGAGTCAAAAGCGTTTTATATTCTTGACAAAATTGTTGCTATGCTCTACGCCATTGGCCTTGGTCCAGGAGATAAAAAGCTGATCACACTCAAAGCTGTTGAGATCATTAAATCCGTGGATGAAGTCATAGTTCCAGGAAAACTTGCTTATGAACTCATAAAAGAGATTAGAGAACCAAGAATCGTTGAATTTCCAATGGGAAAGGGTAAAGAAGTTGCAAAGTTACTTGCAAAAGAGATTGCGGAAAAAAAAGGAGACATTGCTTTTTGCTGTCTTGGGGATCCAACGCTCTACTCTACATTTCATCACCTTTACAAAGAACTAATTGCAATCAGGCCAGATATTGAAGTCGAGATAATCCCGGGTATAACGAGCGTCTCATGCGCGCTTGCAAAGGCAAAGGTTTTCGTTGAAAAAGCTCTTCTCATATCAACTCCCGAATTTGAAGATCCAGATGTCGCTGCAGTTCTGAAGACTAAAGAACCAAAGAAAGTGGAAAGAGAGCTTAAAAAACGGAATTTCAAAGAGTTCTGGTTTCTTGAAAAGATGTTCACAAGTGAGGAAAAGTTTACCCGAACTTTGCCAGAAAAAGCAGATTACTTTAGCATTGTTGTTGCGAAGCTATGAAGGTCTTCTTTGTCGGTTTTGGTCCGGGTGACAAAGAGCTCCTAACACTGAAAGCCAAGAAATTACTTGATAAAGCAGATCTCATTATCTATCCCGGATCCATCATAAGTGAGGAGTTTCTTGAGGAGTTCAAAGCTAAAAAAGTTGACAGCCAGAACATGAAGCTCGAGGAGATTGTGGATTTGATGGAGAGAGCTGTAAAAGATGGAAGACTGGTTGTAAGACTGCAAAGCGGAGATCCAAGCATTTTTGGTGCAATATGGGAGCAGATAAGGGAGCTTAGAAAAAGGAATATTGAGTGCGAAATAGTTCCCGGGGTCAGCAGTGTTTTTGCTTCCTCGGCAACTCTTGGAATAGAGCTAACTTCCCCCGACTTAATTGGGGTTGCAATTGTTCGCCCAAAGGGGAGAACTCTTGTTGAAGACTATCTTGAAGAGCTTGCAAAGCTCCCAATAACGATAGTAGTTCTCTTAGGTGCTGAAAAAGCAGAATACATTGCAGAGAAAGTTGCAAAAATTCGAGGTTATGATGAGCCATGTGCTGTTGTTTACAAAGCATCGCAGAAAGGAGAGAAAAAGTTCTTCTGCACTCTAAGAGAGCTCGCAAAAAAGATAGAGGAGGAGGGGATAAAAAGGACTGCAACAATAATAATTGGAAAAGCCGTGAAAGGCTATGAGGGTAGGTCACACCTCTACAGCTAAGATTGCTCTTTTTTGTTTTGAAAAAGATTTTGAGAAACTCTTGGGAATATTCGAGCATTTAAGGAAAAGGTATTCAGTAGACGTTGTTTTCTACAAAAGGGATGTCTGGAGAAGTCTCCTTGATTACGATTGTATTGTATCCTACATTGCCTCGGGTATTTTAATACGTGGAATTTGCAGTTATCTGAGAAATAAATGGCTCGATCCCGCTGTAGTTGTTCTTGATAAGCCTCTGAAAAATGCAGTCGCAATCCTTGGGGGACATCATGGAGGTAATGAAATTGCTCACTATTTGGCTCAAATTGGTATAAATCCGGTTATAACTACTGCGTTTGAGTTTAAAGATGGTTTAAGCGTTGGAATTGGGTTTAGGAAAAATGTAAAAGCTGAAGAAATTATTAACGCAATCTCTTCTGCACTTCAAGAGCTCGGTTTCTCAGTCGAGGACATATCAGCTTTGGTAACAGTTGAAGGCAAGGAGGGGGAAGAGATTTTTAAGGTTGCTGAAGTTCTTAAAAAACCGCTCTTCTTTGTGAGAAAAGAGGAGCTGAACAAGATGAATTTACGAGAAACTAAGGCAATGCTCATAGGAGTGAAAAATGTTGCTGAAGGCTGTGCATTGAAATTTGCAAAAAAAGGGGAACTTTTAATGCCTAAAAGAGTTTTTGGGGGTGTTACAATTGCAATCGCAAGGTAAACTTTACGTAGTTGGGATCGGAGCCGGAAAAGAGCTCATAACTCTGAAGGCTTTGAAAGCAATTCAGGATTCGGAGTTCATAGTTGGTTACCGGAGATACATTGAACAGATTTCGGAACTGATTGAAGGAAAAGAGGTCATTTCAACTGGAATGAGAGAGGAAATGAAAAGAGTTGAGATCGCTATTGAGCTTGCGAAAGAAAAAAAAGTTGCATTGATCAGCGGTGGAGATCCCAGTATTTATGGAATATTACCATTCGTTTACGAATATATCCTCGATAGGGCAATCAAAATCGATATCGAAGTCATTCCTGGTGTTTCTGCCGTTAATGCAGTTTCTTCGCTTCTCGGTTGCCCAATAAGTGGGGATCACGTTGTTATCAGCCTTAGCGATTTACTGGTTCCATGGGATTTGATAGAGAGAAAACTGCTCTACGCGCTCCGCGGTGATTTTGTTATTGCGGTATACAATCCATCAAGCTCAGCAAGGGAAAAGAATTTGATAAAAGCTCTGAACATAGTCGTTGCTGAAAGAGGTGATATAAGGATTGGGGTTGTTAAAAATGCTTTCAGGCATAGCCAAAGCGTTACAGTTATTAGGGCGACCGAAATAATTGAGAATCCCGAACTCGTAGACATGAACACAACTCTGATAATCCCGAACTCAGAAAGCTTTATTTACAACAACAAAATTTTTACACCAAGGAAATCAAGAAGAGAGTTTTCAAAACTGGGTGCAAAGACTGAGAAAGCTATTGAAATTGTCGAAAAGGGTTCCGAAGTTCTCAGGAAATTTGTATCGGGAGAAGGATTGAGAGAAGAGATTCTGCGTAGATGCATCGCAGCAACTGGGGATCCAACTGTAAAAGACATTTTGAATTTCAAAGGCGACCCCTGGGAAGGTGTGAGAGCCCTAAAGGAGAATTGCAGGATAATTGTTGATGTAAACATGGTTAAAGCTGGTTTGCGAAGGAGTGCAATTTGTGCAATAGATTTCTCTTCAGAGAATGACACGAGAACAGCTTCTGGTTTTAAAAGTCTCGCAAAACTCCTCGAAGGAAGTGTAATAGGAATAGGAAACTCTCCCTCTGCAGCAATGGCTGTTTACGAACTTGCAAATCTTTATAAACCAAGATTCATTGTTGCAACTCCGGTTGGTTTTGTTAATGCGAAGGAATCGAAGGAGATGATTGAATATCTTGACGTGCCATCAATAACAACAAAAGGAACAAGAGGAGGGAGCAACGTTTGTGTAGCAATTCTCAACTGTCTTATTGAGTATGCTGAGAGATCCGCTTGAACTATACGAATATCCTTGGGAATGGCATAGGGGAAGTAAAGAGATTGCAGAAAAAGTTGCAAGTGGTCTTTTTATTCTAAAAAAAGATGGTTTTCTAAGGAGAGGCATAACTACGGCCACAACAGCTTCTGCAGCCGTTATTGGTGCGATTGCATCACTTTACGAAGAGGTTACAAAAGTTAAAGTCCTTACACCTGTTGGAATAGAAGTTGAAGTAAAAGTTAAAGCTGAGAATGGTTTTGCAGTTGCGAGAAAATTCTCCGGCGATCACAGCTTCGATGCAACAGACAAAATTGAAATATCTGCGACTCTCTGCGACTCTGGAATAGAATTTGGCAGAGGTGTGGGGGAGAAAGGGGGAGAGAAATCAGTCAGTAAAAGTGCTTTTGCTCAAATTCGTGAGAATTTTAACAGGGCTTGCAGAATTTACGGATACAAAGGTGGAGTGTTGATTGAAATTCCAGAGGGAGAGAGAGTTGCGAAGTTAACAAAAAATGAGCAGCTATCTATAAAAAATGGATTATCTATTCTTGGAACCACTGGTTTTGTCGAGCCGTGGTGTGATGAGCTCGTAAAAACAAAAGTGGAGATTGCAAAAAGATATCCAAAGATTGTTATTGCAACTGGTAGAAAAGCTTGGGAATATGCAAGAAAAAAATATTGGGATTTTCAACCTTTTGTTTTTGGTCTGCACTTGGATGAAATCCTACAGGAGCATGAAGGGGAAAAAATAGTTGTCGGTTTTCCCGGATTGCTGAAAAAGTGGGCTGGGAAAGAGGGAGTTTTTGAGAAGGCAAAAAAATTTGGGGCGGAGGTGGATCTGATTGCTGAGGATTATTGGAGTTGGAATATGTGATGGACACATAACTGAGAGAGCTAAAAAAGCGATTTCTGAAGCCAAGGTTGTTTATGGAAGTGCAAGAGCTATAAGGCTTGCTGAAAGGTTCATAAATGGAGAGAAGAGGATTATGAACAAATTCACCAATGAAATTTATGAGGAGATTGAGAGAGAAGCTGAAAAAGAATCGGTCGCAGTTCTCTCAACAGGGGATCCGATGGTTGCTGGACTTGGTAAGTTTTTTAAAAAAGCTGAAGTTGAACCGGGAATTTCAAGTATCCAACTTGCACTCGCAAAACTAAAAATTGACCTTTGCGATGTGATTGTTTACAATGCTCATGGAAAAAGGTTCGAAACTGACAAAAAAGGTATGCTAATTCTTGCAGATAAGAGCTTTGATCTTTCAACATTTGGACACACTAAGGTTACGATTCTTGAAGACTTGTGTATGGATGAAAGAATAAGGAAAGGTTTTGCAGATGAAATAAGGCTGGAATCAAACAACTGCATAATCTATTTGGGTGATTGAATGCGTGGTTTAGTAATTGTTGGCCATGGGAGCCAGCTTGGACATTATAGAAAAGTAATGGAGGAACACAAAAGAAGAATCGAGGAAACAGGGATTTTTGATGAAGTTGGAATAGCATTTGCAGCAAGAAAAAGAAAGCCGTCTCCCGATGAGGCGATAAGAAACATGAAAAGTGACACAATCTTCGTAGTCCCTCTTTTCATATCCTACGGACTGCACGTAACCGAGGATTTACCTGAGATGCTTGGTTTTCCAAAAGGAGAGGGGAGAAAAGAGGGAATTTTTGAGGGGAAAAAAGTGATAATCTGCGAGCCAATTGGTGAGGATAAGCTTTTAACGCTCGCAATCCTTAATTCTGCATTCAGAATTTTTAAATAATTTTTACTCGTAGAGAGTTTGCTGTTGCCACTCGATCCACTCACTCACCCAGTTTTTCAGTTTCTCGAGTGCGCTAACTTCGACTTCGTAAATGTTCACAATTCCGAGCAAATCTCCTTTCTGCACCTCTCCATCCATTAATGGTAAGAAGGCGACTTTGCTTATTTCTTTTTCCTCCTCAACCCTTGCCATCCTTGTCAATACGCAGCCAATAGAGGTGCCATAAATGTGTCTCATTATACTCATTGGATAGATAAGAGAATTCCTTGGTAATCTCAGCTTCTTGACTGCAATAATGGAAGTTTTCCCATATTCGACTTTTTTGTTCTCATCCGCAATGAGAAGATCCCATCTTGCCACTGGCATACGTCTAAAACCAAGAGGATCCATTTTCATCGCTTTCCTTATGACTCCTCCCCCACTTCTGTAAACCATTGTGAACTCTTTTGCCTCCCCCTTAACTATAGGTTTATAGTCCTCGAGTCCAATGAAGTAAACTGCGAGAACTCCAAGGAGGTCTCCCTTCTCAACTTTACCGTCTTCAGTGGGTAGAAAAATAGCTTGAGTTATTTTCTTCTCCTTTTCAACCCTCGATGGTTTTCCCAATTCTACCACGTCGATTACACATCCATAAGCATTCATCATGAAAGCAGTTGGAACAACAACTGTGTTGGGTGGAAGAGTTATTTCCCTTATCTTTATTCTTTCCACTTTTCCTGCTTCCAAATTCAGTTCCTCATCTGCAATCAACGGTTCCCATAGCGCGATATGGGTTCTCTTGTAAGACATTTCCTCAATTTCTTTGGTCTCTCTGTAGATGTTCCCATTGTCTCTCCAGACAATATTTAAGATCTTTTTTTCAGGAATCAATTCTGCCTTAGGCTGTCCTATCCCGAAAGTTTTACCAAGAAATCCAGTTTTCACAAAAAAGACTTTTAGAATCCCAATTAGATCCCCCTTCTTTATTTCTCCACTCTCAATTGGTAAAAAAACAACATTGTTTATGCATTTCTCTTCTTCAACCCTCGTTGGAACTCCGCATTCAACTATATCGAGAACTGTGCCCAATGCGTGTCTCATTATGTTCAAAGGTCCAACAAATGTATTCGCGGGTAGAATAACTGTCTGAACCTTGACTATTACTGGTTTGCCCTTCTCGACCCTTGTATCTCTTTCCGCTATCAAAACCTTCCACTGAGTTATGGGAGCCATTCTAAAGGCGTAGGGTTTTAATTTCACATCCAGCTTATCAACTTTCCCTCCAAACATGTCTACCCAGTATTTCATTTCAATTTTCATCTTTCTCACCTATTATAATAATTAAACGTTACTGTTTATAAATCTTTCGTCGCATTGTCAATGGGAACAAACTTTGTGCCATAGTAAATTATTCCGTCTTCACCATCTTCACCATACCTTCTGAAAACCTTTCTAACTTTTGTCCCAACTTTAACATTTCCTCTGATCTCTGCGATCATTCTTATACTATTTTCAAGCTCAACAAGTGCTATTGTTTTTCCATTAACATTTGTGTAGCTGAGAACTTTGCCCTTGTCAGGCAGTTTAATATCATTCACAACCCCCTTCCTTCTGCATCTTGGGCAGAGCTCTCTATGCGGATAAAAGTAGCTTTCGCAGTTCTCGCAATAGCTGCCAACAACCTCATATCTATATTTTATTTTTCTCCAGAACCTCGGAACCATTCTATCACCTCGAAAGTATACTAACAACAGCTGTTGCCCCGCTTCCCCCTATGTTTAACGCAAGTGCTTTCTCAGCATTTACTTGTCTTTTTCCAGCTTCACCACGTAGCTGCAAAACGAGATCGACAATTTGTCTTATTCCAGTTGCTCCAACAGCATGTCCACAGGCTTTAAGTCCACCAGAAGTGTTTACAGGAATCTTTCCCCCAATCTCGGTTTCACCTTCCCGAATTAACCTCGCTCCTTGACCTTTTTCAACAAAGCCAAGATCCTCGTAAGCCAATATTTCTGCAATCGTGAAGGAATCGTGGACTTCTGCTACTTGAATGTCTTTTGGCTCAATTCCTGCAATTTTGTAAGCTTTTCTCGCTGCCTTTACAGTAGAGCTCATTGTAACAAGATCTTTTCTGTTCTGTAAACTGAGATAATCACTTGCTTGAGTGCATGCTTCGATGAAAATTGGAGTGTCGCAGAGTTTTCTTGCAACTCCTTCACTTGCCAACACAACTGCGGAAGCACCATCGCTTAAAGGAGCGCAATCAAGAACTTTAAGCGGATCTGCAACAATGGGAGAATTCAAAACCTCTTCAACACTCACTTCTTTTCTAAACTGGGCTTTTTTATTATGAACAGCGTTCCTGTGATTTTTAACCGCAACAAGTGCGAGGTCTTCCTCTTTTGTTCCAAAATGAATCATGTGCAGTCTTGCAATCAATGCAAATATTGCAGGCAAATTTGCGCCTACAAATCTTTCCCACTCCTGATCTATTGCAGTGGAGAGAATTTCCATCGGATTTGATGAATCCGTCACTTTCTCAACCCCTGCAGCTATTACTATGTCATGCATCCCAGAGGCAACAGCCATGTAAGCCTGTCTAAAAGCTGAGCCTCCACTTGCATCTGCGCTCTCAACCCTGACAGCCGGAATTCCAAACTCAGCTAAACCAGCGTGATCTGCAATCAGCGCTGCTATATGCTCCTGATCTATAAACTTTCCCCCACTCATGTTGCCAACGTAAATTGCCTCGACTTCTTTTCCTTCAATTCCCGCATCTTCAAGAGCCTCAATTCCCGCTGTTAAGAAAATACTCCTAAAGCTTTTTTCCCAAAGTTCCCCGAATTCGCTACTACCAGCACCGATTATTGCAACTTTCATTTTATCATCCTCCTGTGCTTTAAGTATAGTGCGTAGTCTATGTATATCCCCTCCTTTACTTTATCCCAAACCCTTTCGTTTCTTGGAAATTCGAGTATCTTTTCCGTCACCCTTATCGCAAACGCATCGCTACCCGCACCAGATCCGAAGGAGACGAGTAAAATTCTCTCCTCAGGTTTTGCTTTGTCAAGAACGCTACATAAGCCAAGAAGAGATGATGCTGAATACGTGTTCCCAATTGCTCTGACAAGCATACCATCTGCAATTTTCTCTTCCCCAAAACCGAGCATTGAGGCAACCCTTACCGGGAATTTTGCGTTGGGCTGATGAAAAACTGCGTAATCAAAATCATTTGCGGAAAAACCGTAATCTTCCATGAGTTTTTTAGCTGCCGAAATTACATGTCTAAAGTAAGCTGGAGCCCCAGTAAATCTGCCCCCATGACTCGGATAGGGCTGCAGATCTCTTCTCCAGAAATCTGGTGTGTCACTCGTGTATGACACCGTAGCTTCGATTTCTGCAATTGGATTTTTGCCAATTAAAATAGCTGCCGCCCCGGCGGCAGCGGTGTATTCAAGTGCATCTCCCGGCTTTGCCTGTGCAACATCGGAGCCTATGGACATACCAAATTCGATCATTCCTGCTTTAACCATTGCAAAACATATCTGCATCCCTGCCGTTGCAGCCTTGCATGCGAATTCAAGATCTGAGCAAAAGTAGTAGTTTCCCACACCAAGAGCCTCGCCAACTATTGTTGCTGTCGGCTTTACAGCGTATGGATGACTTTCTGATCCCACAAAAACAGCACCAATCTTCTTTGGATCGATTTTAGCTCTCGAAATTGCCTCTCTACCTGCTTCGACAGCCATTGTTACCGTGTCTTCATCGAAATCGGGCACAGACTTTTCCACAACACCAAGCCCGCTTTTTATTGCCTCAGCGTTTTCGTTCCAGATTCTTGCGATCTCCTCAACTCTAATCCTGAATTTTGGGATGTAACTGCCATAAGAAACAATTCCGATCATGTAAAACTCCTCCTCAGTTTTTCGATCATTTCACCCACTTCGAGGTCTGTCCTTATCAAGGGTATTTTCTCCACTTCCGCAAGCTTCAATGCAATCTCATCAACCTTTGAAACGCCGTGTAGAACAACTGCAGAAGGTTTAAGGCTCGAAACTCTGACTGCAACCATTGGTGATCTGCCGCTGCTGACCTTTGTAAAAATCAATGCTCTTTCGCTTGTAAGTCCAAAAAGTCTGTAAAAATCATAGGCGTTGAACTTCAAAATCGCAGTAAGGCTGTCAATAACTGTGTGCCCATTTATGTTTTTTTCAAAATCGTTTAGTCTCTTTCCCTTTAAAATCTCGCAGAACTCGTCAACTTTAACACTTCTCGTATATTCGACGATGTCTAAGATTGCCGGAGAAAGTTCAAAGAGGTCGAGGTATTTTGCCATTACTGGGTTCGGTCTTTCTAAATCAATATCGATTATGGCTCGAACAAATCTCTTTATAAAACCAACTCCCGGATTTCGCCTCCCTGCTTCGTAGTCACTAATTACTGATGGTGAAATTGCGAGTTTTTTTGCCAGTTCACTTTGCGAAATTGAAAAAATCTGTCTCCATTTTTTCATTGCTTCTCCACAATTATCTGCAAGAACGATGTCACCACAAACCCTCTCAGCAAATCTACGGGTGTCCACAAAAATAGTTTACATGAGGTTTATAAATTTAACTAATTGACTAATTATAATTCGACAATTATCGAACTTTTTCCCATTTGTAAAGTTCAACAACGTCAGCCAGTGTTCTACCTTTCTCCTCAATCTCAGCCCGGATTCTGTCTTCGGATTTTTTAACTTCAAGAGCCCTTCTCGCAATCTCATATGCTCTTTGCTTTGGAATAACCATTACTCCATTGTCATCCGCAATAATCCAGTCTCCGGGGTTTACTTCCACACCACCGCAAATGATGCGAACATTTATTTCTCCAAAGCCCTTTGGCTCTCCAGCATTTGGAACTTCCTTCCTTGCAAAAACAGGAAAACCCAAAGCACGTATATCATCGACATCTCTTACAGCGCCATCAATGATTACCCCTGCGATTTTTCTATTCAAACAGCTTCTCGTCGCAAGTTCCCCCCAGACCGCTGCTGTGTCTCCGGAGCATTTTATCACAATCACTTCCCCTTCTCCAGCAACATTTATAGCCTCAACAGTTTTTGCCCAATCTCCGTCCATTGTGCTAACCGTAACAGCTTTTCCAACAATCTTTTTACCTCTAACGATAGGATAAACGCCCTCCATTGCCTTCGCCCTGTGCATGGCGTCGCTCACATTTGGAGTTGAGACCTTTTTTAGTATTTCTTTGATTTCCTCCTCCATGTTCTTTCTGGTATAGCCAACAGCCCCCTTGTCAATCGCCTCCCTTATTTTTCTCGCAGAATCCGTAACATTTCTCGACTTCACTATGTTGCTACCCACAATCACAATTTTCGCTCCTAAAGAAGCGCAAAGAGCTGCTTTTTCGGTATCGAGTCCACCAGCTGTGGCAACTGGAATGTTAACAGAACTAACAACTTCTTTCAGCACTTCTATTGGATCGAGCCCGATCATCTGCTGATCTATGCCAACATGAACGTTCACGTAATCCACACCAAGTTTTTCAAGTTCTTTAGCTCTTTCAACTGGCTTTGGATGGTTTATGAGATCTGCCATAATCTGGCAGCCATACTTTCTTCCAGCCCGGATTGCCTCGGCTATTGTTGCATCATTGGATAAACCAAGGATTATAACAACATCAGCACCGCTTTTTGCAGCCATTTCAACTTCTACCGCCCCAGTGTCGATTGTTTTCATGTCCGCAACAATTTTGTGGTCTCGAAAGTTCTTTTTCAATTCTCTCACTGCGTTCATCCCTTCGCTCTTTATTAACGGTGTTCCAGCCTCGATCCAGTTGGCTCCACCTTTTATTGCTTCTTCTGCAATTTCTATTGCTCTCTTTAACTCCACAAGATCCAGTGCAACTTGGAGAATGGGTTTGTCCATGGTAATCCTAAACCTCCAACATTATTTCTCTTTCGGAAATAGGTTTCAATAATTCCTTAAGTTTCAAAACAAAAAATTAAAAAATTATTGCTCAGGAGCAAGCTTTGTCAAGATCTTCTGATCCGTTATAACACCCACCGGTTCTCCCTTGTCAGTAACCACGAGTATTCGGACTTTTTCGTCTCTCATTAGCCTTATTGCTTCCTTTATTTTTGTGTCTTTTTCAACGAGCACTATCTTTGGTCTCATTACTTCCTCAACTTTTGCCTCAAGCTTTCCTTCACTGACAGCTTTTGCAATGTGATCAAGCGTTAGAATGCCAACAAATTTTCCATCTTTTTTGACCGGGGCACAGTAGATTTGCTTTTCAGCAAGCAGCTTTGCTCCCTCTATCACCTTTGCATTCACGTCAATCGTAATTATCGGAGAACTCATGTGCTCTCCAACAGTGTCCTTCGGCAGAGCAACAATTTTTTCTATATCCACTATCAGCGTGTTCGCGGTGTCATCTCTTCCAACAACTCTGCCGACAATCACGAGCTCGTTCACAGGAGTGGGTCCAAAGGTTACCTTGTCTCCGGGTGTGATTTTTCTTATGTCTCCAAGCAATCTTACCCTTGCCTGACAAATTTCTGGATGGGATATCGAAGGCAAATCTATTTCTTCGACTGACAAATCTTCCATAACGGTATCGTTCACAACTACAGGGACTACAACACTTTCCTCTGGCTTTGTAATTGAAAGAAGCTCGTAAGCCTTTGATGTTGGTCTATAACCGCCTTTAGGTCCTGGAACGCCCTCTACGAGTCCAAGCGCTCTCAAAGCTTGCATTTGGTTTCTTACAGTGCCTGGGTTTCTATTTATCAATTCCGCGATTTCTTCACCCTTTATTGAACTTCCGGGCTTCTTTTTGTAGAGTGTTATAAGGGCATACAGTATATCCTTCTGGATTTGTGTTAACTCCAGCTCCATTCTCATCACCTCTCAATTTAAATATTTAGCATTGTGCGTTTAAGATATTTATAATTTTCCCCACAGATTCTCGGTCGCACCTTTTATCTCGATTTTTCCAGAAAGCTTTTCACGAATCGGCTTAAGATTTTCCCACTCATCTTCGGTGAGGGGTTCCGATTGGACTGTCTCCACGATCTTCATTATCAATTTTCTAACATTTTCACTTCCTTTTTCACTTTTTGGCACAACGAGCCAGATATCGTAGAAAAGCGTTGTTCTTAAAGCCCTTGGTATTTCTGCAAGGAACTCGATAAATACAAAATCTTTTGTATCGAGCCCGGAGCGATAGTGGATTTTTTTCAGCGTTGCAATAAAGATTCCTGTGGGTAAAAAGAAGGCAAGAGCCAACCCTTTCAAAAGCTGCGCAGTCGATATCGTAACCCCCTTAGATTCTCCAAGTTCTTCAATCACTTTTTTTGCTTCATCTCTTCCAAGTTCAACAAAATCAACACCTAATTTTCTAAAAATCTCCAAAACAGGCTTTCTCACCAAAAAACCAAGTCCAAAAGTTTTTGATGCTTTATCTATAAATCTCTTGCTCACATAAAGAATAAATGGCTCAGCTGTCATAATTTTATTAGACATAATTTTATTTATAAATTTTTCTCAGTTTACAACACGCATTATTTCCTCATACAACTCCCTCAGCGTGGAAAGGTAGTCAACTTCCCCATTTTCTATTGCATCCATTTTCTCTTCAAGCACTTTTGTTCGACTTTCAGAAATAAAAGACTCATAATTTTTTACTAAATAATCGTAAATATTAATACCATCTCTCGTCGGAATCAGCTTTCCGTTCTTTTCAAACACATAGCCACGGGAGAAGAGTTTATCAATTATAACCGCATAAGTTGATGGTCTACCTATGCCTCTCTCTTTCATAATCTTAAGCACTTCTGCCTGGGTTAAAAGGCTCGCTGAAGGGATTTTGCGAATTTCTGCCTGAACTCTAAAATTTCCGCATTCCAAGTCCTTTTTAATCCAAACAGATTTATAAAGCTCAAAAGCTCTTCCCGACGCTTCAACAATTCTTTCTTCTTCAATTGTTTTTCCATCTGCTACTATTCTGAATCTTTTAATTCTAACGGAGTAATCTCTGCACTGAGAGGACATGAATCTACGGAAAATTAAGTCGTAAAGTGCAAAGTGAGTCCATTCGAATCCCTCGACATCTATGATCCCTTCATATATCAATCTTTCGAGCATGCTCCGATCCAAAGCTCTCGTAGGACGAATGCATTCATGAGCACCCTCAGCGAACCATTCTCTACCCTGGAAATCATCCCCAAGATAGTCTCTCGCTATATTCATACCAACCTCGCTTACTCTTGTTGAATCAGTCCTGTGGTAAGTAATTAAGCCATTTTCAAAAAGATCTTGTGCTAATTTCATTGCTTGATTTGCTGATAACTTTAGTATAATATTTGCATCAAAAAGCAAAGAATCCGTAGTATAAGGTGGCAAAGGGGTCTTTTTCTCGACTCTTTCTTCAATTAACTCAACTTTCAACTCCAGCTCACTCTTATCGGTTTCTATATAAAGCTCAAACTCAGGAATGAAGGCTATAACTTTCTTTTTCCTTGAGGCGCTGTATCTATCAATTATCCATCCCAAAACCGGAGTTTGTGCTCTTCCAGCGGAGAGATTTCTCCTATTAAAAACATTCTGGAGCTTCTGACTTAGAGCGAATCCGATCCATCTGTCCTCCACCCTTCGAACAATCTGCGCTTTTATAAGATTTTCATTTATATTCCTCAGATTTTCCAATGCGTTTATTATCGCCCTTCTTGTCACCTCATGAAACTCTGCTCTCCTTATTTCCCTACAGAGCAGATTTCTAATATCGTAAGCAATCTTCTCGCCTTCCGCATCTGGATCAGTTCCAACGATTACAGATTCAACCTCATCTGCAATTTTTCTCAACACGGAAATCCGAGTTCTGGAATCTTCGAACTCATTACTTCCACATCTCGGACATATTTTCTCCGTGAACTGGTTACCACATTTTTTACATCTTTTTATAGTTGTGTAAATGGGCCTAAAATTCTCAACACCATAAAAACCACGATCTGTCACCAGATCTGTTAAATGTCCGAGTGTTGCCGTTATTAGGAGGAGATATTTGTCCGTCGGCACTTCATAAACCGGGATTGAGTTTATAAATCTTATACTTGGCTTGCCAAAGAACTTTGCAATTTGTTTTGCCTTTGTTGGACTTTCTACCACAAACAGGATTGGCTTTATTAAGTCAACTTCTTTTTTAAATCTCCTGCTCTCTTCAAGCTCTTTTCGGAGATTTTCAAGATTTATTTCACTTATGTCTTTAAAACTGATGTCAAAAAGCTTTGCTCTTTCAACAAAAGCCCTTAAGATCTCAGAATCTTTTTCAAACAAAAAGCTTGCCCCCTTAGTTATTCCCTGAGCTGTAAGCCTCGAAGTCCTACCAGAAGCCTGAAGATACGTCCTTATATCCGGAAAAACTATTTCGCTACGCTTAACAACTGCATCTCTAACAAAAATATTTTTTTCGCTCATTGCAGCTTTTAAAGCTTCTTTTAGTTCTTCTGAAATTTTTTCGACCATTTTTAGCTTTGCAATGAACTTAGCAACTCTCTCATCATCTCTGTAAAGATGTGCAAGCATTCTCAGCATCGCAGGAGAGGCGGTATCTAAATCTTCTACCCGAAGCCTGTAAATTGGACAGTTAATAAAAATGGCAAATTTTATCCTCTCAGGCAAGTCTATGCCTCGAACAAGGGAGCCGTAATGATGCGCGGTTCCGATTAAATAATCAAGATCTCCTTTTATAAAAAGGTCGAAATCTTTAGACTTCTTCGACGTTACAATGCCAATTCTGAGATTTTCAGCATAAAGATTTTCATAAATTTCCTCACATTCTTCAACGCTCCTCGCATATATTATCCCTCCTGAACCCATCTTCTGAAGAATTTCTTTTACTTCGACTTCATTCGCAATTATGTCCTCAATATTTCTCAAATAGAACTGCGAAGATCCCACGCTAAAGTTCAGGAATTTTCTAAACAGTGCAGCTTTTTTTCCAACCTTTGCAGTTGCTGTGGAGACAACAAGAACTCCTTTTTTTCCATTTTTAACTCCAAGAAGCTCCAGTATTCTTTCAACGTTCTTTGAGGCCTTTAGAAGGGCGTCAACATCGTCAACGAAAATAAAATCAAATCTCAAATCTTTCATTTTTTCAAAGTTCTTTGCAAGAAACTGCGCTGTGGTAACCAAAATTTTGTAATCACCAAGTTTCTCGAAAAATCTCTCTTTCTCATCAATTTCTGCATGGTAAAATCCAACAGACACTTCTCCACTCTCGTTAAAAACAAGATTGATACCCGCTTTCTGAGCAAATGCTTCAAGAGTTTGCACTGCTTGTTTTACAAGAAGTGAAGTTGGAAAAATTACATAACATCTTTTTCCATGCATTGCAAAAAAAAGAGAGACAAGAAGTCCAAAGGATGTTTTTCCTATACCAGTAGGAGCCGTTAAAGCAAAACTTTCCCCGCGCAAAACTCTTTTAGCCCATAATTTTTGAATTTCACGCGGCTTTCCTATGCAGTTTGAAAAAAGATTCAGAAAAGGAGTTAAACCGTTTTCAGAACATAGTTTCTCATTTCTGGAAAAGCAAAAACCTTTTTCCACCTCTTCAAAACTCAAATCTCCCCCACACACAGGACAGAGAGTTTCGTAAACAAGCACATTTTTAGCACGGAAAGAATATAAATATCTTTTCCTAATCCATTCGTGATCCTCGTCTCCGGCGCCGGACCTTCAGGGTGTCTGTGTGCAAAACTTCTCGGAAAAAAATGGGATGTAACCATTGCTGAAGAACATCAGAGTGCTGGCTTTCCTGTTCAGTGTGCAGGATTGATAAGTGAAAAATGTTTTGAAAGCTACAGAAAGCACTGCAAAATAGAAAAGGCGGTTGAGAACAAGATAAATGGTGCTCTCTTTTTTTCCCCATCTGGTGAGTATTTCGAGGCTAAAGGTGACGCTTATGTGATTGAAAGAAAAATTCTCGATGAAATGCTATTGGAAGAAGCTTCTGCTGTTTCAAAGGTGGTAATGAAAACAAAAGTTAGATTTAAAGGCTACAAAGCACTGCTTGAGAATAAAGAAGTTGAATTCAATTATTTGATAGGCGCCGATGGTGTAAATTCTGAAGTAGCAAGAGCATTCGGTTTTAAAAAGCCAAGAGTTTTCACCGCGCTCCAGATGGAGACGAGATTTGAAGCTATTGATGAGAAGTTTGTCGAAATTTATTTAGGAAATGCTTACAGCGAATTTTTTGCCTACGCAATACCAATCGGGGATACAGCAAGGATCGGAGTAATTGCGAAAAAGAACGCAATTCTATACCTGAAGAATTTGATAGAGAAACATCCATCTGTTTCCAAAAGATTCAAGGGCAGTATTGTTGAAATA
>JAWBZL010000014.1:0-25590 GCA_038866255.1 Archaeoglobaceae archaeon
ATTTTTCTCAGTTTTCTGGAGAGACAACATTCTCAGCTTCGAAAGCTTTCCCATGGTAAAGGCTGTGAGCTACTGGTATGGTCAGCATGTTGAACAAAGAATAAGGGGTCCTCCTTACTACTACCTCCTTTTACTCCTCCTCTACAACGCTCCCGCTCTGGTCCTTGCTTTATTTGCAATTTACAATTTCTGCCGTGGTAAAGAAAGGGACGAATTCACAAGGCTCTTCATCTACCTGTTCTTCGCAAATCTGGCGTTTTTCAGCTACATGCAGGAAAAACTACCGTGGCTTGTTGTTCATATCGAGTTCCCCATGCTCCTCTTAGCTTCAAAAGTTGTAGGAAGAAAGGGGTTTGTCATAACCGCTCTTTTCATGCTCTATGGCTGCATCGCGATAAACTTCATCAACCCGATTAACTACGCTGAACCCGGGCTTTATCTGCCAACAAACTACGAAGTCAGAGATCTCGCATTAAAACTCAGCGGGAATGAGACGGTTTACTTCTTAATGAATTCAGGCCAGGCATGGCCAGCGGTATGGTATGTTAAACACTACACTGGAAAGTATCCCTACATACTGGAGAACTGTGTAAAAGTCTCTGCAGACGTGATCGTTGCAAACGAGAGTTGTGCCTTCAAATTAGGCCCATATGGTGAGAAGATTGTTGCAAGGTGCTATAACTGGTGGACAGCCCCTGAGACTTGGCTCAGTCCCAGTATAGCCCAGAAACTGCTGAGTTTTCTGCTCTTTAGAACTCCGATTTCAGATACCACGACTTGTCTGAACTATGTGATGTTAAGATAAAAAAGGAAAGATTGAATTATTGGGAACATTTAGATAGGGAAGAGACAAAAGTTTGTAGTTGCAATATTAGGGGATTGCAATTGGAGGATAAAAATGGAAAAACACTCAATAGTATTATTGTGTCTAGCGTTGGCAATTGGAGCCCTATTTTTGGGTTGTGCAGAACAGAAAGCTCCACAAACGCCTGCAGGAACTTTAGGGTGATTGGGTTAGAAAAGTTGACAGTTGCTGGGAAATCGATGGAAATGTGTTGTATGGAGATAAAAAGTGGAAACGAGAGGGCAAATTCTGTCATGATATGGTTGCTGTGAATCTTGGAATGTGGGGATTCAGAAATGCTGTTTACTGGGTAACAGACGAAGATACTGGAAAATTCTACAAAGCGATGGAAGGCTATGAAAAAGACGGAAAGTATTGTGTGCAGTATTTTGATGTTTCAGATGGAAGGCTGCTCGTAATTTGATTTTTATTTTTTGCTATTTTTTATTTTATTTTGGATTTATAAATTATGCGGGGGGAGGGATTTGAACCCCCGAATCCCTACGGAACTGGCCCCTCAAGCCAGCGCCTTTGACCACTCGGCAACCCCCGCTTTTGGCATTTCCAATTTGTTGATAGAATTTATGAAGTTTGTGGTCTAAAAAATTATAGCATTAATTATTAAATTTAAATTTTAATCTCTTTTGGTTTTACGTCTTGCCAAGGACTAATTTCTTGAAATGCCTTGGATATTTTTAGCACTCCAATGTCATCGTATTTTCTGCCCGTGATTTGCATCCCTATTGGCAAACCATCTTTGCTAAACCCTGCTGGAATCGATGCAGAGGGCTGGCCTGTGAAGTTAAAAGGATAAGTGAATGGCATCCAGCCAATTGGAGTTGTTGGTTGCCCCGCAATCTCTTCCGGAGAGAGTTTTCCAAGTTCAAATGGTTTGACCGCTGTTGTTGGGGTTATGAGAAAATCATACTTCTCAAAAATCTCTCTAAGCGATCTCCAGAGTTCCATTTTTCTTTCCTCAATTTTTATATAATCTCTGTAACTAAAAACTTCCGCAATGTTCAGAAATCCGAGATATGGTGGAAATGCAACTTTCTTCCATTCTTCAAGTCTCTCTGAAATGAAAGTTGTAAATTCAAGTACAACCTTCATTGTAAGCTCTGTTTCGAGGCAGGGAGCGTTTACATTTACCTCTTCAACCTCACCGAATTTTTCAAGTTTAAAAGCAGCTTTTCTGACTACCTCTTCAACTTCCGGATCCACGATTGCATAGCCAAGGTTTGGTGAGAAGGCGATTTTTACATTGTCTATTGGTTCATTAAGTTCTTTGAAGTAGCTTTTTCCATCATCTGGAAGTGAATACAGATCCCTCTCATCTCTTCCCTTTACGAAGTCGAGAAGAAAGGCGGTATCTTCAACGAAGCGCGTGAGAAACCCCTCGCAAACCATTCCAGTAAACACGGGCATTGATGGATACCATGGAATTCTGCCAAATGTTGGTTTTAGACCATAGAGAGAACAAAAACTTGCAGGAATTCTTATACTTCCTCCACCATCGTTTCCGGTCGCTACGGGAACCATTTCGGCAATTACAGCAGCGGCACTTCCACCGCTTGAGCCGCCCACGGTTTTTTTGAGATCCCACGGGTTTCTTGTTGCCCCAAAAAGAGGATTGTCAGTATAGGCTATCAATCCGAACTCTGGCATGTTCGTCTTTCCTATCACGACTGCTCCAGCCTTTTTTAGCCTTTCAACAATCACAGAATCCTGAGTGGGGATGTAGTTTTCAAGCATTTTTGAACCATATGTAGTCCTTATCCCCTTCGTATCCGTGTTATCCTTCACAGCAATCGGAAGCCCGGCGAGGGGTTTGTTGGTTGCCTCTTTTGCCTCCTCAACTGCTTTGGGATTAAGTGTAACAAAAGCATTTATTTTTGGATTTAGAGCTCTTATCTTATCAAAGCATTCCTCAACCAGTTCTACTGCCCTCATCTCTCTGTTGCGAAGTTTTTCTACAAGCTCAACCGCACTTTCCATAAAATCACCTTCAATAATTTAGTAGAAAACTTTAAAACTTTTCGCAAACTGCAAGTATGCTTTCAAGAATTGAGACAGAGGTTCTTCGAAACACTAAGGAGGGTAAAATCTATAGTATAGCTGAACTTGCAAGAATTTCTGGACTTAGCAGGGATGCGGTTGTAAAAGCCGTGTTTTTGCTAAAAGAAAAGGGTATTGTAGAGGTTTTTGAGGTTAAAAAGATAAAAATAAAGCTAAGTGATGAGGGAAGAAAATATTTAGAAGAGGGGTTTCCTGAAGAAAAGCTTTTGAATTTAATTCCACAATTTCAGGACGTTGAGGTGTTAAAATCAAGGCTTGGTGAGGAATTCCAGATCGCAGTTGGCTGGTTGAGAAGAAAAAAGGCAATAGAGTTCAGAGATGGGAAGTTGAGGGTTCTTTTTAAACCAGAACTTGTTGAGAGAAAGGCGCTGGAAAAAGTTGCAAGAGGGGAAGAGATTGAGAACTCATTGCGCGAATTGCTTGAAAGAAGAAAGCTGATTGAGTTAATGGAGGAAAAGGATTACGAAGTTAAAGTTTTAAGGATTCCGGAGATTGAGATTAAGGAAAAAATAACGGATTTAACTCCAGAGCAAATCCTTAGCGGGAGCTGGAGGGAAAAAGAGTTTGTGAGATATGATATTAAAATACCTTCAACTGAAATCTATGGCGGGAAAAGTCATCCATACGAGAGGATAATCAGGGAATGCAGGAAAATTTTTCTTGAGATGGGTTTTAAGGAAATAAAGGGAAACTACGTGCAACTTGCCTTTTGGAACTTCGATGCTTTGTTTCAACCCCAAGATCATCCCGCAAGGGATATGCAGGATACCTTTTATCTCGACAGGTATGGGGAAATCGATTTTGATTTCGTTGACAACGTGAAGAAAACACATGAAAATGGCTGGAAAACTGGTTCTACAGGCTGGAAGGGAGCATGGGACTTAAAAAAAGCTCAGCAATTCGTTTTAAGAACGCATACAACTGCAATAACGATAAAATATCTTGCAAGAAATCCGGAGCCACCGCAGAAGGCATTCTGCATAGACAGAGTTTATAGGAGGGAAAGTATCGATGCCACGCATTTGCCGGAGTTTGATCAGCTTGAAGGTGTTGTGCTTGACAAAAACGTTGGTTTCAGACATTTGCTTGGTTTGCTAAGGACATTTTTTGTAAAAATGGGTTTTGAAGACGTTCGTTTTCGTCCGGGATACTTTCCTTACACAGAGCCAAGCGTTGAACCCGAGGTTTACGTCGATACACTTGGTTGGATTGAACTGGGTGGTGCGGGTGTTTTTAGGAAAGAAGTAGTAGAGCCTTTGGGGATAAAAGGAAAAGTTCTCGCTTGGGGGCTTGGGATTGGTAGACTCGCAATGCTTAAAATAGGGCTTAAAGATTTGAGAAGACTTTATTTGCCTGATATAAACTGGCTGAGGGATCTTCCAGTGATAAAAAGATAAAAGTAAATGTTTATTTCTTAAATTTATTTTCGAGCAAGATTTAAATCTCGAAAGTCAACAGAAGCAAGGGTGATCAAATGGCTGAAAATCTGATCCTCATAGGTAAGAAACCGGTAATGAACTACGTGCTCGCAACCTTAACACAGCTGAACGAGGGTGCAAATGAAGTTACTGTTAAAGCGCGCGGTAAAGCCATCAGCAGGGCAGTTGACGTTGTAGAAATAGTGAGAAACAGATTTGTTCCAGGTTTGAAACTGAAGGAGATAAAAATAGGCACAGAAGAACTCGAAGCTCAGGATGGCAGGAAGATTAATGTTTCAACAATAGAGATTACAATCTCAAAGTAGAAAAGTTTTTAATTTTTTCCCAACTTGCTTTTTTCGTGAGAATCGGATACTTTTGCACTTTCACACCAAAGGAATTGATACATTCTGCAGGATTTTTGCCTTTTAGACTATTTGCCACCAGGAAACCAATAAGTCTTTCCTCAGCGTACATTCAAAACTACTCCTGTTCTCAGGCAAGAGGAGCGCTCGAGGTTGCTTTAAGCGACGAATTTCATGGTTTCGTTTTTACAAGAAGCTGTGACACGCTAATGCGACTTGCAGAGATTTTAGAATTTGCTGGGAAAAGAGTTTACAACATCGAGTTTCCAACGAAAATTGGAAATATCGAGTATTACACCACCGAGCTTAGAGATTTCGTTTCAATTCTCGAGGAATGGGGCGGGGAAGTGAAATTTGAAACTCTGCTTAATAGCCTGCAACTTTATAGGGAGCTGGAAGAAAAGTTGTTAAGGCTTTTTGAAATCAATCCAGATTACGAAATTGCGATAAAAGTCCAGCAAATGGATGTAAAGGATGGGATAAAGCTTGTTGAAGAAAGGATTAGAAAGGCTAAAAAAGATGATAGGCCAAAGGTTCTCATAACGGGCAGCGTTTGTCCTTATCCTGAGATCTACGAAATTTTTAGAAATTCTGGATTTTCACTCAAAGATGACCTTTGCACAGGCAGGAGATTTTTTGAATTCAATTACCCCAATTACGAGCCGGAAAATCTCGAGAGCGCGCTTAGGTATATTGCTGAGAAGTACTTCAACAAATCCCCATGTCCTACGAAGCATTATGCAACAGAGAAAAGATTTGAAAATGTTATAAATTTAGCAAAGGACTGCAAAGCGGTCATATTCTTGCTCGTAAAATTCTGTGAGCCACACTTTTTCGATTACCCACAGTTAAAAGAGAAACTTGAAGAGATGGGAAAGAAAGTTGCTTTAATTGAGCTTGAGTTTCCCATCGCCTCCATAGAGCAGTTAAGAACAAGAGTTGAGGCGTTGAGAGAGGTGATAGATTGAGAAGATTGAAAATTGCGGAAAAAATGCGAGATCTGATGGCAGGTTATTACATGCTTGGGCATCAGGCAAATGTCAACGCTTGGATAACAAGTGGAGCACCAGTTGAGATTCTGTATGCAATGGATGTATATCCTGTTTATCCTGAGAACCATGGGGCTTTGATAGGGGCTGCGAAGCTTGGAAGCTATTACTCAGAATTTGCTGAAAAGAGGGGATTTTCAAGAGATTTGTGCTCCTATGCACGCTGCGATATTGGCTGCATTTTTGCTGGTAACAGCCCAGTTGGTGGATTACCAAAACCAACTTTTCTTTTTGCTTGCAACAACATATGCAACACAGTTGTAAAGTGGTATGAAGTGCTTAGCAGAATTTTCAAAGTTCCACTCTTTGTTTTGGACACACCCTTTATAAGGAGGGAACTAAAGGAGTCTTATTTGAGATACGTTGAAGAGCAGCTTTATGATTTCATAGATTTTCTTGAAAAAATCACAGGGGAGAGAATAGAAGACTCGAAGCTAAGAGAGGTTGCTTTAAAATCAGCAAAAGCCGTTCATCTCTATGGAGAATGTCTCCAGAGCGCTAAGAATAAACCATCACCAATGACTTGTTTTGATGCGTTCATAAATATGGCTCCAATTGTCTGCCTTCGGGGAACAGATTATCCGGTGAATTTTTACACCGAAATGAAGGCTGAACTCGATGAAAGGGTTCGCAGTGGTATTTCTGCAATCGATAACGAAAAAATACGCCTCCTTTGGGACAACATTCCAGTGTGGTATAAACTCAGATGGCTCGGGGAGTTCTTCGAATCCCGAAATGCCTGCCTTGTGGCAGATACTTACACGAATGCATGGACAGCTTTTAGCGAAATAAAGAGCGATGATGTAATTTCGAGCATTGCCGAGGTGTATACGCTTTCCTATCTGAACATAGGTCTTGAGATGAGGGCAGAAGTTATTAACAGGCTTGTAGAACTCTACGATGTGGATGGTGTTGTCATGCACTCGAACAGGAGCTGCAAACCATACTCTTTTGGGCAGTATGAGATTCAAAAAATGCTCGAAGTTCCCTCGGTTGTGATTGAAGCAGATATGGTTGATGAACGTTCCTTTAGCGAGGCTCAGATTGTTACAAGGCTTGAGGCATTTCTGGAAATGCTATGATCTCTGCCGGGATCGACATTGGCTCCTTGACTGCGAAGTGTGTCCTTCTTAAAAACTCGAGTATTATGGCTTACAAAATTTCAAAAGTAAGCCCAGATGTGGAAAAAACTGCAATTAAAATCTTTGAGGAAACGCTGATTTTTGCTGGAATTAGTAAAGATGAAGTTTCAACAATTTTCTCAACAGGCTATGGTAGAGCAAGAGTTGGTTTTGCAAACAAAGCGGTTACTGAGATAAGTTGTCACGCTATGGGGGCGTATTTTTTGTTCCCAAATGTGCGCACGGTCATCGACATCGGGGGTCAGGACAGCAAGGTAATTGCGGTTGAGAATGGGAAAGTAGTTGATTTTGTTATGAACGACAAGTGTGCTGCCGGAACTGGGAGATTTCTGGAGGTTATGGCAAACTCTTTGCATTTGCGTATCGATGAAATTGGAGAAATTGCATTGAAAGCAAAGAAAAAAGTAACGATTTCCTCAACTTGCACGGTTTTTGCAGAATCTGAAGTAATTAGTCACATTGCTGCCGGTGAGAAAATCGAGGACATCGTTGCCGGAATTTGCGAAGCAATAGCGAGCAGAATTGCTGGAATGGCAAAAAGAGTTGGGGTGAGAGAAGAAGTTGTGCTAACTGGGGGGGTTGCAAAGAATGCTGGTGTTAAAAAAGCACTTGAAGAAAAGCTCGGGATTAACATAAGAGTTCCAGAAGAACCGCAGATTGTTGGAGCTCTGGGAGCTGCAGTTTTTGCTATGCAGAGCGTTTCAAAGTCTGGGAATAGGAAAACTTAAATTCATCAAACTCATAGCTAAAGGGGATGAAAGAAAGAGAAAAAAAGCTGATTATAAAAAGGTCAGGCTATCCATCAGTTGGTGAAATTGTAATCGGGACTGTAACGAGAGTTCTCGATTTCGGGGCTTTCGTTTTACTTGATGAGTATGAGAACAAGGAGGGTATGGTTCACATCAGCGAAGTAGCTTCAGGCTGGATCAAGGATATAAGAGACCACGTGAAGAAGGGGCAGAAAGTCGTTTGTAAAGTCCTCAATGTCAATCCAAAAAGGGGGCACATAGATCTCTCAATAAAGGATGTAAACGACAGGCAAAAAAGGGAAAAACTGCAGCAGTGGAAAAATGAGATGAGCGCTTTTAAATGGCTCGAACTCGTTGGAGAAAGGCTTAACATAGCTGAGGAGGAACTCATAAAAAATGGCAAAAAACTTCTCAAGGAGTATGATTCCATTTACTCGGCTTTCGAAGAGGTTGCAAGTGAGGGATACGAAGTTATTGCTAAGATTGTTGGAGAAGAATTTGCAAAAGCAATGGCAGAAATTGCAAGACTCAACATAAAGCCAAAGAGCGTCAAAGTTAGGGGTTACTTCGAGATAAAGTTCTTCCAATCAGATGGTGTGGAAAGGATAAGAAAGGTGTTTGCAGAAGTGAAAAGCGACAATGCAAAAGTTGAGATTACATACATTGGTGCGCCGAGATACAGGATAGTTGTGGAAAGCGAAGACTATAAATCCGCAGAAAATGTGCTAAAGAAAATTGTTGACAATGTTGCCAAATCTGTGAAAAGGCTGGGTGGTGAATTTAATTTTGTGAGAGAGGCAGCATGAAAGCTCTAATAAAGAAGTGCCCAAAGTGCAGGGATTATACCCTCAAAGAGTTTTGTCCGAGGTGTGGGGAAAAGACAATTATGCCAATCCCACCCAGATTCTCTCCTGAGGATCCTTATGGGAAATACAGAAGAAAGCTCCGGAAAGAGAAAGGGTTTTTCCTGAGGTGAGGAGATGATAAAAAGAGTGGATGTGAGGTATCTGAAGAATCCGGAAGATTGCAAATTGAAAGATCCAATTTTTATCGAGGGACTACCCGGAATTGGGCACGTTGGAAAACTCGTGGCAGATCACCTCGTAAAAGAGCTTGGAGCAGAGAAAATAGTGGAAATCTATTCTCACCACTTCCCACCGCAAGTGATGGTGCTCGAGGATGGAACGATAAGGATGCCGAGGAACGAGATCTATGCATGGAAATCTAACTCCTCTTCTCCTGATCTACTGATTCTTGTCGGAGATTTCCAGAGTATAAGCAACGAAGGACACTTTGAACTCGTGAATGCATACATAGAGGTTGCAAAGAAGT
Organism: Archaeoglobaceae archaeon; assembly: GCA_038866255.1. Classification (GTDB taxonomy): domain Archaea; phylum Halobacteriota; class Archaeoglobi; order Archaeoglobales; family Archaeoglobaceae; genus WYZ-LMO2. Next base: position 8,976 of record JAWBZL010000014.1, read on the forward strand.
TTGGAGTTAAAAGGATTTACACACTTGGCGGCTATGGTGTGGGAAGACTTGTAGAGGAACCTTATGTTGTTGGAGCATCAAATTCAAAAGAGCTTGTTGAAGAGATGAAACGCTATGGAGTAAAATTCGAACCCGGAGAACCGGGAGGCGGTATAATTGGTGCAGCAGGTCTTTTGCTCGGGGTTTCAAAGCTCGAAAACATAGAGGCAATCTGCCTCATGGGTGTAACCTCCGGCTACATGGTGGATCCAAAAAGCGCGAAGGCTGTTCTTGAAATCCTTTCCAAGGTTCTGAATCTGCAAGTGTCAGTTGAGGCTTTAGAGGAAAGAGCCAAGGAGATGGAGAGAATAATAGCACAGATAAAGGAAATGCAGGAGCTTGCGGTGCAGCAGTGGAAGAGTGATGAGGATCTAAGATACTTCAGATAAAATTTTTATCATGGCCCGCTATTGGGAGGTGGATTTTGCAAGAGGTGTTGCAGTAATTTTAATGCTTCTTTTTCACTTTTACTTTGACTCCTACTACTTTGGAAAAATTCAGCTCGAAGGCTTTTTCTGGTATCTTTTTCCAAGAATTATAGGGGGAATGTTTATCTTCATTTCTGGAGTCACATTCACTTTCTCCTACAAGGGCTTCAGACACGCTCTGAGGAGATCTGCAAAATTTGGGGCAATTGCACTCGGAATAACCGCTGCAACTTATCTTATTTCAGCAGAGGAGTTCGTTTTGTTTGGTATCATTCACTTCTTCTGTCTCGCATCACTTCTTGCAGTTTTTTTTGCTGGAAAGAAAAAACTCTCCTTTCTTCTTGGACTCTCAATTGCAATATTTGGTTTTTACATTCAGCAGTTCCGTTTTCAGGTTGCTTACTTTTCATGGCTTGGCTTCATTCCTGAGGGCTTTAGAACCCTTGATTACTACCCAATAATGCCTTGGTTTGGTGTTTTTCTGCTTGGAATGACTTTTGGCTACAGAATAAATCTAAAGATTAAGAATTACCGCGAAAACCTCGTTAGCTTTCTCGGAAGGCATTCATTGATTGTTTATCTGATCCAGCATCCAATAATAGTCATTCTGCTGCAGCTTTACTACGGGGACATTTTTGGAATTTTAATAGAAAAGAATTTTTAGCCTTTGCAAGAGAAGATTTTGTGATTGAAATAGTAGCCCTAAGCAAGAGTTTTGGAGGTAAGCAAGTGCTTACTGACATCAACATTAGAGTTGGAAGTGAAATCTACGCTCTTCTCGGCCCCAACGGCTCTGGAAAGAGCACGTTGATGAAAATTGTTGCCGGAATTCTGAAACCTTCAAGTGGTGAAGTAATTCTCGATGGTATTAGCGCTGTCAAAAACCCGCTCAAGGCTAAGAAAATCGTTGGTTTCGTTGCAGAAACACCTATACTGTATGAAAGTCTAACTGTTTTGGAACTTTTTAATCTGGTTGGAAAAGTTAGAGGGATTGGCAAAGAAGAGCTCGAGCAGAGAGTTTCAAAGTTTGCAAAAGCTTTTGAAATTGAAGATCTGATGGAATCGCTTATTGCAACTCTCAGTTTTGGGAATAGACAAAAAGTTGCAATAATCTCTGCTTTGCTCCACAATCCGAGAATACTAATTCTTGACGAAGTTATGAACGGCCTCGATGTGAGATCTGCAAAAATTCTTAGAGAGCTTCTTTTAAGCTTTAAAAATGAAGGAAGGAGTATTCTTTTCTCAACACACATAATGCCATTCGCAGAAATGCTCTGTGATCGGGTTGGAGTTATTTACGAAGGCAAGATCGTGGCAGAGGGAAGTGTGACTGATTTAAAGGAATTTGCAAAGGCAAAAAATCTTGAAGAAGTTTTCTTGAAACTCACGAGAGGTGAGGGGATATCGGAGATTTTGGCAGTATTAAAGCAGTTTTAGCTGTTTTCTCAGCGCTTTACAAGGAAACACATTTCCAGATGATGAAGAGAAATCCAAGCATAGGCAGTGATTCGCTTTTGAAAATTGCAAGAAGAGTAAGTGTCAAAAAGAACTTTGCTATTACTTTCACGATCTTTCTCTTTCTTGGTCTCATTCTTTTACACATTCAAACAGTTCCACTCCTAAAAATTTCATTCATCTCAATTTTATTCATTTCCTCGCTTTTTATGTGCTCTGTAAGCTTGCAACAAGCCTATGCTGTTGGAATTTTTGAAATGGTGAGATTTTTGCCAATTAAAATAGAATCTATCATCCCATTTATTTTTCTTATAGATTCAATCGCTATTATGGGCATCGCAACTCCATTTCTTCTCTTTTTGCTTAGCCTAAACAATTTTGAGGCAATAATTTTTCTCTTCTGGTTAATTTTTGCAGTTTTACTGGGGCAAACAATTGGTTTAGCCTTTGTAGCAACTCTCGGTGTTAAAAAAAAGTTTGAACATCCAAAGAGTATTTTTGTGGTTTTGATGCTATTTCTCGTTGTAATATTCATCTCGATGGCAGTGAATTCCGAAGTTCTGAGTCAATTTGTTTCTTATGCAAAAAAATACTGTTTTTTATTTCCATTCACGGTGTTCTGCAACAATTACGAAAGCTTTCTTCTCCTAATTCTCTATTTCTCTTCCCTTTTGCCAATAAATCACTGGGTAACTAAGAAAGCAGTTTCAGCGATTTTGAATCCGTTAAATAACGAAATAAGTAAAAAGAGATTTCAATCTTCAAAAGGAGGGAAAATAATGACCCTCGTTTTAAAAGATTTCAAAATAGCCTACCGCAATCCCTCTGGGCTAATTGGAATTGTGACACCAATAGTTATAGCTTTACCGCAGCTTTTATTCTTTAGCAAAGAAAGCGATCCATTTTATGGAATTTTAACCATTTCTTTTCTTTCACCACTTATTCTTGGTTTACTTATCCGAGCGGAAGGGCAAAGCATTGATTTTTTAAGAACCCTACCAGTTTCAAAGTTTGAGTTCGCGCTAAGTAAAGCGATTGCAACTGCAGCGATAACAACAGGTGTTTCAATTGCTTTGGTAACGATCTCTTTGTTCTTCAATGGATTCACGTTTTCAATTTTGATTGCAGTTTCGTTGCCAATTTGTTTTTCACTTCTTGGTGTTTCTTATCTTTTCCGCTACAAAAGTGAAGAACCCGGTATACCTTCCACAGCCCTTTTTAGAATGCTTTTGCTTTTTGTAATCCAGACAGCAGTTTTAGTGTTCTCTCTTCTTCCAATTTACGCTCTTCCTTCCCCAGTGGGATATATCGCAACATTTCTGCTTTTATTAGCAATTTCCGTGTTACTCATTCGCAGGATGAAAAATTAGAAAAACCTATATTTTAAATGTCCAAATTTGAATGATGTCTTCTGTGATCGATTGCGAAATCGCAATCGTTGGTGCTGGACTTGCAGGAATGCGAGCAGCTGTTGCGATTGCAGAAAAAAACAGAAAAGTATCTGTTGCAATCATTTCAAAAACGTATCCCATTCGATGTCACAGCGTTTGTGCAGAGGGCGGCAGCGCTGCAGTTCTTCGTGAAGGTGACAGTTTTGATCTTCATGCTTGGGATACTGTAAAAGGCTCAGATTTTCTCGCAGACCAGGATTCTGTCGATTTCTTTGTTCGCGAGTGTCCAAAGGAAATTCTAAGGCTTGAAAACTGGGGATGTCCGTGGAGTAGAAACCCAGATGGTACAATTGCTCAAAGAGCCTTTGGAGGGCAGAGTTTTAACAGAACTGTTTTTGCAGCCGATAGAACCGGATTCCATGAAGTTCATACACTATACGAAAGAATTTTAAGCTACGAAAACGTTGAATTCTTCAGCGAATACTTTTTGACGAATCTTGCAATCGAGGATAATAGAATCCACGGTCTCTCTACAATCAACCTCAAAAACGGGGAACTTTGCTTTTTCAAGGCAAAAGCCGTAATTCTCGCAACTGGTGGGGCTGGAAGGCTTTATGGGTTTACAACTTACAGTCACCAGGTAACTGGCGATGGTATGGCAATTGCGTATCGTTGCGGAATTCCGTTAAAAGATATGGAGTTTATGCAATTCCATCCAACAGGTCTTGTACCTTCGGGAATTCTGATGACTGAAGCCTGCAGGGGAGAGGGTGGGTATTTAAGAAACAAAAATGGAGAAAGATTCATGCAAAGATACGCTCCTGAGAAAATGGAGCTTGCTCCAAGAGATGTTGTTGCAAGAGCTATGTGGAAGGAAATAATGGAGGGCAGAGCTTTTGAGGGGGAGCATGGTCCTTATTTAGCGCTTGATTTAACTCATCTCGGAGAAGAAAAGATCGAGGAGAGACTGCCAATGATAAGAGAAGCAGCAATAAAGTTTGTTGGTATCGATCCAGTGGAAGAGCCAATTCCAGTTAAGCCTGTGCAACATTACACAATGGGCGGGATTCATACGAATATGTGGACTGAAACAACAGTGAAGGGTTTGTTTGCTGCTGGAGAATGTGCATGTATAAGTATCCATGGCGCAAACAGGCTTGGAAGTAACTCAACAGTTGAATGTCTTGTTTTTGGTAGAGTTGCCGGGGAAATGGCTTTGAAATTTGTAGAGGGAAGCAAAGATACAAGAATTTCAATAGAGTTTATGAAGGAGGAGGAAAAGAGGATTTTTGATAGGATTGGGAAAGGCGGTGAGGAAAATCCACACACGATAAAAAAGGAGCTTAACAGTGTTATGGATGAAAATCTTTGGATTTTCAGACACGAAAATGGATTAAGGGCTGCGCTAAGGAAGATAGAGGAATTAAGGGAAAGATATGAGAAAGTGGCAATAGCTGATAATTATCGAAAATTCAATGTTGCCCTTCTTTCAACGCTTGAAGTTGGCTACTTGCTCGACTTGGCTGAAATCGTTGCTATGGGGGCGTTACTTAGAACTGAGAGCAGGGGAGCACATTACAGGCTTGATTATCCAACGAGAGACGACAAAAATTGGCTAAAACACACAATGGCTTACTATACAAAAGAGGGACCAAGGTTCGAGTATATTCCAGTTACGATTACGAAATGGAAACCTGTTGAAAGGAAGTATTGAGGTGAAAAAATGAGGTTTTTGATAAAGAGATTTGATGAAAAAAGCTACTGGCAAAGCTTTGAAGTTCCAACAAGAAAGGCAATGACTGTTCTTGACGGACTTTTTTACATAAGAGAAAATCTTGACAACAGCCTTGCTTTTCGTGCTTCGTGCAGAATGGGAATTTGCGGAAGCTGTGCGGTAAAGATAAACGGTAAACCGAGACTTGCATGTGAAACACAACTATCAAAGTTCAAAAAAGAAGTCAAAATTGAGCCTCTTGACAATTTTACTGTCCTTAGAGATCTTGTTACAGAATTCGATGGCTTTTTCGCAAAGCATAGAAAAGTGAAACCTTATTTGATTGCAAAGGATGTTAGCTACGAGAACCCAGTTGAAAAAATCCAGACACCTGAGCAGTTGAGAAAATATTACCTCTTCACACTCTGCATAAAATGCGGAGCCTGTATCTCCGTTTGCCCTGCAGCTGCAACCGTTGAGAGCTACCTTGGTCCAGCAAATCTGGTTTCAGCTTATCGCTTCAACGCAGATAGCAGAGATAATGGCAGAGAAGAAAGGATCCGAATAGTTTCGGAGAGTTTTGGAGTATGGAGGTGTCACTCAGCAATGGAGTGTAGCGAAGTGTGTCCAAAGCAAATCGAACCCGCAAAAGCGATTCAACTACTTCGTATTTCAACTCTGAGGTGATTTGATGAGCCTTGCATCGTGGTTCAAGTATAGCTCTCCATTTGGGTTGGCTTTTGCTTTTCAACGAATTACTGGGCTTATATTGCTTCTTTATCTCTGTCTTCACTTAACATATCTTAGTTCTCTGCAAAACAAGGAGCTATACGAATCTTTTATAGCTCTGACTGTTTCAAGGCAGTTTTTTGTTCTTGATTCTCTTTTGATATTGTGTGGGGTCTTTCATGGCATCAATGGCCTTCGCATTGTCTTGCATGAATTCGGATTTGCTCATGAGCGCAGAAAAGCAGTTCTTGTTTTCTCGGTAGCAATTGTAATAACTTCTTGGCTTTTCGGGAGTTATCTGCTTTACATAGCACTGGGTGATTGAGATGCGTGGATTTGAGCCCTTAGCTTGGCTTTTTCAGGTAATAACAGGAGCTGCAATGGTTTTTCTGATAACGGTGCATTTTCTCTCAACGCATACAGCTCATCAGTCACTCAGCTATGAAAGCGTTGTTTCAAGACTTAAGAGCATGGATTACAAGATATTTTATGCGCTGCTTTTGATCTTCGTTTCTTTCCACGCTTTCAATGGTCTAAGAGCAATAATCCTTGATACAGAAAAAGGAATGAGAAAAAAGAGGGCTGTAAATGCGATAACTTTTTCTTTGGCAATTGCTGCGATTTGCTATGGAATATTTTTGCTTTCAAAATTTTAATTTTTTACTAAAAATATTTTTACATTGCCTCTCTCAAAAACCTTTTCAAAGCAGTTCTCAAAAATTGCATCATTAATTGAAAAAATTCTTCTTTCCTCATAGCCCAGAAATACATACGAGACATTGTATTTTTTCACAATGGCAACCATTTTGTTGCAGTCCATCGAAGAATAAAAATCTCGCACATCCATTGCTCTCTCTGCTATTAAAGTGTAATTCCTTCGCCACTGATACTCGTGGCCAGTCCAAGCAATCACGGCTGGATTTCCACTGAAAACCGCAACTCTGCCACCGTATTGGTAGCCACAAAGAGATCCATGGGTGCAACCTTCTTCGATAATAACTCCTTCTCTTTCTTTTAGCCACTGAATTGCCTCATATTCTCCATAAAGTTTTGTAAAGCTCATCCCATCAAGTGTAAGTTCTGCTGTATGATATCTTAGAGGAGTTGCAACAATTGGATAAACGATCCCAATAACAAAAAGGACAAGGACGAGATATCGCAGAAATCTTGCATTCTCAGCTTTGAATTTCATTAGATTGCCAATGGACATTAGAAGCCATGCTGTGAGATAGAACTTAAAAACTGTGTTCACTCTTGAGTCAATTGCGATAAAATCGGGGATTGCAAAGCAAAAAGTGGAGAGAAGGATAAGAATTGCAGCCAAATTTTTTCGAGCTTCCAATGCAGAAGACACTGCTAAGGGGATTAAAATTGGGAGAATCGGAGAGAGAAAGAAGGTCGGTATAGCAAATGGAATTGAGTAAATCGCAAATCTTTTTTCACAAACTGCATAAGCCAGGATTAGCAGCGTTGCTGAATAGCCAAGAAACTGCAGCGGATCACTTTTCCCGGCTTGAAAAACAAGTTCGGTTTTTGGTAGGTTCATAAAGAGATAATAGGCAAAAACGACAGGAATGGAAATGATAGAGGAAAAAAGAATTTTCTTATCTTTCTGTAAAAAAGAGAAAAATATTGCCAAAGCCAGCATAACTGGATAGTCCCAAGAATTGGTTGCAAAAATTGCGAAAAGTGCTGGAGTCAGTAATGGATAGCTTTTTCTTAAAAGTAGAGAGATTAAAAATATCTTCACTGGAATTGCAAAAACGTGCGCATGTAGATCTGCGTGAATGAAACTGAAATAAGGAAACTCATTTATTGTGCCGCTGACAACTCTTGTGGAGTTCCAGTAGTATAGAAAGTCTATTTCAAGCGGTCTGCGAATGAAATCAATGAATGAGTAGGCATTTCCAGCGAAGAGGACAAAAAAGACTGCAAAAAGTGCAATTTTTCTATCTTTTTCAAAAATTCCATAAACAAGGAGTGCAGAATAAGCTGCAATTGCAGAGAGAACGATGTTGTAACCAACTTCAGGAGGGGAAAGGGAAATCAATATAATCGCCGCACCAAGAACGTGTCCAAAGTAGTAGTAGCAGTCAAGTTTCTCGTTTGCAAAAAATGGATCATTCGGTGGCAGAGTAGGGGATTTGAGTATTGAGTTCATGAATGCCATGTCCATGAATTTTTCTGCATCGAAAATGCTTGGATTGAGAAATCTGAGAAAGATGAAGTAGAAGAAGACAGATGCAAAAATCAATTCTGCTTTCTCTATCTTGAACTCGGGCTTGGATTTGGATTTAAGGGTATAGATTGCAAAAAAGGCAAAGATTGCTGTGATCGAAATTGCAAAAGCGATTCTGAAGTTTAAAAAATGAGCTAAGAGGAAGGCTAAAAGTGTTGTTAGGAAAATTGAAGCAAAACGAGCGGATGAGAAGGGTAAAAAATTGCGAAATGGTACTGTTAAAATCAGGGAAAAAAAGTAGAAAAGAAGAGCATACATCAAATTCATCCTTTCACCTCTCTAAGGCTTAGATTCATTGCTGATAATGAAAAAATACCCAAGATCGCGGTTACAAGGTTTTTCAGTGCATGATCTGCAAATGCAATTGCAAAAGCTGCTGGAGAACTGTAGAGGGAAAGAATTGCTGTTAAGGCAAGTTCATAGGTTCCAATACCTCCCGGTGTGATCGGAATTGCTTTTACGATGTTCCCTATGGCAACTGCGAGCGCAACTAATGCAAAATTTATACCAAAAGATATCGACAAAAGGAAGCAAACACTTACATCGCTAAGCCAGAGAAGGGAAGAGAGAATAAAAATTGCCGTGCCATCCTTGAAGTTAAGAACGAGTTTTGCTTTTTGCATAATTTTGCCAAGAAAATTCTGCATTCTTGAAAGGGTAAGGATTGCTAAAATTATTAGAAGTGCAAAAATACTCGCATAAAATGGTTCCTTCGCAGAGTAGCCAAGATAAAAGCATGCAAGAAAAGCTATAAAGGCGATTGAGAGCATATCAAAAACTCTCTCAACCGCAACTCCGCCAAGGGATGTCGTGTAGGAAACATTCACCTTCTTAAAGACATAAGCCCTTGCAACGTCTCCCAAACGAACTGGTGTGATTACATTGACCGTTTGCCCAATGCTAACTGCAAAGGTTGAAGTTTTCAGCGAGCTCTTCTCTCCAAGTTTTGATATGATATATTTGAACCTGTATCCTCGAAGGAGAAAGGAGGAGGCGTAGATAAAACCTGAAAAAAAGACAAATTCGGCTTTTATCATTGAAATACTATGGCAGAAGTTTGAAATTCCCGTTGAAAAAGCAAGTATTACCAGAATCGCAATCGCAAGCAGTGTGGCGATAAAAAAGAACTTTCTACTCCTTGATAAGTCCTCAAGAAACATCCTCATAACTTGCGAGAACATGTAAAGAACATCTTTTTTGAATCTAACCTTTGTCTCTCCGCCATGTTCCCAAGTAACAGGTATCTCCTTTACTTTATACCCCATTCTCTGCGCGAGAATTAGCACTTCTGTGTCCCAAAACCAGTGCAAGTCTCTAACATTTTCTCCAATTTTCATTATTGCATCTTTTCTGAAAGCCTTAAAACCACACTGGTGATCATGAATCCTTGAACGAAGCAGAAATCTTACGAGAAAATTGTAAACTCTCGATGCAATGTCTCTTTTCAGAGGTCTTCTTGCTCTACTCTCTTTCATCAGTCTTGAACCGGTGGCGATGTCGTATCCATCTTTTATTGCGTTAACAAGCTCTCTTAAATGCTCGAGCCTCGTGGAGAGGTCTACGTCCATATAAACCAAAATCTCACCTTCACAGCTTTTGAATGCATTCATCAAAGCCCTTCCCCTTCCAAGCCTTTCTGGGGAGTGCAAATGTTTTACTCGAGGATTTTCTTGTGATATTTGCGTTGCAATTAAATCTGTGCCATCTGTTGAACCATCTTCGGCTATTATTATCTCATAATCGTATCCAAACTTTTTTGCGTATTCCTCAACTTTTTCAACTGCTTTTTTAAGTCTACCCGCTTCATTATAGGCTGGTAAAATTATGCTCAACTTCATTTTTCCCCCTCGGAATGTAAACGCAACATGGCTCCTCGGCAAGATAATCATTGCTCAAAGCATAAGCTCTCGCCCTGCTACCACCGCAGATGAAACGATACTCGCAAATTCCGCACTTACCCTTTAAGTTATTTGGATCGCGAAGTTTTACAAACAACTCCGATTTTTTGTATATATCCTCGATTTTTTTCTCTCTAACATTTCCCGCTGAAATCTGCAAAAATCCACTTGGATAAACATCGCCAACATGGCTTATAAAGAACATGCCACGCCCATCCGTTACAAATGCTCTACTCTCTTTTTCAGCCTTCTTCTCTCCTCCAAAGCTTGTTTTTTTCAGCAACTCATAGTATAATTGCCCAACTGCTGGCATCACTCCATTTTTCCTCATATTTTCTATTCTTCTGAAATGCACAGCTGCAGAGCTCTTGACATTCATAAAAGATTTCAAATCGTAAAGCCAGCAAAGAATATCCTCGAATTCCTGTGGAGTTGGCATTAGCTCAACTTTTGCTCTCCCAGTTGGGACAAGGAAAAAAACATCCCACATCTCTGCACTTATCCCTTTACAGAGTTTTGCAATCTCCGGCAATTCATGGATGTTGTGTTTTGTTACAGTTGTATTCACCTGAAATTGCAGTCCAATTTCTTTTGCACCTTCAGCAATTTCAACGCTTTTCTTAAATGTGCCCTTTATACCTCTAAAATCATCGTGTGTTTTTTCAGTCCCATCAATGCTGATTGCAATCCTTGAAACACCAGCTTCTTTCAACTCCTCGAGCTTTCTCCTTGTTGCAAGTTCGGTTCCACTGAAAGCTACAGAAACCCTGAATTTCTTTGATGCGTAGGAAATTATGTCAATTAAATCACTCCTCATCATTGGATCCCCGCCTGTGAAAACTATCATTGGCTTTGCAAAACTTGCAATTTCATCGAGAATTCCATAGCACTCCTCCGTTGTTAGCTCATCTGGGTGTCTTTTTTTTACAGCCTTTGCCCTGCAGTGCTTACAGGTAAGCATACATGCCCTTGTGAGTTCCCAGAAGACGATGAAAGGATCCATTGGGTTATCGCCCTCCTTATGCAGGATTATATATCGGGCGATAAAACTTTTGCTGTGAGTGTTCGGGTTGAGAAACTAACAAAGAATTTCGGAACTTTCACGGCTGTAAGGGAGGTAAGCTTTGAAGTATATGAAGGTGAGATTTTTGGTTTACTTGGCCCAAATGGAGCGGGAAAAACAACGCTGGTGATGATGCTGGCAACTTTGCTTAAACCCACGAGCGGAAAGGCGATTGTTGCAGGATATGATGTTGTTAAAGAAGCCTCAAAGGTCAGGAAAAAAATAGGCATTGTTTTTCAGGACACAACACTCGATCTGGAATTAACGGCAAAGGAAAATCTTGATTTCCACGCGAGACTGTATGGATTGAGTAGAGAGGAAAGGAAAAGGAGGATAGAAGAAGTTCTTGAACTCGTTGAACTTGCAGATAAAGCAGATATGCCTGTTAAGAAGTTTAGTGGTGGAATGAAACGAAGGCTCGAGATTGCCCGGGGTTTGATGCATTTTCCAAAACTTCTTTTTCTCGATGAGCCAACTATCGGGCTCGATGCTGTTACAAGGAGAAAAATAGGGGAATACATAGCTGAAGCAAAAAACGAGACCACAATTATGCTAACAACCCATTATATTGAGGAAGCAGAAAAGCTTTGTGATAGGGTTGCAATTATGGATAGGGGAAAAATCGTTGCTTTAGATAACCCAAAGAAGCTCATAGACACAGCGGAAAATGTTATAGTGCTTGAAGGCAGTGGATTTGATAAAGCCAAGGATGTTCTCACTGAATATAACTATGCTGTTTCTGAGAAATTTCTGCGTATATATACAAAGAATGGTGAAAAAATGCTTCCCACAATTATATCGCTTGTAGTTGAAAAAGGCGCGAAAATTGAATCTGCAAGGATTGAGAAGCCAACACTTGAAGATGTTTTCATACAGCTCACAAGAAAATAACTACTTTTGATTTGCTTTATCGTCTCTCTTGCAACATTTCGGTTTATAGAGAAAAGTTTAAATCCAGATAAAGACGTGCTGTGAATAGCCCTTAAAAGCGGAGCTGTTGTGAGAACATGATGCTGGAGAAACTCGAAGAACGGAAAGAACAACTTGAAAAGGAGCTTCAGGAGTTTACAAAGAGGAGAGATGAACTTAACCAGCTCGCGAAAGAGTGTGCAAAGAAAAGAGATGAGCTTAACAAAGAAGTGAAGGAGCTCGTAGAAAAAGTTAAGGAGCTCCGAGCTAAAAGAGATGAGCTTAACACAAAGGTCAGAGATCTAAAAGTGAAGAAGGGTGAGATATACAAGGAGATAGACAAGCTCTACAAGGAACTCGACAGGCTTAGAAAAACTATTGATCAAGGTGGGAGACCTTTGGGGGAAATTGAAAAGGAAATCAGAAGACTTGAATTTAAGCAGCAAACAACAGTTATGAGCATAGAGAAGGAGAGAGTTCTCGTTGAAAGAATTTCAAAGCTAAAAAAGGAGCTCGAGGAAAGAAAGGCTCAGCTTGAAAAGCATGAGGAATTTAGGAGAATAATTGCAAAAATAAGGGATCTAAAAGATAAAGTTAGGTCCCTTACAGGAGAAATAAAAGCTTATAGCGACGAAGCAGACAGGTATCACGAAGAGCTTACAAAAAGTGTAAACGAGCTTGACCAGAAAAGAAAGATGGCTGATGAAATGCACGCAAAGTTTGTTGAAAGTAAAAAAGAAGCTGATAGGTGTCATGAAGAGGCGTTAAAAAGAAGAAAAGATGTGAAGGATCTTGAGAAAGTAATCAAAGCGCTAAAGTCGAAGCAGTTGAAATCGAAGGAGCAATTAGAAAGAGAAGAACTGATAAAAAAGGCAAAGGAAATATATGAAATGTTCAAGAGAGGAGAAAAGATAGATACTGAAGATTTACTCATTTTGCAGAGAGCTGGGCTGATCTGAACTCGTATCCCATTTTTAGGGCTTTTAAATTTAACTCTGGTTTGCTCATAACTTCTTTTATCGTCTCCTCTACATGTTCGAGACTGAAGGGTAGCTTTACAACTGAAAGCATGATTCCGACTATTACGACATTCGTCATTAGTAAATCACCCGCTTTTTCTGCTATTTCTGAGGCTGGGACAACTAAAACATTCTTTGATATTTTTCTTATCTCTCCCACAATCTCATCAAGTTCCGGATAGCTTGCGAGGCCAGAAGTGACCGAAGGTGGAATTATTTTTCTGGAATTTAGGATCACAGTTGTGTTCTCATTTATGAACTTGGCAAATCTCAATGCTTCAACTGGTTCAAGTGCGAGAACGATGTCTGCAGAGCAATCTGGGATTAGCGGAGACTTTACATCACCAATTCGAACGTGAACTTCTACTCCACCACCTCTTTGTGCCATTCCATGGGTTTCTGCTGTTATTACATTTAGTCCCGCTCTTAGTGCCGCTCTTGCAATTAGATACGCTGTTGTAAGCGCTCCTTGCCCACCAACGCCGACAACAAGTATATTTAATTTCATGCAGGAGTTTCATCTTGGAGTTTTAAACGTTTTACGAGATCTTTCACAATTCAAAGCTTTTTTATCCCTCCTCTTCTGGTTTGAAATGTAGATGTTTTTCAACCATGATCCTTTCAAAGTTTCTGTATATATTCTCCGGCTCTGGAAATCTACGATAAATTATTCCCATGCCTACGGGGTCTAAATTTTTTTTGAGAGCCTCTTTAATTTTTCTGTCTCTCTCTATTATCTTGTATTTATATTTTTCAAGTCTATCTTCAAATTCTTCACAATTTACATACTTTCCATGTGCAGGGATTGCGATTTTGATTTCTTGAGCATATTTTTGAAGAAACTTTATCGACTTCACGAACTCGCCAACATCGCTGTCGAGGCAACCATACCATGGACCAAAGGAGGAGAGATCTATGTCCGCAAGGAAAAGGATATTTCCATTTATGAGAAAGCAGCAATGCCCGGCTGAATGCCCGGGGGTGTGAAGAACTTCGATTTCAACGTTTCCAAAGTTAAGAATTTCTCCATGAGTAAAAGTTTCATCTACTTTTCGGAATTTTATCTCCTGATACAAGCTGAGAAAAAGCTTTACAGCTTCCCCCATTCCATAGCGTTTTTCAAATTCCTCGTAATTCTCTATTGCCCCCTTGTCAAGTTCATGAGCATAGACTTTTTCAGCAACTCCATTCATTGCGATGTGATCCTCATGCCAGTGGGAATTCAAAATTATTTTTGGTTTCAAGTTTTGCGCGGAATCGCTGCAATCTATGAGACAAAAATCCTTTATGTATATGCAATTGCTGCTCGGATACTTCCCCCAGTTTTTGCCTGGAATTAAAAATATACCATCGTCGATTTCCATACTCTCTCTTGTCCTCCTTTAATTAATTTTTTATCCGGAAATCATTGCACAATTTCCAATTCAATTTCCTCACCACTGGAATCGTAGCACTTCCAGTTTTTCATTGTAAATGGATAGCAAACTATTATGTGAATCCTGCCAAATTTTGTAAAAAGGTAAAAATCCTCCTCGCTTGGTTCACAGCAAGGAGAGGGATGGCTATGGACTGTTCCATAAACTCTAACACCCAGAGGTAACATATCAAGATGGATCAGAGCAGAACTCTCACCTGAGATTGATGGAAGGAAAACGAGCTCACTTATAATCCCTTTCTCCCCGCTAAGCAAAGCTATGAACTCATATGGATAAGCCTCCTTTGCCGATTCGAGAATTGTTTTTAAAAGTTCAGCTTTTATTTTCATAGAAATTCTCTTGGATCCGAAATTTCTCCTTTAATTGCACTTGCTGCAGCTGTTGCGGGTGATGCAAGATAAATGAATGCATTTGGATTCCCCATCCTTCCTCTGAAGTTCCTGTTCTGAGTTGAGATGCAGACCTCGCCGTCTGCTGGTATACCTTGGTGGATTCCAACGCACGCTCCGCAGCCAGGGGGTAGAATAATGGCTCCAGCTTCGACAAGTGTAGTTATTATTCCTCTTTCAATTGCCTTGAGATATATCCTTCTACTTGCCGGAGCAACAATAAATCTAACTCCCTCTTTAACTCTCCTTCCCTTTAAAATTTTTGCAGCTATTTCCAAATCTGAGAGTCTTCCGTTTGTGCAAGTGCCGAGAAAAACCTGATTTACCGCTACACCTGCAACTTCTTCAACTGCTACAACATCATCGACCGCATGCGGCTTTGCAACCATTGGTGAGATATTGGAAACATCAATGTAAAATTCTTTTTCATATTCCGCATCCTCTTCAGCCTTTAACTCGGCAAAATCCTTTTCTCTACCAAGTTCTGCGAGAAAAATCCTTGTTTTTTCATCACTTTCAAAAATCCCAGCTTTTGCTCCACATTCTATTGTCATATTTGCAATTGTTAACCTTTCATCAACGGCCATTTTTTTCACACAGTCTCCATGAAATTCTAATGCTCTGTAATCCGCGCCATCGGCACCGATTTTGCCTATTAAATATAACACCAGATCCTTGGCAAAAACTCCTTTTGGTATTCTGCCATCAAAAACAACTCTGAAACTCTCGGGAACTCTGAACCAGTTCTTACCCAGCGCCATAGCAACTGCAATATCTGTCGACCCCATACCTGTTGCAAACGCTCCCAATGCGCCATAAGTGCAGGTGTGACTGTCAGCTCCCACAACGAGCATTCCGGGCTTTACGTATTTTTCAACCATAACTTGGTGGATTATGCCCTCACCGGGAGGATTGAAGTCCGCTCCAACTTCTTTTGCGAATTCGTAAATGAACTTCTGATCATTGCTCAGCTCCCTTCTTGGGGAAGGGGCTGCGTGATCTATGAAAAAATGTGCTTTTTTCACAGCTCTGAAAATCCCGATCTCTTTTAGCTGTCTTATTGCAAGGGGTGCAGTTCCATCTTGCAAGGCGATCTCATCAACTTCTGCAATCACTATCTCTCCCGCGTAGGCGTCTTTTCCTGACTTCATGCTGAGTATCTTCTCTGCAAGCGTCTTACCCATAAAGCCTCGAGATTCTTTCAATTTAAAATAGTTGTCAAAGTGTTTAAAAATAAAATTAATAATTTAAATTTTGCTCTTGAAACACAAGTTAACTAAAAGCATTTGCACTAATGGTGCTTCTTTTTTACTTCTTTAAATGGGAAAAGATTTATCTTGACCGAAAAATATAGAAATTATGGACCCAAAAGTTGTTCTTAAGGGATTGCTGGAAAAAGCCTACAGAATTGAAGCGGGATTTGAAAGTGAGGCCAATTTCAGAGCTTTTGTGGAGGTAATGGACGAAGAACAAAAGAGAATCCTTTTCCAGCTTATGTCAGATTCAGAGAGACATAAAGTAATGGTTGAAGAAATTGCAAAAAACCTCGGAATTGAGATTGAGAAAAGGGTCGAAGAGTTTAAATTTTCAGATAAGAGGTTCTTCAACGAAATTTACAAGCTTGAAAATAGCGCAAGAGTCATCTATGAGCAAATAATCCAGAAATTCAATAATGTCCTTGGAAAAGAAGTTGAAAAACTTATGGAGCTTGCAGAAGATGAAAGGAGACATGAAAAACTCGTTGAAAAATTTGTAGACAAAACTCTGAGGATACTATAAGCGAAAACTTTATATAGAAATACCTATCCACCAATCTTCGTAAGGAGGTGGTTGAATGGCTGTACTTCAAGGAACACCCGTGCTAATTCTTAAAGAAGGTACGCAGAGAACCGTTGGTAGGGATGCA
>JAWBZL010000015.1:0-25159 GCA_038866255.1 Archaeoglobaceae archaeon
CGATAAGTTGAGAAACTACAAAATCGTGAATTTGGGGCACATATACTACGACGCAGGGTTTAAAGAGAATCTAATGGCATTTCTGTTTGACAAGCACTGGAGAGAGCCATATCACACAACCGGACATTTTATAGCTTTTAGAAAAGAAATAACCGAAGAAGTAAACTTTAATCCAGAATTAAAGTACGACGATGATTGGGATTTCGGTTATAGAGCATATAAGATACTTGGAATTCAAGCATTTTATTATAACTATTGGATCTGCAATTTTGTGTCTGCGAGAAGGATAAAGACTACGGGCTTCTTCCGCTATATGTTGGGTAAGAGGAGAAGATAGTGTTCAGGAGGAATTAGATCATAAAAAAGACCAAGTAAACAATGCAGTTGATAAACGTGATTATGATGCCATATCTCATGAACTCCAAGAACGTTATCGTGCTCTTCATTCTCGATTCCAAAGTTTCGAGCACTATTATGTTCGATGCCGCTCCAAGAAGCGTTAAGTTACCAGCTATCGTCGATGCCATTGCAAGCGATAGCCATGCATTAGTGTCTTGAAATGTGTAGCCAATGTCTTTCATATAGTTTATAAACAGCTTCACGAATGGCACATTGCTCAAAAGCTGACTTAAAAGCAGCGAAGCGAGCGTGATTTTCAAAATTCCAATTATTCCATCAGTCTTCGAGGATATTATTGAGCTCAAAACTGGTTGAAGCACTCCGCTTCTCCAAACACCCTCCATTGTTATAAACATGGTTATAAAGAATACAATTGTTCCCCAATCAACACCTGCGAGCATTTTTCTTGGATTAGTGGTGAGCATGAAAATTCCTGCTGCGATTACGAAAGGTATAACACCTCGATAAGTTATATGTGGCCCGCCATAAAATTGAAGCAGATCATTGATGATCAAAGCAAAAATCGTTGCCGTTATTCCGATAGCGGCCAAAATTGAGTCGCGTCCATTGTTCAGAGTTTCTCGGGGATTCGAAGAAAAGTTTTGATTCTCATTTTTTATCCTGAAAATTCTTATTAATAAATAGGGTGTTATTAAAAGATTGATAAAGGTAGGAATTGCGAGCTTGGCAACGAAGTTGATGAAAGGAGTCTCCATTCCGGATTCCACAGCTATTAGGATGTTTTGCGGATTGCCAAGTGGTGTCATTACCGAGCCTATTGTTAAAGAAAATGCGAGCAGCAAAAACATGAGCTTTGGTTCGATCCTTGCAACCTTAGATATCGTGTAGGCTATTAAAGGACCTACAAGCGCAACTGTGTCATTAACAGCAAAGGCTGACAAAATTCCGAAAAGAAAAGAGGATGCATAAATTAGAGCGAATTTACTCTTAAAAAGAGAGATGAATCGCATAGAAATGACTTTAAGCAATCCTGAAGAATCAGCAAGTCCAACGAGGCTGAACATGCCGATGAGAAAAAGTATCACATCCATGTTGACAACTCTGTCAATTTCATCGAAGCCAACTAAGCCAAAAGAGACGACCATGAAGGAGGAGAATGCCATAATGCACCAAACAGGAATCCAGGGTCTTTTGCTCCTGACAACTAATCCAGCAACCAAGAAAATGAGCACTATTAGCCCAGACCAGAAGTTCCAAGAGTTAGTGAATGTAAAGTCCACAAAGCATAATGCTTTCTGCATTTATTGGTTTTCCTAAATTCTAACGGAGTTAGAAGTTTTAAAAACTCTATCATTCTTTAAGAAGCACTTACAAATTTTTAGTGATTATTAGCATCGATCATAGTCATCTTCAAATCTCTCTATGTCATTCTCTTCAAGATATTCACCAATCTGAACTTCTATTATCTCGAGCGGAATCTTTCCGGGATTTTCTATCCTGTGAATTGCTCCTGCAGGAACAAAAGTGCTCTCCCCGGATCTTATCAGAAGTTCTTTACCATCCACTAAAATTCTCGCTGTTCCCTTAACGACGATCCAGTGCTCACTTCGATGATAATGTCTCTGTAGACTTAACCTCCTTCCGGGCTTAATGGTTATTCTCTTTATCTTATATCCATTCTCTTCAAGCAGAGTATAACTGCCCCAAGGTCGATATGCAGTTCTGTGAAGCTCAACTCTTTTGTCTCCTTTCTCTTTCAACCTTCTATAAATTTCCTTGACTCTTTCAGCACTCCCTTTTTTCGAGATTAGCAAAGCATCATCCGTATCAACGATTATCAGATCTTCAACATCGATGAGGGCTGTCAAGTTGTTTACAACGACCAAATTTCGCTTTGAGTTTACATTGAGGACTTCACCCAAAGTTGCGTTCTCTTCAGAGTCTTTTGGCATTATATCGTAGAGAGCATCAAAATTACCAAAATCACTCCACTCAGTATCTAAGGGAACCATCGCGATTTTTTTGGATTTTTCGAGTAGTCCGTGGTCTATAGAAATCTCGGAGATTTCTTCGTAAGCTTTTTCCCCCTTTTCGAATACCTTCATTATTTCAGGCTGATATTTGGCAAGCTCTTCAAGGAAAATAGTGCTGTTAAACAAGAACATCCCGCTGTTCCAGTAATAGCCCTTATTCACAAATTCCTCAGCCAAAGCAAGAGTAGGTTTCTCCTTGAACTCCTCCACCCTGAACGCCTTTCCTATCTGCTCCCCAGTTCGGATGTAACCATAGCCCGTATGAGCTTTCTTGGGTTTTATTCCGAAGGTTACCAAAAATTCTTCACTAAGCTTTTCTGCAATTCTAAAAGCGTTGATATAATCTTCATTCACGGAAATAAGATGATCTGATGGTAAAATCGCGAATTTTCCATTCCCTGCAGCCTTTATAGCCAAGCAAATTGCTGGCAATGTGCTTTTCGCTTTGGGCTCAAGTATTAGGTTCTCCTCAGGAATTTGCACTCCAAGATCTTCGAGGTCATCGAGAACTCGAAAACGGTAGTCTTTGTTCGTGACGACAAATATATCTTCTCTTTTTGAGAAAATCATCGCCCTTTTGACAGTTCTCTGGAAAAGATTTTCATATCAACGCATTGTAGAGAGATTTAAAAAAGCTTTGTAGCAAAGTTTCAAAAACTCTGCCAAGATTTTAAATTCAAAAACGACTTTTTTTATGGATGCTGTAATCTGCAAAGATGTATGGATGATCTACCGCTCACTTTTCTCAGAAAAAATCGCTTTAAAAGATGTTAATCTTAGAATACCCAAAGGAAAAATCTTTGGTCTTCTTGGCCCAAATGGGGCTGGAAAAACAACTTTGGTATCAATAATGGCCACTCTTCTCAGGCAGACAAAAGGGAACGTGGAAGTTCTTGGTTTGGACTCAATTAAGGATGCAAAGGAAATTCGCAAAAGAATCAACATCGCAAGTGGAAACCCAAACCTTATCTGGAGTCTAACAGTTTATGAGAACTTGCGCTACTATGCAATGCTTTATGGCGTAAAAGATCGTAAAGTAATTGAAAACCTTATAAAAGATTTTGAACTCGAAGAGTTCAGAAATGTGGAATTCAATAGATTGTCTACGGGAAACAAGCAAAAACTAATTCTTGCAAGAGCTTTTGTAAACAATCCAGAACTTGTTTTTCTTGATGAACCAACAAAAGGACTTGATCCACCAATTGCTCGAAGATTGAGGGAGAAAATATTGTCTATGCAAAAAGATCTTGGAATAACAGTGCTACTCACAACACACTACATGAGCGAAGCAGAAATGCTTTGCAAGAGGATTGCATTCATAAACCACGGCAAAATTGTTGCAGAGGGCACAAAAGAGGAGCTCAAGAACATGCTAAAAATGAGAGACAAGATAACAATTGAAACTGATGCGAAAATACCCGAAGAACGGATGCAGAACTTGGAAGGTGTTTTTATGGTTGAAAAAGGCGAAGGACAATATTCCTTCTATGTTGAAAGCGTGGAAAAAAGGCTTTGGGAGATTGCAAAAGAGGTTGCAAAATTTGGAAGAATAAAAAATATAACAGTGAAAGAAGTTGATCTGGAGGATGTTTTCAATGAACTTGCGAAATGAAATCTACAAGACACTTGGATTCACATACAGGAACTTCATAATAACTAAGAGGAACTTTTTCACAATCTTTGAAACACTCTTCTGGCCAATAATAGGTCTTCTCTCAGTTGGACTTATGAGCATGTATCTAAATCTCAGCAAGGAGCAGTTTGCTTTCATTCTCATAGGCGCTGTAACTCTCAGCGTTTTACAGGTTTCCCAACTTGATGTAGCGTACGTTCTACTTTTTGACATCTGGAGCAAAAGTGTTCGCTACACATTTGTAACCCCCATCAGTGCATGGAATATGATCCTCGGTTCATGGATTTTCGGAGTTCTTAGAGGAATTTTAGCTTTCTTAATTCTTCTTGTAGCAAGCAAAACCTTGTTTCAGGTTAATCTGCTGGTATCTTTGCCAACGCTGACTCTATTTCTGCTGGGAATATTTTTGTCTGCGATGATTATTGGAATTATTACATGCTCTCTTCTCCTAATCTTTGGTTATAGAGCAGAGATCTTCGCTTGGACACTGTCGGCAATCTTTATGCTCCTATGCGGGATATACTACCCAGTTTCCATGCTTCCCGAAACCATAAGATTGTTTGCTTATGCAATTCCATTGACACACTTTCTCGAGTTTTACCGCTCCTTTTACGGCTTTGAGTCCTCTTTTGGTAATCCTCTCTTAATTGGCTACGCAATCTCTTTTCTTCTCCTAATTTTTTTGATATCTCTTTACCTCTGGGCTCTCGAAAGGGCGAGGAGAAGGGGAACAATAACGCAGTTCTCAGAATAATGATAGCTTAGCATGTAACCGAAAACTTTATATACTTATCCGCAAAGCTTATATACTGCATGAAAAAGTTGGTCATCCTTGGAAAGCCGGAAAAACTCTCTAACTCTGGGATGCTTTTAGTTCCAATATCCCCCGAGAAAATCCCCAGACTCGGGGAAAGTGTTGTTACAAGAAAAATGGAAAACGTGGGTGTGGTCTCGGACATAATAGGTCCCGTAAGCTCACCTTATGCCCTGATAAAGCCGAGTAAAGTTGTGTATGAAGATCTATTTGTGGTGAGAGAGCATGGTGGAGATAGAAAAGGTAAGGGAAAAAGAAGTAGAGAAAGAAGTAGAAAGAAAAGAGATTGAGAAAGAAGAAGACATAGAAGTTTGCCCTGAATGTGGCAGTCCAAGACTTATAAGAGACTATCGCAGAGGGGAATTTATATGCCAAGATTGCGGGCTCGTCATCGAGGACCAGTACATAGATGCTGGTCCAGAATGGAGAGCATTTGACAGTGAGCAGAGAGACAGAAGGAGCAGAGTTGGTGCTCCTGTTACTTTTACAATTCACGACAAGGGGCTTTCAACAATAATTGACTGGAGCAACAAAGATTACTATGGAAAGGCAATATCAGTTAGGAATAGAGCCCAGCTTTTCAGATTAAGAAAATGGCAACGCAGAATAAGGATAAGCAACGCAACAGAGAGAAACTTAGCCTTCGCTTTGAGCGAGCTCGATAGAATGGCTTCTGCCCTCGGATTGCCAAAAAGTGTTAGAGAGGCTGCAGCAGTTATATACAGAAAGGCTGTTGAAAAGAACCTAATTCGCGGAAGAAGTATTGAAGGTGTCGTGGCAGCAGCGCTTTACTGTGCGTGCAGACAAGCTGGGGTGCCGAGGACTCTTGAAGAGATAGCAGTTTATTCGAGAGTTGACAGAAAAGAAATCGGCAGGACTTACAGGTTCATTACAAGAGAACTCGGAATAAAGCTTATGCCAACAAGTCCAGCAGATTATGTGCCAAGATTTTGCGCTGCGCTAAATTTAGGTGGAGAAGTGCAGAGAAAGGCGATAGAAATTATTAAAAAGGCTGAAGAACGTGAGTTAACGAGTGGTCGAGGTCCAACGGGTGTTGCAGCAGCGGCAATTTATGTCGCTTCAATACTCTTAGGCGAGAGAAGAACTCAGAGAGAAGTTGCTGAAGTGGCGGGTGTCACAGAGGTGACAATAAGGAACCGCTACAAAGAACTTGCGGAAAAACTTGGCATTGAAATAATACTGTAACTTTTCCATTTCTTTATTTTTAAATTGAAAACTTCTTCACTGAGAGACCCTAAATTTTTTAAACCCTTTGACAACAACACGGAAGATGAAAAGTGTTATGATCGTTGATGATGAGACAGCGATGAGAGAAATTCTGAAGCTCATGTTGAAAAACTACAGAGTTATTGAAGCCTCAAATGGAAGAGAGGCAGTAGAGCTCTACAAAAAAGAGAGACCAGACATCGTTCTAATGGATATTATGATGCCGGTTATGGGGGGAATCGATGCTATCAAGGAAATAAAGAAAATAAACCCCTCAGCGAAAATTGTTGCAATCACAGCCTATGCAAGCTCAAAGGGAGAAAAAGCTATAGAAGCAGGTGTTGATTTTATTTTAAAGAAGCCATTTACGAGGAAAGAGGTTATAAAGGCAATTGAAGATCTTACCAAGGGCTGAAAAAATTATTTAAAGTGTTGGGAAATTCTCTTTTAGATGAGTGTAGAGGATGGTTCTATGATGAAGATAGCGGATACAACGAAGTATCTCATTTATGCTGAAATAGTAACCGATGGAGTTGTTGAGCGCCCCGATGTTGTTGGGGCTATATTTGGTCAGACTGAAGGGTTACTGGGCGCTGATCTTGATCTGAGAGAACTTCAGAAGACTGGCAGAATTGGAAGGATAGAAGTGAAAATAGAGAGCAAGGGTGGCAAAAGCTATGGAGAGATCAAGATTCCCTCGAGCCTTGACAAAGTGGAGACAGCAATCATTGCTGCAGCACTCGAAACCATTGAGCGCGTTGGCCCATGTTCTGCCAAGATCAAGGTAAATAAAATTGAAGACGTGAGAGCGAGCAAAAGAAAAAAAATTGTGGAAAGATCTATGGAAATAATCAGAGAACTTTTCGAAGAGCCAGAAATAGAGTCTGAAAAAATAACTGAACTTGTCAGACAGTCGGTCAGGGTTGATGAGGTTGTTGAATATGGAGAGGAAAAGTTGCCAGCTGGTCCAGCAATTGATGAATCCGATGCTATTATCGTTGTAGAGGGTAGAGCAGACGTTCTAAACCTTTTAAGATGCGGTATAAGAAACGTAATCGCAGTTGAGGGCACGAATATACCAAAGACCATAATCGAGCTTAGCAAGAAAAAAACAGTCACAGCTTTTCTCGATGGAGACAGGGGAGGAGAGTTAATTCTAAAAGAGCTCCTACAAGTTGCAGATATAGATTTTGTTGCAAGGGCACCGGAAGGAAAAGGGGTGGAAGATTTAACGCTCAAGGAAATACTGAAAGCACTGAGAAACAAGATCCCGGTTGAGCAGATACATGTTCTTAAGAAAGAAAACAGGGAGGAGAAGCAACAAGATCTCAAAAGCCACAAAGAGAGTGTAGAAGGTAAGTTGCTTGCGAGAATTTTAGATAAAAATCTGAACGTAGTAAAGGAAATTCCTGTAAGAGACTTGGTAAAGACACTGAAAAACAACAACATAAGGGGTTCGATAGTCGTGTTTGATGGAATCATTACTCAGAGACTCGTTGATGTTGCAGCAAAAAGAGATATAAATTACATCGTTGGCGTTAAGCTCGGGAGCGTTGTTAAGCTACCAACTTCGATTAGAATCTTGACTTTTGATCAACTTTAATTTTTATTTTTTGCTGAGATTAAAAAATCATTTCCCTTCCAAAAGTATTTAAACAGCAGAAGATATGCGAAAACAATGGTTTACAGCACAAAAGCACGGGTAGTTAGTGTAACCCTTTTCTAAGCTTACTCTGAGGTGGGTTTATGCGTGCCGCTGATGCCTTTATTAAGGCTCTTGAAAAAGAAGGTGTTGAAGTTGTGTTCGGAATTCCCGGTGGCGCAATACTCGAGATATACGATGCTCTCTACGACTCAAATATTAGACACATAACTACGAGACATGAGCAGGGCGCAACACACGCAGCTGATGGTTATGCAAGAGCGAGTGGAAAAACCGGGGTTGTTTTTGCAACTTCTGGCCCGGGAGCTACGAATACAGTAACAGGGATTGCAAATGCTTACATGGATTCCTCGCCAATCGTTGTCTTCACAGGACAAGTTGCGAGACATTTGATAGGCAACGATGCATTTCAGGAGGCGGATATTACTGGAATAACGATGCCAGTAACAAAGCATAATTATTTAGTTACAGATCCGAAAAAATTGCTCCGAATAGTTAAAGAGGCTTTTTACATAGCCTCAACAGGTCGTCCAGGACCAGTGCTTGTTGACATACCCAAGGATGTAACAACTGCGGACATCGAGTTTGATTATCCAAGCAAGGTTGAGCTTATTGGTTACAAGCCAAAATACGATGGGCATCCCATGCAAATAAAAAAAGCTGCCGAACTTATAATGAAGTCTGAAAGACCAATAATTCTTGCAGGAGGAGGAGTTAAGCTATCAAATGCATCAAAAGAGCTAACAGAACTTGCCGAAGCGATTCCAGCTTTCGTTGTGACAACTCTTATGGGAAAAGGTGTAATTAGCGAGTATCATCCTCTATGTCTTGGTTTCGTTGGCATGCATGGTTCAAAGTATGCAAATTATGCGCTCAGCGAGAGTGATTTGATAATCGCTGTTGGCTGTCGTTTTAGCGATAGAACAACTGGAAACGCAGCCTTATTTGCTCCGGAGGCGAAGATAATTCATATCGACATAGATCCCGCGGAAATTGGTAAAAATGTTCGCGTCGATGTGCCAATAGTCGGAGATGCAAAGAGAATTCTCACAACCTTGAGGAAGTTTGTAGAATACAGGCAGAGAAAGGAGTGGGAAGACAAAATAAGGGAATGGAAAGAAAAATTTCCACTAAGATATAAAAGAGATGGATTTAAACCGCAATTCGTTATTGAAAAAGTGAACGAGTTTTTCCCCGATGCAATAATAACAACTGAGGTCGGTCAAAACCAGATGTGGAGTGCGCAGTTTCTTAAAATTAAGCATCCAAGGCAGTTTATAAGCAGCGGAGGTCTTGGCACAATGGGTTTCGGCTTCCCAGCTGCAATGGGTGCAAAGGTTGCTTGTCCTGAGAAAGAAGTAATTGACATAGCTGGTGATGGGAGC
The DNA here is from genome assembly GCA_038866255.1 of Archaeoglobaceae archaeon. GTDB lineage: Archaea > Halobacteriota > Archaeoglobi > Archaeoglobales > Archaeoglobaceae > WYZ-LMO2. The sequence goes on from JAWBZL010000015.1 coordinate 9,116, forward strand.
TTTTTAATGAACATCCAAGAACTCGCGACATGTGCGCATTACAACATCCCAGTAAAAGTCTTTATACTTAACAACGGATATCTTGGAATGGTTAGGCAATGGCAGGAGATATTTTACCGCGAAAGGTATTCTGCAACCTGCATAGGCTGCGAAAAAGTGAATTTTGAAAAAATCGCAGAGGGTTTCGGAGCTGTTGGCATTACAGTTGAAAGACCAAGCGAGGTTGAGGAGGCGATGAAAATGGCAAAGGAGACAAATGACACTCCAGTTGTGGTTGACTTTAGGGTTGACTTTCAAGCAAACGTCTTCCCAATGGTTCCTCCTGGCAAAAGTTTGAAGGAGATAATTGGGGAGGAGGATTGAAAATGAAGTATACAATCGCAGTTCTCGTTGAAAACAAGCCCGGAGTTTTGGCAAGGGTTGCTTCGCTTTTCAGACGGAGAGGATTTAACATAGAGAGCCTAACAGTTGGTGTAACTGAAAGGGATGATGTTTCGAGAATGACGATTGTTGTAAAAGGGGATGAAAAAGTGCTCGAACAAGTTACAAAACAGCTAAACAGGCTTGTAGAGGTTATAAAGGTCAGCGATGTAACTACGGATTCCGTAGAGAGGGAGCTTTGTCTTGTTAAAGTAAACGCGCCACCAGAGAAAAGGGGAGAGATAATTGAGCTTGCGAACATCTTCAGGGCAAGAATTGTTGATGTGGCAAAGGATAGCTTCATAATTGAAATAACTGGTGATGAGGACAAAATAAATGCCTTTATTGACATGGTAAGGGGGTATGGTATAAAGGAAGTTGCAAGAACTGGGAAAGTTTCAATGATAAGAGGGGCAAAAAAGTAACTTTTCAAAAAATTAAAGTTTTATTTTAAAATAGCACCTTCATCAGCGCTGCTTACAAGTTTGGAATACCTGTACAAACAACCTTTTTTTACTCTTGGCTCAAATTCCCTAATTTTGCTAAGCCTATTCTCAATCTCATCCTCATCAAGTAGAACGTCCAGTTTTCTTGAAGGAATATCTATCTCTACCTCATCACCATCCTTCACAGCTGCAATTGGTCCTTTATCCGCCGCTTCTGGTGAGACGTGACCAACACAAGGACCCCGAGTTGCGCCGCTGAAGCGACCATCTGTGATTAAAGCCACGTTTTCAAAACCTGAAAGCATGAGCAAAGTAGTTGCTGTGAGCATTTCCCTCATTCCCGGCCCACCTTTTGGCCCCTCGTATCTTATAACGATTGCGTCGCCCTCGTTTATTTCTCTGCTCAGTATTGCTGAAACAGCACTTTCTTCACAGTCAAAAACTCTCGCGAGGCCGCGGAATTTCATCATTTTCTCATTCATCGCAGATGTTTTTACAACTGCTCCTTTTGGAGCGAGATTGCCGTGAAGGATTGCTATACCGCCCTCTCTGCGGAAGGGATTAGTTAGTGGTCTTATTACCTCATCATCATATATTCTTGCCACTTCTATTATTTCACGAATTTTTCTGTTCATAACAGTCAGACAATCTTTGTTTATGAATTTTTCAAGTCTCTTCAATAACGCCGGAACTCCTCCGGCCATGTGGAGGTCGAAAATCGTGTGCTGTCCATTTGGGGCAATGCTGCAAAGATTTGGGACTTTTCTGCTTATCTCGTCAAATTTATCAAGGCTAAGCCTTATTCCAGCTTCGTTCGCAATTGCAGGCAAATGCAGCACTGTGTTTGTTGAACCACCAAGAGCCATGTCAACGATTATCGCGTTTTCGAATGCCTCTTCCGTCAGAATTTGAGAAGGGGTTATATCATTTTTAAGCACATCCATTACAAGTCTTCCAGATTCGAGAGCCAATCGAATTTTTGCTGAGTAAACAGCAGGAGTTGTTGCCATCAACGGAAGTGTAAGCCCTAAAGCTTCGGTTAAACACTGCATTGTGTTTGCGGTAAACATTCCCGCACACGCGCCATAGGTTGTGCAAATATTCTCTTCTACAAACTTTGCATATTCATTTTCAATAATTCCGCGTTGTAGTTTTTCAAAAACTTCTGCAATATCAACAGCAGTCATTTTTCTTCCTTTAAAGTGTCCATAACTCGGACAAAACGGGAGCATTCCGCCACCCAAAACGAAAACTGTGGGCAAATCAAGTCTCGCAGCTGCGAGAAGCATGCCCGGGATTATTTTATCACAAGTTCCTATGCAAACCATTGCATCAAAGCCATGTGCTTTAACCATAAGTTCAATTGAATCCGCTATCACATCCCTGCTTGGCAGAGAAGTTCTCATCCCTTCGTGCCCCATTGCAATTCCATCGCAAATCGCAATCGTGTTGAACTCAAGCGGGACTCCCCCTTTTTCTCGAATGCCAATTTTAACAAAATTTGCCAATTCTCGAAGATGCACATGCCCGGGGACTATTTCGTTCCAAGAATTGACGATAGCAACAACAGGTTTTCCAAAATCGCTCTCTGTGAAGCCAACACATCTCGCAAGGGCACGATGACCAACCCTCAAAGGCCCCTGAAAAACTTTTTCACTTCTCATGCCAATCATTTTTTATGTTGCTTAAATTTTTGTCGTTGATATCTTTATAAGTCCTTGCTCCAAAAAAATTGCGTGAAGTGGTTAATATTGGCGCTGGCGATGATAATTATTGCTATGCTCGTCCTCTCATCCATCCATAGCGTTAGCTATGGTGCAGTCATTCTTATTGGACCAATTCCGATCGTTGTTGCCTCTAATGTTGCAATTGCTTTGCTAATGTTAATATTCACTGCAATTATTGTTGCAACTCTTTTCCTTTTTGCCCATCTCGGCAAGGGATATGAAATAGAAAGATTTGAACCCCCGCTGAAAGAAGAAAAGAAGTTTGGAGGTGTCGTTCTCATTGGTCCATTGCCAATTATCTTTGGTGATGCAAAAATTGCAATTTTTGCGAGCTTGATAGCGTTAATTCTAATGCTTCTTGCAATCATTCTCATGACAGGGTGGTTTCTATGATGGAAAAGAAGATTGTTTATTTTGAAAAACCCGGTGAGCAAAACACGGAAGAAACGCTGAAACTTGCGTTTGAGAGAGCAAAAGAACTCGGAATAGAGCACATAATTTTAGCCTCCTCTTACGGCGAGACAGCAAAAAAGGCGCTGAAGTTTCTCGATGAGAGAACAAAACTTGTTGTCGTTACATATCACACTGGATTCATAGAAGAAGGAAAGAACACGATGAGTCCAGAAACCGAGGAATTTCTGAAAAGTAAAGGTGTAAAAATAGTAAGGCAATCTCATGTTTTGTCGGGTTTGGAAAGGAGTATAAGCAGAAGACTTGGCGGTGTTAGTAGAGTTGAGGCAATTGCCGAGGCTTTAAGATCCCTTTTTGGTCATGGGCTCAAAGTTTGTGTTGAAATTGCAATAATGGCTGCTGATAGCGGGGCCATTCCAATAACCGAGGTTATCTCAATTGGTGGAAGATCCCGTGGCGCTGATACTGCGATTGTTATTCGCCCAGCTCACATGAACAATTTCTTTGATGCAGAGATTAAGGAAATAATTTGTATGCCAAGAGAGAAGCGCTAATCTATCTCAGAAACCCTTATCTCATCTTCTTTCAACTCTTCATATCCAAGGCGTTCTTTTATCACGAGGTAAGCCATTTCAGGAGGTATTGCGCCAATTTCTGTGATAATGATATCTATGTAGCTCCTTGGTGTTACATCAAAAGCCGGATTCTTAGCTTTGACTCCAAGCTTTATAAGCTCCTGCGGTAAAACTTCATCCATTGATCTCTCCTCGATCACAACGAGTTCTCCTGCAAGAGTTCTCGGACTGAACTTGTATGTCTCAGCAGCAACCATGAATGGAACTCTTGACTCTTTAGCACAGAGAGCTATTTGGGATGTTCCGATTTTGTTTATTAAGGCACCATTTGCAGTTATTGTGTCCGCACCAACGATTACGCAATCTACTTCACCCATAAAGAATCGCACGGCTGAGTCAACGATGACTGTAACCTCCATCCCTGCTTCCTTTAGCTGTCTCGCAGTAATATATCCCTGCCATCTCGGTCGGGATTCAGTGGCAAAGACTTCAAGTCTTTTCCCAACTTCATGTGCTCTCTTTATCACAGCAATCGCAGCTGAGGAGTTGCAATGAGTTAATACTGTTGAACCATCTTTTATTCTCTTCTCTCCAATTTCAGCGATTTTTTTCTGTGCAGTTTCAATCCAGCTTATAAACTCTTCAGCCCTTTTGATGAGATTTTCCCTCTTCTCTTCAACACTTTCACCACTGTATCGCATAACGTAGTTTATAGCATTGTAAAGACTCACAGCTGTTGGACGGGAGTTTAAAAGAAGTTGCGAGGCTTTTTGCATTTCCCTATCGAAGTTCTCCCTCGTTTTTAGTGCATGCTCTTTCAGAACTTCAACAGCAAATTTCGCAATCCTTGAAGCTCCACGAACTTCCATCGATCTTATCTTCTCAACCGCAGTGATTAGATCCATAAAAAAGTTTCCCAACACCATTTAAATATCTTTGCCAACTTTTTTTATGGAAAAGATTTGCATAGTCCACTATGGCGAGATCGGTGTAAAGGGAAAAAACAGGGATTTCTTTGAGAGAAAGCTTGTTGAGAACATTTCGAGATTTGCAAAGGCAAAAAGGAGATACGGATACATTGAAGTTATTTATGCAGAGAATGTTGAAGAGAAACTGAAGAAAGTTCCGGGAATAAGATACTTTGGTGTCGGATACAAAACAGAACTCGAGATTGATGCAATCAACCTTGCAGCACTGAAAGTTTTGCCTGAGGAGTTCAATACTTTCAGAATTTCTGCTTCAAGAAGAAACAAGAACTTTCCAATGAACTCCATGGAGATAAACAGAACTGTTGGTAGTTTTATCGCTGAAAAAACGGGCAAAAAAGTGAAGCTTGAGAATCCTGATGTCACTATCTGGATCGAGATTGGTAATGAAGCTCTTGTTTATTCGCAGCGCTATGAAGGCATAGGCGGCTTACCAGTCGGAGTTGCTGGAAAAGTGGTGGCTTCGATTTCTGGTGGTATTGATAGCCCTGTAGCAAGCTTTATGGCAATGAGAAGGGGATGCGAAGTTGTTGGTGTGCACTTTTTTAACAAAACGCTGCACTCGAGAGAAGTGAGGAAAAAAATCTATGCACTTACAGAAAAACTTGCGGAATATCAAGGATTTTTTAAGCTTTACATGGTTCCTTTTGAAGAGATTCAAATGGAAATAATCCGAATTGTTCCAGCAAAACTCAGAATGATTGCTTATAGACGAAGCATGATTAGAATGGCAAATATGATTGCAGAGAAAGAAGGGGCGAAGGCAATTGTTACGGGAGACAATATATCCCAAGTTGCAAGTCAAACGCTCGATAATTTGAACGTCCTTTACAGTGCATCAAAACTCGCTGTTCTCCCACCCCTGCTTGGTTTCGACAAGGAAGAAATAATTGCAATTGCAAGAAAAATTGGGACTTATGAAATCTCCATTCTGCCCTATGAAGATTGCTGCTCACTTATGGTTGCAAAACATCCAGAAACAAGGGCAAAAAGAGAAATAATTGAAGAATTTGAGGAATTTGAAGAAATGGAAAAAAATGCTGTTGAAAAGGCTGAAATATTCGAAATTCACTCGTAAACCTTCTCCCACTCTTTATACCAGTCCATAGCGTCCTTTTCAATATCTCTGTCTTTCGATGGCAGCCCCATAAGCTTGTAAGTCTCGTGCTGGATGAGGACTTTCATTATCTCGTTGCTTCCAGTCCAGATTGGTGCTAATCTCGCATCGCGGAGCATCCTTTCAATTGGATAAACTTGTGTATATCCTATACCACCAAGGATTTGCATTGCCTTGTTCACAACTTCCCAAAGAACATCGGTCGCGAATAACTTTGCCTCACTTACAAGTCTGCGTGGATCCTGTGAAAAATTTCCCTGATCGTATAAATCCACAGCTCTCGCTGCATTGTAAACAAGTGCTCTCGCAGCATCAATTTTTGTCACAGCATCAGCTACCATGAAATTTACCCCCTGAAATTCCCTTATTTTTCTCCCAAAAGCCTTTCTCTTATCCGAGTATTTAATTGCGATCTCAATCGCTGCTCTCGCACCCCCAATTGCTCCTGCTGCAGAAGTAAGTCTCTCGGGAATCATCATCCTGTTAAAAATCTCCCGAGCGTTGTTCACTTCGCCAAGGACATATTCTTCCGGTATTTCAACGTTGTTAAAAACAATCCTCGAAGTCCCCATTCCACGAAAACCAAGGAGATTGTAAACTTCCTGAATCTCCACACCTCTTTCACGCTCAACAATGAAGGCAGTAAGTGCTTTGTGGCTCGGTGCATTTGGGTCAGTTCTTGCGTAAATCAGATAGAAATCCGCAACTTTCCCCCCAGCTATGAATCTTTTTGAACCGTTAAGAATCCAGAGATTACCTTTTTTCTCTGCTTTTGTAGTTGTGCCAAAAAAGTCGCTACCACCTCGAGGCTCGGTAAGACCTTCCGCAGAGATCTTTTTTCCTTTTATTATCGGCTTTAGAAACTCCTCTTTTTGCCATTCATTGCCAAATCTATAAAGCGCCTCACCTACAATGCTAACCATCGAATAAGCACAACCAAGTCCAAGACCAAGAACGCCAATCTCTTCAAGAGCAACACTTTCTGCAGCCCAAGTCAATCCACGACCCCCATACTCGCGAGGAAATCTGAGTCCGAGCAATTTTCTCTCTGCACATGATTTCACGAATTCAAAAGGATAGTCTAACTCGTTTTTATCCATTTTTCTAAGCAATTCAGCATCGACACTTGCAACAAACTCCTTAATTTCTTCTCTTAGCTTTGCTTCCTCTTCACTCATCAAACAGTCGTTCTCGAGCATTTTTGATCACCAGTATCTTTTTGTTAGATTCCTTTAAAAGACTTGCTGCTTGAAAATCTTTTGATCAAGCCGAGAAAAATGCGGGGGGAGGGATTCGAACCCCCGAACCCCTACGGGATAGGACCCTGAATCCTACGCCTTTGGCCACTCGGCAACCCCCGCTCAATTTTGATTTATTATTCTGCTTATCACTTTATCGTTTAAATTTTTTAAACCCTCCTCCCTCTCACCCTGTCGATATTAAACCTTGCCCTCTCGCTTATGTGCATAACAGCAATTGTTCCTGCCATTACAGGATCGCTTATGACAAGATCACTAACTTCAGGGACACTACCAAACATGCTCAACGATATAACCCTTATTCCCTTCTTTCTGAGCCTCTTCACTTCTTCCGCAATCTTCCCCCCCATTAAACCACCTGCAAGGACGAGAACCTCTGCTCTATGGAGTCTTGAAACAGCTTTAACTGCTTCAGCAATCTCTTCTTCACCAACTACAGGCATTGTATCAACACTTATTCTTTCTCCCCGAAGATTGTGACGATCTGCTTCACTTATAGCACCAATTGCAACCTGCGAAACCAGGGCTCCGCCACCAAGTATTATGACTCTTTTTCCATAAACCTGTTCGAAAGGCTTTTCTTCTTCGATTTCCGCAATGTAATCAAGTTTTTTTATCCTCTCAATCATTTTTTCAAAGTCTCCACCCTCGATTTCAAAGTAAATTAGAGCTTTTCCGCTATGCTCTCCAAATCGCAATGGAAAGCTCTGTGCATACTGGATATTTCCACCCTCGTCTGCGATTATCGATGTTAAGTCTCTTAGAACACCTATTTTGTTCTCCGCTATTATTCTTAATCCGCGCAACATCAAAACTTTGCCCCCGTCAAAGTTTTTGTTTCAACAACCCCATCAATTGTTCTTATCCTGTTCACAACTATATCGCTGAGCTCCTCAAAATCTTTCACAACAACTTTAGCAATCAAATCATACTCCCCGAAAAGCGGATATAGCTCCTCCACTTCCTTTATGTTCGCTATTCTATCGTAAACCTTTTTTTCTTTCCCCGGAGCAACTTTTATAAGAACGAAACCGAGAGCCATGAGCAATGATCTCTCTAAAGATTTAAATGTTATCCAGAAGTCCTCTTTTCAGGAGAAATATCGGTATCTCCGCACAACAAATCGGGCCAGAGATTACATCAAAACCAATTTTTTCTGATATTTCATCCCCCACTTTGCTTGCAAGTCCTGGAATTATGATTTTTCTTTTATCAATCATCTCGAGCTCCTCTGCAAAGCTAACAAATCTTTCTCCGTTAAAAAGCCCAAGATAAACAGCCATATCAACTGAGTAGCCTTCGGTATCGATTATGAGCATGTTAAAATCAATTCCCGCCCTTACCATAACTTCTGCAATTGCAGCTTGCGTGTAGGGATAATTGGCTGTAACGAGAGTAACCGCATCTTCTCTACTGAAAACCAGGCCTGTTTTTGTTTTTATTGTTGTTGGGTAAATAGGCACTTCCAAGTATTCATTTGCCTTGGCAGCCAAGTTTAGAAACTCGACTTCTTTTTTGCTCAAATATGGACATTTTTCTGCACTTTCTCCTTCTTTTAATTTCTTAGCAAACTCGCTACATGAGCTTCCGCATTCCCAGCAATCCTTTTTTGGCAAATACTCCTGAAAATTTATTCTATCAAGATATAAGTCCGCTTTCAAGCAAATACCCCCATATCTTATCTTTCAAATAATGCAAATTCTTCACAGCCTTCCCTCTCCCCTTCATTTCTTCACCGCCACACATCGCAACTCCTATTGCAATAGGACTCCTCTTACCTTCCACAGTTACATAAACAAAGTCCCCCTCTTTTATTCTAATGTCAGCATAAACTATTCCAGGTTTCATAATGTCTGCACCGTTCATTATGAAACTCATAGCTCCAGAATCGACTGTAACACGATATTTTTCTGGTTTCAGCTTTATTGCTCCATAAAGAGAAACATAATGCCTATCTTCGTATTCAAAAAGCAGCGGTTCGTTGTTCACGAGAATTATCTTTTTATCCCCAAAATCCAACAATTCCATTTCGCCCTCAACATTAACTCCTGCTCTCTCGCTCACTTCCCTCGATATCTCCTTCGCCTCTTTTTTTCTAATTCTCTTTTTTTGCACAAAAAAAGTAGTATTGATATTTTAAACTTTATTGATTTATCAGCATCGCAAAAAATCTATTCAATTCGTAAAGCGGAGCCTTGGCTTTTCCAAATCCACCACAACCCACAGTAGGGCTTATGAGTCCGGAACCCTTAAGCTCTGAAATCAACACTCCCGGATCACGATTGCGTTTTAATGCAATTTCAACTATGTCTTCAGCACAGATTACGAAATTCTTTGCTTTTTTGCTAATTTCTTCAAATATTTCAACAAATTCGTTTGCATTTTTTTCACCTATGGTTCGAAAGTACTCTTCAATCGCCTTTTTCCAGTCTTTAAATTTGAAAAAGAACCTAACAATATAGGGTATTTCCATTTTCCCGCCAAATTGCCTTGATATCCAAGATAGGGAGTCTTTTTCGGCCTTAAGAGGTATTGCAAGTTTGTAGTAATCAAGAGATAGCATCAAGTCCTCATTAAGCTCTTCTTCCGGGATAAATCCTTTTTCAGCGTATTTTTCAACAATTTTAAGCAGCTCAGCGATCCTTAATCCATCACTATCAGTGCCCCGTATGGGCAAGCTTTTACGCACTCGTAGCATTCTAAACACTTTTCTTCATCAATCTTTAAAACCTTCCCCCCATTTCTCACAATCGCCTCCGGCACTGGACAAACTTTGCTACAGTTTCCACAACCCTTACAGCTTAGAACTGCTATCAAGTAACTCCCTCAAAACTTCTTTAACTTTTTCACACAGTTCTCTGATCACGATTTCAATTTCCCTCGCTATCTCTTCCTTTGGTGTGGGTTTGTAGATAAAGTAATATCCTCCCCCATCTATTGTCCTCTTCTCTCTATAAGCGAGTCCAGCAATCAGCAGTTTTTGCAGGGATTTGTAAACAGAATTCTCTCTTTTACCCAAAGCCTTACTTATCTCCTCCACTCTTCCAAATCCTTTCAAAAGCACCTCGTAAACTCGGACATCTTCAGCATTCAAACCAAAAAAACACTGAAATATGCTTTTACAATCGAGAGTTTTAGATATCTGCTTTAAAGAGATCATAAACCAAGAGCTTTTTCTATCTCTGCCCTTATCATACTTTCCGGCATCGCTCCAACAAAGCCACCAATCAATCTCCCATTTCGGAAGAAAAGCACTGTCGGAATGCTTGAGATCCCGTATTCAAATGCAAGCTCCTGATTTTCATCAACGTTCAGCTTGTAAAATTCCACATCCCTGAATTCCTTGGACAACTTTTCAAGCGTTGGACTAAGATATCTGCACGGCATACACCAGTCCGCATAGAAGTCTACAACTACCAGTTTATCGCTTTGAATTGCCTTCAGAAATTCTCTTTCATCAATCTTTCTCATTTCATCACCCCTTAAATCTAACAAAATCCTACATATAAGTATTTACCGATTTTTAAAAAACCGTAAAAACCGTCAAGTGTAAATTGAAACTATATCTCCATCGCATAAGCAATGATCTAACCCAACTCTTTGCCCTTCAAATCTAACCGAATTTCCCCACACTCTCGCATATTTGAAGTTCTCAATGAAATCCTTGTGCAGCTTTTTGCATACATCCCCTACATTTGCCCCCTTTCTAAGAATCATCGGTTTTTCACTCACCTTCTCTCCAGGAGGTTTTAGATAAATTCTTATAAATTCGAGCTTTCGATATATCTCTTCCTTAAGTTTCTCAAGATTTACCTTTTCTTTTGCCGAGATTTTAAGTGCATTTGTGTTCACATCCATGAGATCTATTTTGTTAACAACCACAACTGATGGAACGTAAACTCTGTTCCCCGAAAGCGCATCAATCAATCTTTCAATGCTAACATCTTCTTTGAAAAGAACATCTGCATTGTGAATTCTGTATTCCTTCATAATCTCAACAATCGTTTTTTCGTCTATGCTCAGGGGAACGGTGGAGATTACCTTTATCCCGCCCCTATCTTTTCTTTTTATCACAATACCCGGTTGCTTTTGATCGAGCCTTATACCAGCTTCATATAGCTCTTTCTTTATAATTTCAATTGTCTCAACTCTAAAAACATCGGCAACTATAACAATGAGATCTGCAATTCTAACAGCAGATATTACTTCTTTCCCCCTACCTTTTCCGCTGACAGCGCCTTCAACAATCCCAGGCATGTCTATTAGCTGGATGCGCGCGTGATTGTATTCAAGTATCCCCGGCACAGGTTTTTTTGTTGTAAAATCGTAGTCCGCAACCTCACTATTCGCCCCAGTTAAGGCGTTCAGAATTGATGACTTGCCAACCGAGGGGTATCCAACAAGAGCGACGGTGGCGTCCCCCTCTTTTTTTATAGACATCACTTGTCTCGCGCTTTTTGTTTTTTCTTTTTCAAGTTCTTCTCTGAGTCTTGCAAGCTTTGCTTTAAGTCTTCCAACATGGTGCTCTGTTGCTTTGTTGTAAGGTGTTCTTTTTATCTCCTCCTCGAGCGCTTTTATCTGCTGCGCTAAGTCCATCGATTTAGTTATTCTTTTTTGGAATTATAAAAGTTCCTCACCTCATATCAAGGTTATCACTGACAACAGTTATCCCACCCTTCATCGAGAAAGTGAGTGCCTCAACTGCTCTGGAGATTTCATATCCATAAAGGGGCAAAAAGTTAACTCCAAGAGACACAATGAGCCTGCCTTCTGGAATAAAGTTCTTTATTTCTCTAATAAGGAAAACCATATTTTTTCCAAGATGATTCAGCCTTTCAACGGACGCTTCTGTCCACAATATCCAGAAGAAATCTCCAAATTTTTCCGAAAGCCACATAAATACTGTGTAAAAACTGTATATATCTGGGAAGGATATGAGTTCTTGTCCCCTTCTTCAGCAGTTTCAAGAACGCTCTGAATTATTTTTATGAAGAAAGTGGTAACCTGGTAAATAAAATTTTCCTATCATATTAAAATTTCTTTTTTGAAATTACATTTCTCCCCGCAGAAGAAAAGTAGTTAATTGGTATTAAGAAGGCTTAAGACTGAACAGCTAAAAACACAAAGCTTTTATTCTTCCTCTTGAATTTTGTGACATGAAGGTAAATGGTGTAGAAGTTGAGGAAACTTTTGCGGAGGCTTTTGACATAAAAATCGCAAGAGTTTTGATAACGGCATATGACTACTACTGGGCTTGGGTTTCTGCAAACGAAGCTACAGGCTTTGGGACTTCTGTGATCATGTGCCCTGCAGAAGCGGGAATTGAAAAGAAAGCTCTGCCGAGCGAGACTCCAGACGGTAGACCGGGTTACTACATCCAGATCTGTCACATGAGCAAAAAGGGTTTAGAAGAGCAGCTGCTTGCAAGAATAGGACAATGCGTTCTTACTGCACCAACAACTGCAGCCTTTAATGGATTGCCCGAAGTGCAGGACAAGTTTGATACTGGTTTCAAGTTAAAGTTCTTTGGAGATGGCTACGAGAGAGAAGTGGAGGTTGGTGGGAGAAAATGCTATGCAATTCCAATGATGCAGGGGGAGTTTATTGTTGAAAGTCACATTGGCTATGTAGGCGGAATTGCAGGTGGGAACTTCTTCATTCTCGCTCAAACACAACCTTCCGCACTCGCTGCAGCGAAGGCTGCAGTTGATGTGATTGGAGACGTGGAGGGAGTAATAACACCCTTCCCAGGCGGGATTGTTGCTTCCGGCTCAAAGGTAGGAGCAAACAAATACAAGTTCCTGAAAGCTTCGACAAACGAAAAATTTGCCCCAACACTGAGGGAGAAAGTTGAAGGTTCTCAGATCCCTCCAGGAGTTAATGCGGTTTACGAAATCGTGATCAATGGTTTGAACGTCGAAGCTGTTAAAAAAGCGATGAGAGTCGGAATTCTCGCAGCCACGAAAATTCCCGGGGTTGTAAAGATAACAGCCGGAAATTACGGCGGAAAACTCGGAAAACACATAATAAATCTGAAAGAGTTATTCTAATTTAATTTTTATGAAATTTATTTTAACAATTTCTGCTCTCGATCCAAGCGGTGGTGCAGGCATTAGTGCGGACATAAAAGTTGCAAAAACACTTTCATTTCATCCTTGTTCAGTTATCACAGCTGTAACAGTTCAGAATAGTTCAAAGCTCTTTTCCGTTCATCCCATTGATCCTGAAATCATTAAAGAAAAATTAAACGCTCTTATTTCGGATTTCCAATTCTCTGCTGTGAAAATTGGAGTTATACCAAATTTGGAAATTGCAAAAACAATTTCAGATTTTTTAAAAAAGCTTAGTTGCCCAAAGATTCTCGATCCAGTCATTGAAGCCGGAGTTGGAGGAAAGCTTGGGGAGAAGAGTGGGTATGAAATTCTGATGAGAAACATAACCGTTGCAACTCCAAATTACTCCGAAGCAAAAATCTTTGGCAAATCTGAAGATCCAGAAAATCTCGCTTTAGAAATATTCGAAAAATTTGGTTGCAACGTTGTAATAACTGGAGGAGAGCTTAGGGGTAGAGACATTGTTTGTGAAAATGGAAGAATTTACAGTGTCGAAGCAGAACTTATTCCTGGGAATTTTCATGGCACTGGATGTGTTTACAGCACGGCACTGGCGTGTTATTTAGCGATGGAGTCGATGGAAGATGCTGTTAGAAAGGCAAGAATTTTTGTGCTTGAAAGTGTGAAAAAAGGATTTAAGGTTCAAAAAAGAGTTTATGTGAATCCTTAACATTAGCTTATCCTTGCTCGTAAAGCTCTTTTCTTTTAGCTTCAAGTAAATCCTCCTTCATCCCAAAAAACTCTGCTGCAGACTGAATTTTGGTTCCGAATTGCTCAGCATAGCTAAAGAGCTCAGAAACCGCTGTTCTCCATTTTAGATCACGAAGTAAATGATGATCAAGAACGAGGTTTTTAACGACTTCACAAATTCTCTTCAAATTTTTTATCGCTGTATCCAATGAATTCTTAGAAAATCGATAACCGAGCATGTAACTCATTGGCCCATCGATGAAAACGATTTCTGGCTTCTTTTCAATGATGAAGACAGTCTGATCTTCATGTAAAGGTCCTTCCACATCCGAGGAGAAAAGAAAGCTTCTTTTACCATCTGAAATAAAGACTTCCAAAACAAAGCCAAGTTTTTGATTTGCTCCATGAAAAACTGGTTTTGATATCTCAACTGTTGTATTACCAAACTCGTATTTTTTTCCATCACAGAAATCAATTTCAACACTTAAATTTCTAAGTTTTTCCAAAAAATAACTTGCTCTTGCTACCTGGCTTCTGTTTATCTTTTCTTTTGGATGTTTCAAAAATAGCTTTTTTCCTTCAAAAATTTCAACCTCCTCTGGGTTGTGGTGGTCGTAGTGATAATGTGTGATTATTACAGCATCGCTTTTCTTTACGAACTCCTTTATTTCCATCCATTTCTCATTCATTCGCTCGATTTCAATTCTATGGGGTGGCAAACCATATCTTGATGGCGCCAAACTAACACTTGGATCGATAAAGATGTTGAGATCCCTTGTTCTCACAAAAGTTGCCATGCTCCGCACACCCATTGAGTCGAAGGCAATCGGCATTATTTCCATGATTTAAGTTGGCAGAAAGAGTTTATAGTTTTTGCTAAAAATTAATTAAACACCAAACATTATCCTTAATCCATTTCTAAGAGCGGGAGCAAGGCCAAACACAAGCAGAACAAGTTTTATAAAATTCTTTAGGTTCTCTTTCTCGTTTGATGAATCTATTAAATAAAGAATTGAGCTTATTGCAATAAACTTTACTACGGGCAAGGAAACTGCGCCAAATTTATCAACGAGCAAGTTTGGTATCACATGAATTTCCACGTAGTTGTGGTATTGAATTCCAAGATAGCTCTCAAAACCATCCAGCATATGCGCAAAAAGAACTGCGAGGCTAAGCAAGTTTCTCGTTTTGGGTATTAGGGAGAAAACGGAGGTTATTGAAAGTGCAAAGATAATACCATAAGGTAGGACAAGCGGATTCTCTATTCTGAGATTTAAGAATAGCAGAAGAAGTGTTGAAATGGCACAAACCAGACCAATTGCTGCATATACCTTGTAATAATTTGCTCCGAAAAATCTCCTCGATATTAGCAGCGAGGGAAATGCGAGTAAGAAGATTAAAAAGAAGATGAAGGGAGACATGAAGACATAAGAAACCGGTGGAGAAAGGAATCCAGCATCTTCAACAACTCTTGAGGCAGAACCAAGGATTATATATGGCATTGTGGCAAAAATGAATTTCCAATTTATTTCAAATCTTTTCTCAAGGTATCTGTAAAGTAAAAAGACAGTAACTACAAGTATTACTGCCCATGTAATTGTGTTAACGACATTGTAGCCTTCTTTGTAAACTATCGAGTCTATATAGTATTTCTTGATGAAACCCCAGATGTCCATGGGAGGAGTTTTTGCAAGTCTTATTAATCTATTCCCAACTCCATATAATCGATATGCAAATCGGCGTCATTGGCAGTGGATTTTGCAATGAAGAAACCTATAAACTCGCTTACAGAGTTGGTGAGCTTATTGCAGAGAAGGGTTGTATTTTGATCAACGGCGGGCTTGGCGGTGTTATGGAAGCAAGTGCCAAGGGGGCAAAGAGTAAAGGCGGAATAACGGTCGGAGTGCTTCCGAGGGGAGTTGAGGAAGCGAACCCATACATTGACATAAAGATCGCAACTAACATGGGACATGCGAGGAATATGATCATCGTGCATTCAAGCGACGCCTTAATTTCGATTGGCGGAGAATACGGAACGATTTCTGAGCTTGCAATAGCCCTGAAAGAGCGAAAGCGTGTCGCATCTTTAAAGCCTCCAGTGATTCTGAGAGGGATGAAGATCTTCGAGACTGCAGAAGAGGCTGTGGACTACTTGGTAAGCGATTAGAGCTGATTACCGCTCAAGGATTTTTAGCTTTAGCCCGTAGTCTCTAAAGATTTCGAAGCCCTCGTCACAGGTTAAAATAATTTTATCCTTTGCGATTGCAGTTGAGGCTAAGAGCAAGTCCTTAACGCTGGGA
>JAWBZL010000016.1:0-23253 GCA_038866255.1 Archaeoglobaceae archaeon
CCGCCGCCGATGACCAAAACATCTGTCTCTACAACTTCTGTCTTTACATCTTCAGGCTTATAAAGCTCGTATTTCTTTGGAACGTATACCATTTAAACCACCTCACGCCTTCTTCTTGGGCTTGTAAAGCTCGTTCAGCCCAAGAATTTGCGGCTCACCAGCAAGTAATTCAGTCTTTAAAGCATCCATCGTTGGCTCTGGGAATCCCTCGAACGGCTTTATCGAGCCCCAAGGCGTAGATCTTATCGGGAACTTAAAACGCAAAACCTTTCCATTTCTGTACTTTACAGTCCACATTATGTCGCCCGTTCCGCGCATTGGTACGCAGCTCGCACCAAGGGGTGTGTAGTCCACGTAACCCCTTACGTCAATCGCTCCTTGCGGGCACATCTTAACGCAACTGTAACACTCCCAGCACATATCCGGTTCGCGGTTGTAGGCTTTCATTTTCTCCTTGTCCAGAACCATTAGGTCATTTGGGCAAATGTACTGGCAAGCGGTTTTTTCTAATGCCTTACAACCATCGCATTTATCCGGGTTTACAAAACTCGGCATATTTCCACCTCCTAAGTCTTTTAAAGAGAAAAAATTTAAACTTTTCTCTTTTATTCCACCTCCGGGGGTGGAATGTACTCATCCTCCTTCTTCGCAGCTTCTTGAATTTCTGCAATCCTCGCAAGGACATTATCAACGATGTTCAATGATTTTGCCTTGATCATTTCCTCAAACACAGCTCTCCTGAACGCAACTGGAACGTCTTCAATGTAACCTCGGGAATCGATTCTCGCCTTGTCAAAAGCCTTCAGTATATTCTTTGACTTCTCCTCTGGAACAGGAACTGCGATCATCTTCAGTGCTCCTCCAAACATGTCCTTTATTTCCTTCTCAAGCGGAGTCCCCTTTATCTTTTCCATTCTTTTCTCGTCGATTATAACGCCGATGTAGTGCGGCATACGATCACCTCATGCCTTCGGGATTTCAAGCTTTGGAACGTCGACCTCGAGTTCCTGCGCCTTCAGCTTCAAGTACTTGTTGTTCACAAATGGGTATCCGTAGACTTTCCACCACTTCACTATCACCTTGTAAACTTCTGGTCTGAAAATCACGTTTGGCGGGAAGATGCCTTCGCTCACAATACCCCTGACAAAGCTTCCGCTGAACTTCTGCTTCTCCTTGCTGTGTCCGCAGGTTTCGCTATACGCCACTTCCCCGCACTTCGGGCAATACCAGAACTCCGCCATGTTCTGCGGGAGTATCTTGAGCCCGTAATCGACCTCGTTCGGAGGAGCTTCAAAGCCAAAACTCGGAATCCCCTTTGTCCACAAAATTTGCGTGGCGTACATATCGTAGTATTCACCAACCGCCGCATGATCGCGACCGAACATGTGGTGCGTGCAGCCCATGTTCTGCCTTATAACGCCGTGCAATAAGGATTCGATTGGATTCCCATAGCGCATGTCCCAGAGTGTCATCGTTACGATGTGTCTCTCCGGCTTTATATAGCCAAATTTGTTCACAGCCTCATGCCCTTCGAGAATTGCCTCATCTGGGTAATCGCCCCTTCTTTTTGCACCGATGATGGCGTTGACAAGAATTCCGCTGCAAGGCTCAACGTCGCCAGTGAATGCAGCACACTTCATCAACATCTCATGACCAACGTGTGGAACGTTTCTTGTCTGATGAGCTATGCAAGTCCTCCATTTCTTGCTCTTTATCGCCTCTCTGCACTTCGCAGGCGGGAACCAGAAGCGATCGTATGGCTCCTTGAACTTTGGCTCGTTGATTATCGTGTATTTACCGGCGAAGATCACGGGCTGATGGAACTTGTAGATCACGTAGCCCGGATGTTTGTCATCGAAAGGCTGGCGAACGACTTCGGGATTCTTTTCAGGCGTTCCAAAAGTTCTCGTTGCAACGTCTTTCGGATCAATCTTGTATATTTCCTCGATGTCAAGGGTTGCAAATGGTTGCTCTTTGAGTGTTAAAAGCAATCTGTCTCCTTCCTTGACCCCAAGAGCCTTGTAATCCTCTTCGCTTACATCGAAGAGAATCGGATATGGGAAAATCCATTCGCTCAGCAATCTTCTTTCTTTAAGAACTTTTTCAAGCTCTTCTCTTACCATTGAACCCTCGAGGGGGCTGAAAAATCCGTAGCAAACGGACATTATTTCTCTGTAAACATGTCTTATTGGAACACCTTTTGCATCAGTCGTTGGTTTGAGTTCAAATCTTGGACAGCCTGCAGCGAGTTTTTCTGCCCTGCCTTTGTTTTTTACAACTCTATCAACAAGTTTTCCACCGTGTGGTGGAGGCATTCTAAGCAATGCCATTTAGACACCTCCAAATCTTATCTTTTTGGGATTATATAAATCTTTCGGAAAATTATTTAATGATTAACAGTTCGAAACCGCGATTTTCCTACTACTTCTAAGCGGCGATTAAAAATGGGCTTTTGAAGCCTACAACTCTTTTTCTAAGATTTTTCGATTTTTTCGAACTCCTTAACTATTGCAACTCCCCGAACTTTTTCCCACTTTTTTTCGAGTTTTTTAACAACAATTCTCTTCTTGTAAAGTGGCGCGTTGAGAACAAGCGTTTCATATTCTCCTCCTTCACCTGCGAGATTTATTCCTGTTTTTTCTGCAACTTTTCTCAGATCTTCAACACATTTTTTATCTATCCTTCTACCTAAGAAGCTTTCATCGAGCCCCATTGCGGAAACACTCACGATTATCGCCTCAAAGCCATCTGCGACTTCTTTGAGAATTTTTCCCTGATCCTCCCCCCAAAGCGGGGTGAGTAATCTTAATCCAAGCTCGTCGCAAATTTTTTTAACTCTTCTCAGCTGATAATTCGAAGCAATTGCTCCACAGCAAATCGCATCGATTTCAAGCGATGAGATAGCCTTTTTAAGCTCTTCTACTTCTTTTTCTTCAATTCCTGAAACTTGAATTTTATGCAGAGGCAAGCAAAGGCAATCTGCAATCTCATCAACCATGTGAAGGTTTACGGTGTGAAACATTAAAGAGTCCGCATTGCTCGGAAAAGCAGTGACTAATATTATTTCTCCGAGGTCTGCAACTCTATGCAAGGCTAAGATCGAATCCTTTCCGCCAGAAGTTAGCAACGCAATTCTCATACTAATTCTATTTTTGTTCCAATTCCTTCCTTGATTGCCTTCTCATAGATTATTTTCGCAACCGCAAGATCCTGAATCGCTAATCCAGTGGAGTCGAAAATAGTAATCTCATTGCCCTCTCTGCCCTTCTTGATACCAGCAACAACTTCGCCAAGCGTGGCATAGATGTTATCTCTGTTTATTAGCCCCATAGAGTGCGCTACATTTATTTCTCCACCATGCAGAGCTTGTTCGAGATCGTCAACTATGATTTTAGCCCTTTTGAGAATCTCCATCTCCAGCTCCTGTTTTCCTGGCGCGTCAGCGCCGATTGCATTTATGTGAACCCCTTCTTTTATCCATTCATTCTTAACCACGGGCTTTGTTGAAGGAGTGGTTGTAATCAGAACTTCGCAATCGCAGACTTCGCTTAGCTCTGCAATCTTGCATTCAATCCCCTCCTCCTCGCAGAAATCCTTGAAATTCTTCTCTGCCTTTTTGCTCACATCAAAGGCCTTGACAATCTCTGCATTAAAAAGCTCTTTTACTGCGAGAAATTGGAAAATTGCTTGTTTTCCACAGCCCACGAAGCCGAAGATTTTGCTGTTTTTCTTCGCCAAATATTTCATCGCAACTCCCCCACCCGCGCCAGTGCGAAGCGAAGTTAGGAAAGTTGCATCCATAATCGCAAGAGGAAAGCCATTTGATGGATCACTTAGAACATAAACTGCCATAACAGTCGGGAAACCTTTTTCTGGATTCTTAGGATGCGAATTTACCCACTTAACCCCAGCGTAGCCCATCAGCGCTGAGGGCATCGCTCTGAAGTCCCCTTCTTCGAGAGTGAGATAGACTTTTGGTGGCATCAAGGCTTTTGATGTCGCATAAAGCCTGAAAGCAGACTCAACTGCTTTTATCGCTTCTTTCATGGTAACGAGTTTCTCAATTTCTCTCCGAGTAAGAATAAGGCTCTCCATAAAAAGAATCTCCGCAACACATTTAAAGCTTTTTAGTAACTTTCCCCATGCAGAGGATGAGAGAGCTCGACTTTAAAGCTCGAAAAGAGGACTGGGTGAATGTTTTCCTTGAAGATGGAACAGTTATAAGATTTAAATCCGTTTTAACGAGGGTTTTTGACACAGGCCAAAGAGATGCACTTGGCGAACCAATTTACAGAATAGACAGTCAGAACGTTGTTGTTGCAAGAGCTCCCGAAGAGCTGCGTGGACAGCCATCCGAGTTCGTGCCTCCAATTCAGGAAATAGTCAAGAAAAGAAAACCTACAGTTGTTAAGATAAAGGCAATCGTCGGTGAAGACTGGAACGAGTACGAGCTCGAAGATGGGAGTGTAATCAAAACGAAGACTGTAATAACCAAAGTTCTCAGGCTTGACGGCTATTTTGATCCCTATGGGAACCCAGTTTACGTTGTTCAGTCGCAGATGATTGTTGCAACTTAAAACCTGTACTTCCGCCTTACTTCGATAGCCACCCCTTTTTCTGCTTCAACCATTTCTTTTCCGTGCATTTTCGCAACTCCAACGCCATAGAGCCCGGAATTGTAAAAAACAACAACATCGTTGGGTCGAATTTTCTCATCCGCGATTTCTATACCTGCGCAGAATATCGTTGAAGTTGGCTCAAAGTCTGCGATTTTAACAACGTAATTTCCGCTTTTCAGAATTTCTCTTGCAAACCCACCATATATGTCGAGGTTCCCGTATCTCAGATCGAACCTTGCAATCCTTTCTTCTTTAAAAAGTTCTATTTCAGGGTATCTGCCCTTAACAACTCCCGATGCTTCAATTCCGAACTGATAATTTGATGCGTGTCTGAACATTTCCCCAAATAGATCGTAGCCCTCGTAACCTTCAAGCTCCTTTTTAAGCCTCTTCAATGCGATGTCGCTTAAGATTTCACCTTCCGCAGTAAAAACGACGTCGAAGTCTTTCAAAGCCCTTTCAACCACCTTTCTATAACCTCCTTCTACGTGCGCAATAATCTTTTCAAATTCTCCCTTCTCTACGAATTTTCTTAGCCATTTCGCCACAAAATCGATTTCTTCATCGCTCCAGTGCCCTGTAACGGGAGTGTCGTAGTTCATCGCTGGATAAAGAAGTTCGAATTCACGGGGAACAATGAGAGGGGATGATATTATTATTTCATTCACGTTTATTTTGACCGCACTCCTTATTGCTCTATGAGTCTTCGAAATCAAATAAGGCTTTCTTGCAGTGCAGGGAAGTAGAAGCAACGCCTTTGTCTTTGGCTCATAGCAATCCAAGGCTCTCTGGAAGAAGTATCGAACTTCGAATCTGCTAACACTTTCCTGCGACGTGAAGTAGCATCTCGATTTTTTAAACCTCGGAAAACAATTGTTCTCCTCGAAATCTGCAAATCTAAGCAAAGCAGTCAGTTCTGGACTCAACTTTGATTTCGCTTCAACGTAGTTCCTTAGATTTTCCTCAGCGATCAGAATTCTACATCTCTCAACTTCTTGTCTGAGAACTTCACTGTTGTGTTTCGCAACAATTTCGTAAATTTCCTCTTTCGTTAGTTCAGAAATTTTTTGTCTTTTGCAGTTTTCGCAGTTGCATGGAAATCCTTCAAATCTCTCAACATTTATCTCGAGATCGCCAAAGAAAAAGATTCCGCGATAAGCTTTTGCAATTGCCATCAGGTTGTCAACAAGATCTGCGCCAAGGTAAATGAGTGTTGAAACATTTAAAGGCGTTGCGCACGCAACTGCAAAGATTGCTTTTTTTCCGCGAAGTTCTGAAAAAGCCTCTGCAATTTCTCTCGGCATCATCGCAGGGATTCCTGTTAGGATTTCTACACCATCACTTGGCTTCAGCTTTTCGTAGATTTCAGGGAAAAGTTTCTTAATCACATATGGCGCTTTTCCAAAGTCAAAACTCTTGAGAATTTCTCCTTCAAGCATAGCTGGAGTTTCAATCTTTTCCTCAAGCTCGAGAACTCCAAGTCTTGCAAAGCCATCTCTTTTTTCAGTGTAGAACATATTCGCAACCCTCAGGCAAATCTTTTGCAAACTTCTTCCATCTTCCTTTTAGGTGAACTACGAATTTCTTTCCCTTTTTTGAATTCATGAAGTCCCTGAGATTTTCAATCGCAATTTCTATCGCTTCTTTCTCAATGTTCTCCTCGTCGGGAATTTCCGCATGTCCACAGGGATAGCTTTCGAGCAACTCAAAAGGAACAACGCCAAAAACTGGGCGAAGATAAGCGTCCGCAAGAATTCCGAAATCTGTGGAGATCACAATCGTCTCTTTTTCGAACTCCACGTTTTTCACGGCTTCAGCATGCCTTTTCACAGCAGGTCTGAGCAGAGTTTCGACCCCGCAATAAAGGAATTTGGTCTTTATCCATGGATCATACTTCTCGAGTAGCTCTTGATATTCTTTTATAATCCTCCAAGCGCTAATGAGATTGGGATGCGCCCTAATTCTTTTTTCCACGAGCTCAAAAAGCGAATTTTCCTTTATCGCATTCTTTATAGTCCTTATTTCGCTGAAGGTTACGTAGAGATTGTGCTCCGCAAGGAAAATCTCTCTCTCATTTTTTTCAAGCTCTCTAACCTCTTCTGGCTCCATTTTTGTGCAATTCGGACAACTGCATGGAAAATATTGCAATTCTG
The DNA here is from genome assembly GCA_038866255.1 of Archaeoglobaceae archaeon. Classification (GTDB taxonomy): domain Archaea; phylum Halobacteriota; class Archaeoglobi; order Archaeoglobales; family Archaeoglobaceae; genus WYZ-LMO2. Next base: position 6,773 of record JAWBZL010000016.1, read on the forward strand.
ATAGCTTTTTTGTTCCGTAGACTGTAAGGTAGCGGTCGTCCTTGGCGTAAAGCGCATAGGCTGCGGAATCGAAGAGATCACAGCCCATTGCAACGGCTAAAGCGAATAACATTGGATGCCCGCAACCAAAAAGGTGTATCGGCTCCACAGATAGCACGGATCTCACTTCAAGAATCAGTTTTGCAAGATCCTTGAATCTATACGTGTCCATCAAAGGTACCACCGCACCGATTGCGTAAACGTCGCCACCGATCTCCTTAGCTTTTTTTGCACTCTCTCTCCTCAACTCAGCATGTGTCGAGCCTTGAATCGGGAGCACAAGCATTGATTCCCCTTTAAGCTCCTTGGCTTCCTTTTCTCTTTCAATCGTAACTTCGAGATCCCTCTTAGCTGTCGCGAAATCCGCGTCAGGTGGAGTTGGGATGTCGAGAGGGACGATGAAATCCGAACCAATTCTTTGCTGAAACTCAACAATTTCTCTGTTCGAAACCTCTACATCGCCGTAAAGCATTAGCTGGTAGCTACCGCTGTCAGTCATCAACGGCAAATCAACGCTTAGAAGCTTATGGACACCTTTTTCAATTGCTTCTTCTTTAAAGCTTCTGTAAATTATGTAAGCGTTCGTGATCAAAGCCTGAGCACCAAAATCCTTCATTTTTTCAGGAGGAATGAAAGGGATATTTGGATTGATCACGGGGAGCACAGCAGGGGTTTCAATTCTTCCATGATTTGTTTCAATTCTGCATATTCTTCCAAGGGCGTCCTTGGCAACAATTTCGAAGTTCATGCTTTGCGAAAGTTTTTGTGGCAGATAACGGTTTCGAAGCTTAAAATTTAAAATTTTGAAAAAATAAAATTAGTAATAATTATTTGGTGGTCCCCAGTCTCCATTGACTTCGATCTTCGCGGGTTTGCAGGGCTCAACAACAGTTATTTCTTTGAAGACAACAGTTCCATCGAATCTCGGAAGCTTTACAATGTGAAACGGAGAAGTTATAACTGGCATCTGGATACAGTTGTGCCCGGGTTTTTTCTTAACAACCGTCACGACCATCACGTCTTTGTTGCTCAATTCCGTCATCTTTGGGATTATTTTAATGCTTCTTATCGTTATATCATAGCCAGTAGTCGGTTTCCAGCCATAGAAGGTTGCTATCACAATCTCTCTATCAAAGTTCACACTATCATTAACAACTATTCCTGCTTTCGCCATGAGTTCCTTGAAATTCGTTTCATCTCTGACTACGTAGTTGTCTTCGCCATAGTAATTGCAGAACTGTCCCTTTGCAATCGTTTTGAACGGCACTTCAATTGCTCCAGCATATGCTCCCGCGGTTGCGAAGATTGCGACGCAGATTGCAATTCCTATCGCAAACCATCTCATCTCCATCACCAATACTGCTATGGTATTACATGTTTATCACTAATTTGTTTTTGTAATAAAAAATATTTTAATTTAATTTTTCGAGCAAAAAACTTTTATACTGGGAGGATTTAGGTATGCCTAAATGAAGCCCCTTAGCGATGCGAATGGAAAAGTAATCGTTAAAGATATTGTTGGTGGAAGAGGATTTGTTAGGAGGCTCGTAGACATGGGTATAGTTCCCGGGCAGATTCTTGAAGTTATAAGTAACAATTCACAGATAATTGTCAAATCTGGCGATGCGAAGATAGCCCTCGGCAGAGGGGTTGCGAGAAAAGTTTTTGTGGAAGAGGTTCATGAATGAATTTAGGATTTTTCTGATAGCACAGCCAAACTCTGGAAAAACGACGCTTTTCAATCGCCTCACGGGAGAAAAATGCTATGTTGCAAACTGGCCGGGAAAGACTGTAGAGGTTTTTCAGGGGAAGATTAGACATCACGATAAAGAAATTCTTCTCGTTGATTTACCGGGGATAAACAGTTTTAAAACCCTTGGAAAAGAAGAAGAACTTACAAAAGAATTTCTCTTTGCTGAAGAAGGTGTTGCAATAGTTTTACTCAATGGAGAATCACTTTACAGATCTCTCTATTTCGCGGTTCAAATTCTTGAAGTTCGAAAGAATGTTCTGCTCGCCATAAACAAGCTGGATGCAATTGAGAGAAAAGGTGTGCATGTAAATGTAAAATCTCTTTCCGAAAGGCTTGGGGTAGATGTTGTGCAGATAAGCGCACTAAAGGGTTTTGGCATCAACCAGCTACTCGATAGAGCGCTGGACATTCTCGAAAAAAGAAAGAAAACAGAGGAGCTGAGAATAGACTACGGAGTTCTTGAGAGTTATGTGAAAGAGGCTGAAAAAATCCTCGAAAATAGAGGACTTGCAGTTAAGGCACTTGAAGGAGACGAGTATGTCATATCTTTGCTAAGCAAAGAGAAGAGAGCTGCAGTTGAGACTATAAGAAAGGAGATAGAGACAAGATTTGCGAAACCAGAAGAAATAATAGCGATGCAGAGGCATAAGCTCATCTCAGAAATGATTAGGGCTGCAGTTGAGGAAGTGAACGTCGCTACAAAGTCTTTCGAGGAGAAAATAGACTCCATTTTCTTTAGCAGATTTGGATCTATATTTACACTCCTCATTCTAATCTCTGTCCTATTTTTCGCATTCACACTTAATACAGGCTTTCCGATGAATTTTATTTTCTCAGCACTCGGGCTAAAAGAGATAGCAGAATTTTTTGAGAAATACAGTATCTCAGGTTTGCTTGGGATTGCTGTAGAGATGATTTCAAATTCTTTGAACTCTTTTTTGCCCGAATCTTGGATAAAAAGCTTAATAATTGATGGAATCGTGGCAGGTATTGGTGCTTTAGCAACTTTTTTCCCCCTCATCTTCTTAGTGAATTTTCTGATGTCTCTACTTGAAGACAGTGGAGTAATGGCAAGAATGGCAGTTTCGATGAACAAGCTTTTTTCCATTTTTGGGCTAACCGGAAAATCTGTTTTTCCGTTTGGTATAAACTTGGGCTGCAATGTTCCCGGAATTTCAGCTTCGAGAATCCTTGAAACAGATGCTGAAAGGATAAGAGTAGCCATTGCCTCCCCATTTGTGATTTGTCAGGCAAGATTGCTTGTTATAGTAATTCTTGTCTCCGCCTTTATAGCCTCGCCTGTTGTGCAGAGCATTACAGTTATAATGCTTTATTTAACATCGACTTCTCTTTTTCTTTTAATCTCGAAGCTGTATGCGAAGTTCTCTGAAAACGAGGTTTCTGAACTCCTTCTTGAACTGCCCCCATACCATATCCCGAGCCTCAGAGTTACTTGGTGGATAACTTGGAGTAGATCAAAGGCCTTTATAACAAAAATAGGAACTTTTTTACTCCTTTTTGCAGTCATAATCTGGGCTATAAACTACTTTGCTTTTGGAGAGCTGATTGGAGGTCCAGTAGCGAAAATCTTCTCTCCTTTTGGTTTTGAACACTGGCAGATAGGTTTCTCCATAATTGTTGGGTTTTTTGCAAAGGAGCTTATAATAGAGTCGCTTGCAATAAGCTATGGAACCGCTGACATGGCGCAGGTTGCGGAGTTGATGGGTTTAACTATTTCGCAAACAATCGGGTTACTCTTTTTCATATCCTTTTATACTCCATGTGCTGCTGCAATTGCAGCACTTTACTCGGAATTGAAGAGTTCGAAGCTTTTATTGGTATCCGTTGTTGCTCAAATCTTAATTGCTTACCTCATAACCTTAATTGCCTTCTCAGTTGCAAGTCTTCTGTAGGTTAACTTTAAATTTTTGAGAACCCAATTACTTTGTGGTCGAAGGTTGGCTGATTGATGCCGAATACGTTACGATTAACGATAGAGCAGTTATAAGATTGTGGTGTAAGAACAAAGGTGTTTTTATCGCTTATGATAGGAACTTCAAACCCTATTTCTACGTATTGGGATGTGATGAGGAGATAATAGAAAAAGCCACGATCAAAACGAAAAAAGAAATGATTTCTCCGGATTCCTATGAGAGAAAAACCGTAAACATTTTTGGAAGAGAAGAAGAAGCTTTTGTTGTTTATGCAAAACATCCACAACACGTTCCAAAGCTCAGAGAGTTCTTTTCTCAATTTGGCGAAGTAAGGGAGGCTGATATTCCATTTGCTTATCGTTATTTAATTGATAAAGACCTTGCATGCCTTGATGGAGTGCGAATTGAAGGTAAGGAAGTGGAGGGAAAGCTGAAGAGCTACGAGATTGAAAAAATTGAAAGGGTTGAAAAGGAAATCCCAGAGCTTAAGATTCTCGCGTTTGACTGCGAAATGCTCTCAACATTTGGAATGCCAGATGCGGAGAGAGATCCGATAATAGTCATAGCATTAAAATGGGGTGAAGAAGAGAAAATTCTTTACGGTGATGAAAAGAAAATAATTCAGGAGTTCGTTGAAATCATTAAACACTACGATCCTGATGTGATCGTTGGATACAACCAAGATGCGTTTGACTGGCCTTATATAAAAAAGAGGGCGGAAAAACTTAAAATTCCACTCTCCATTGGGAGAGATGGTAGCGTAATCACTTTTAGGGGTGGAAGACCCAAAATTGCTGGTAGACTTAACGTTGATCTCTACGATATCGCGCTCAGAATTTCGGATGTCAAGATAAAGAAGCTCGAGAACATAGCTGAATTCTTGGGGGCTAAGATAGAGATGGAAGACATAGAGGCAAAGGACATAACTAGGTATTGGCAAACCGAAAAGGAAAAGGTTCTCTCGCATGCAAAGAGAGATGTGGTTCACACATTCATGATTGCAAAGGAACTTTTACCCATGCATTGTGAACTTGCGAAACTTCTCAGACTACCACTTGACGATGTATCGAGAATGGGTAGAGGAAGGCAAGTAGATTGGCTTTTGCTCAGCGAGGCAAAAAAGCTTGGAGAAATAGCTCCAAATGCAACAGAAGTAGCTGAAAGTTATGAAGGGGCTTTTGTAATTGAACCAGAAAGGGGACTGCATGAAAACGTTGCAGAACTCGACTTTGCAAGTATGTATCCATCGATAATGATTGCATTTAACGTGAGCCCAGATACACTGAGCTTTAGTGGAGATGAGTGTTTTGTCGCGCCAGAAGTTGGATACAGATTCAGAAAGCAGCCCGATGGCTTTTTCAGGAGAATTCTGAAGATGTTGATAGATAGGAGAAGGGAAATAAAGAGAGCGATGAAGGAGATGAATGAGAAAAGTCCAGAATACAGATTGCTTGACATTAAGCAGCAAACTCTTAAAATCCTTACAAATTCTTTTTATGGTTACATGGGTTGGAGTGGAGCAAGATGGTATTGTAAAGAGTGTGCAGAAGCAACAACTGCATGGGGAAGGCATTTTATAAAAACTTCTGCAAAAATTGCAAAGGAAATGGGTTTCAGTGTTCTCTACGGCGATACGGACAGCATATTCGTTTCTAAACCTCTTAGCATTGAAGATCTCAGGAGAGAGGTTGAGAAGTTAATATCCAGAATTTCTCAGGAGCTTCCAGTGCAGATCGAGCTTGATGAGATTTTTAAAGCAATCTTCTTCGTAGAAAAGAAGAGATATGCAGGAATAACGGCTGATGACAGAATAATTGTTCGTGGTCTTGAAGTTAGAAGGGGTGATTGGTGCGAGCTTGCAAAGAATGCACAGAGAGAGGTCATAGAAATAATTCTAAAGGAGAGAAATCCGGAAAAGGCGGCAAATTATATCGCAAAAGTGATTGATTCAATAAGGAAAGGCAACATTAAACTCGAGGACATTGTCATCTACAAGGGGCTTACTAAAAAACCATCTAAATACGAAGCTGTGCAGGCGCATGTAAAGGCTGCAAAGAGGGCTGAAGAAATAGGAATCTTTTATCCTGTTGGCTCTAAAATAGGCTTTATTGTTGTTAAAGGAGCTGGTGGCATTGGAGACAGAGCTTTTCCTGTGGATATGATTGAGGAGTTCGATGGTGAGAATGTGAAGATAAAACTTAGGGATGGTTACGAGGTTAAAAAAATTGACAAAGATTATTATGTAAATCACCAAATATTACCTGCAGTCCTTAGAATTCTCGAGCGCTTTGGATACTCGGAAGTGAATGTTAGGACTTCGCAGATGAGCCTCGATTCATTCTTTTAATTATTTTTTAATTCCATAAAAATCATACCAACCTCCTTTGCTTCCAAACTTTAGTCTTTTATCTCCAATGTATCCAGAAAGAACAAGTTTTTTCAGAGTTATCGGGGGGGCGTAATGCTTCTCCTTGGTTTCGTTGTACAGATATTCCGCAATATGATAAGCTGTATCGAGTCCAATGAGATCCATCAGCTCAAAAGGACCCATCGGGAATCCGAAGGCAAGTTTGCACATCTCATCTATTTCTTTTATCCCAGCTATTCCTGCTTCATATAGCCTTATTGCCTCAACAAGCCAGGAATTTATGAATCTCGTTGTAAAGAAGCCAGGTGCATCGTTTGCTGGAATTGGAATTTTTCCAAATCTCTTAGAAAGCTCGACTGTGACTTCAAAGGTTTCATCAGAAGTTAATGCACCGCGAACAACTTCGATTAACCTCATAACCGGCGCGGGATTGAACCAGTGCATTCCAATGAACTTTTCCTTCCTTTCAACAGCTGTTGCGATGCTCGAAATAAGAATTCCAGATGTATTTGTTGCAAAAATTGCCTCGGGTTTACAAATCTTATCCAACTGAGCAAAAATTCTTTTCTTAAGCTCAAGATTCTCTGGAACTGCTTCAATAATGTAATCCGCATCTTTTAGGTTTTCATAGTTTGTAGAAACTCTTATTCTTCCCATACATTTCTCCATCTCCTCTTTAGTCATCTTTCCTTTGTCTACGAGTCTCTGCAACCCATAAGGGCCATTTTTTATGTTTTCAAGCGCTTTTTTAAGCACTTCCTCACTTATGTCTACCATCAAGACCTCGTAACCACTTCTTGCAGCAACCTGCGCGATTCCATGCCCCATAACTCCGGCACCAACAACCCCAACAACTTTTATTTCCTCGACTTTCATGAAACAAATTTTGTTTTCAGAATTAAAATTTTTTTGTAATTTAAGTTTGTAAAAACAGCGCAATCTATAAATAGGAATCTTCCCCATTTTTTTCGGTGGTTTTGATGATGAGCGGTAAAGAATACATAGAAAGCTTGAGAAAGCTAAAACCGAGGATCTATTTCATGGGAAAAAGAATTGAAAGCGTTGCAGACGATCCAATTCTCGCACCACATGTTAATGCGGCGGCGATGACTTATGAACTTGCGCTCGATCCCAGATATGAAGAAGTTATGACCGCAACGTCTCATTTAACCGGGGAGAAAATTAACAGGTTTACACACATTCACCAAAGCAATGAGGATCTTGTAAAGAAAGTTAGAATGTTAAGGCTTCTTGGGCAAAAAACTGGAAGCTGTTTCCAGCGTTGCGTTGGCTGTGACGCGATAAATTCGCTATACATAACATGCTACGACATAGATAAAAAGTACGGCACGGATTACTTTTCAAGGATTAAAGAATACGTGAAATACGTGCAAAAGAACGACCTCATGCCCGCGGGGGCGATGACAGATGTAAAGGGGGACAGGAGCAAAAGACCAAGCCAGCAGGCAGACAAGGATTTGTACGTTCGTGTTGTTGAGAAAAGAAGTGATGGCATCGTGGTTCGCGGAGCAAAGGCACACATAACTGGAGCTGTGAACTCGCACGAAATAATTGCGATGCCCACAAGAGCGCTTGAAGAGGATGAGAAAGATTATGCTATTGCCTTTGCGGTGCCAGTTGACGCGGAAGGAGTTAAAATGATCTTTGGCAGACAAACAAACGATCTTCGCAGACTCGATGGGGACATGGACTGTGGAAACGCAAAATACGCAACAGTTGGCGGAGAGGCACTTGTAATCTTTGATAACGTTTTCGTTCCGTGGGAACGCGTTTTCATGTGCGGAGAGTACGAGTTTGCAGCACAACTCGTCGAGGTATTCGCAACTTTCCATCGCCAGAACTATGGGGGTTGCAAAGTCGGGGTTGCAGATGTTTTGATCGGCGCAACTGCGAACGTTGCTGAAATGCAGGGAATTGCGAAAGCTTCGCATGTCGTTGATAAGATAACTGAGATGATTCACTTAGCCGAGACTTGCTGGTGCTGCTCCCTTGCATGCTCCTACGAAGGCTATCGCACCCCCTCTGGAGCTTACATGCCAAATCCTTTGCTTGCTAACGTTACAAAGCTAAACATAACCCGATTCCCCTACGAGTGGTCAAGAATTGCGCAAGACATAACTGGGGGGATCGTGATAACATTGCCGTCTGAGAAAGACTACAGAAATCCCGAAACTCGTGATTTCATCGAGAAATACATGAAAGGGGTTGCTGAAGTTCCGACTGAGCAAAGAATGCGCATGATAAGACTTGTTGAGAATCTCTCAATCGGTGCAGAACTTCCCGAATCAATGCACGGCGCGGGGTCACCTCAAGCGCAGAAGATAATGATCGGAAGAAGGAGCAATTTGGAAATGAAGAAGGAGCTAGCTAAGATAATTGCGGGAATAAAACCCGACGAATTCTTTAGGAGAATTCGTGGTAAAAGCGAGGAGGAATACTTTGCCAAATTCAAATGAGGGTGGCAATAAAGTACTGCGGTGGTTGCAACGAAACATACCAAAGAGAAAAAGTTGAGGCAGTGATAAGAAAGAACTTCCCAGAATTTGAAATTTTTTACTCAAAATCCGCGGATTTTGTGATTTTTATAAGCGGTTGCAAGAAAGGTTGCGCTTTTGTAAATGGGGCAAATAAATTCGTTCACTTCGATTGTGAGAGAAGTGAAGAAGAAATTGTTAAAGAAATCAAGCTGGCTTTAAATAAGCATGTTTAAACCCTCAACAAAGGCTTCGACCGATGCCATAACGATGTCAGTCCTTGCCCCTCTTGCTGTTACAATTTTGTTCCCTCTTTTTAGCTGAACGATTACATCAACAAGCGCATCGGTTCCGCCTGTTATTGCATCTACGTGATAACTTACAAGTTTTATGTCGGCATAATCCTTCACAGCTTTTCTTATTGCATTTATTGCCGCATCTACGGGTCCAACCCCAACAGCTGCCTCTACTTTCTCTTCACCATTTATTTTCAGCTTTACACTTGCCATCGGAGTTGTATTCTTTCCTGTGAAAATTGCAAGGTCTTCCAGTTTTACTTTCTTTTCAGTCTTTATCTGCAAAACTGTCTCAACTATTGCGCGAACGTCTGCATCTGTTACTCTTTTACCCTTGTCTCCAAGTTCTTTTATTCTTGTGAGTATTTCATCCATCTGCTCTTTTTTTGCTGAGTAGCCAAGTTCTTTTAGTATTGCTTCAACGCTTGCCCTACCGGCGTGCTTTCCAAGAACTAAGATTCTTCTTCTTCCTACTACTTCCGGTGAAATTGGTTCATAGGTTCTTGCATCCTTGAGAAGTGCGGAAGTGTGAATTCCACTTTCATGAGTAAATGCATTCTCACCGACAATTGCCTTGTTTGGAGGAACAACAACTCTTGTAAACTTCTCCACGAGCTTTGAAACCGGATAAAGTCTCTCCTTATTTATGTTTAGTTTTATCCCATAGAGATGCTCAAGAACGAGGACAACTTCTTCAAGCGCAGCATTTCCAGCTCTCTCACCGATTCCATTTATTGTAGCATGAAACTCACTTGCTCCGCTTTTTATTGCAAAAACTGTATTTGCAGTTGCCAATCCAAAGTCGTCGTGGCAATGTATGGCTATTGGAACCTTTAGCTCCCCCCTCAATCTTTTTATTATCTCTTCAGTTCTTTCGGGTGTTAGAACTCCTACTGTGTCTGTAAAAGTCAATCTTTCTGCCTTCGCCTCCTCTCCAGCCTTTAAAAGTCGTATAACGAAGTCAAAGTCTGCCCTCGATGCATCTTCAGCGCCAAACTCGACTATGAGCCCCCTTTCTCTTGCGTATTCGATAGCCTTCACGCTCTCTTCTATCACAAAATCCTTGCTCTTTCCCGGGAATTTTACTTGTATGTGATAATTTGAAGATGGAGCAACCATGAAGATCGAATCTGCGTTTGCATCTGCAGCCGCGTCTATGTCCTCTTTTTTTATCCTTGTAAAACTGCAAATCTCAGCCCTAAGTCCTCGCTCCGCTATTGCTTTTATTGCTTTAAATTCTCCTTCTGAAGAGATAGCAGTTCCAGCTTCGATTATGTCGACTCCTAGTGAATCCAATGCTTCAGCTATCATCACTTTTTGTTCAATTGTCAGCGACACACCAGGAGTTTGCTCTCCATCCCGGAGTGTTGTATCAAGCACTAAGAGTTTCACACAAGCTTTAAAAGAGATAAGATTAAAAAAACTTGCTCGAACACGTTCCATGAATGTTGAAGAATTTGTGCGTATTGCAAATTCGGGGAAAGCCAAGGCTGAGGAATTGTGTATAATAGGTGAGAAACTTCTAAACAATCTTAAGGATCACGAAAAAGGTAGAATTTTGGGCACACTTGGTAATCTTTACTTCTCACTTGGAAATTTCGAAAAAGCGGAGATGTTTTATCTCGAGGCTCTGAAACTTTATGTAGAACTCGCGCAGAAAGATGGTAATTTTCTGAGATTTGTCTGTGGCTGCCTTTTCAATCTTGGAAACCTCTATCATGTTACCCGAAAATATGAAGAGGCAAAAAAGAGTTATCTCGATGCCTTAAGCGTAACTGAGTTCTTATCCGACACAAATTTGAAATCTGAAATACTTTCTGCACTTGGTGTGCTTGAAATAAAAATGGGAGAGGCTAAAGAGGCTGAAAAACATCTTTCCGAAGCTTTAAAAAATTTGGAGGGTGAAAAAAGGGTAAAAGTTCTTAACAATCTTGCAGTAGCTTTGATAAAACTTGGAGAAAAAGAAGAGGCAGAAAAAATGCTCAAAGAGGCGCTTAATCTAAAGTCAGATTATGCTATTTTGCAAAACCTTCTCTTGCTGGGTGCGATAAAAATTGAAGAACTCGAAGCACTCGAGCTTCCCATTGAAATTAAAGCAAAAGTGAAGTATCTAAAAGCAAAAAAACTCGAAACGGAGGGCAAAAATTCTGCGAAAGAATTCTTTGAAGCCGGATGTTTGGCCTTTATAGCTTTCAGAACGGGTTTTGAGACTCTTAATTACATGCACTGTTTTGACAAAGCCATTGAAGCTGGAGGAGAGCTTGGAAAAGATGCGGAGGATTTGAAGAGAATAATTCTAAAATTTTACTATGGTGCAGCTGTTGAAATAGACGAGGGCTCAAGAATCTGGAAAAAGATAAAAAACAGAGAATTCAACAACTCAGCGCTCGACTCATTGCTTAAGATTATCGCAGAGGATCTGGAAAGATTTCTTTAGCTTTTCATATGTCTCTTCAAGCGCTTCGGGGATTATCTGAACATCTGCGAGGATTGGCATGAAAGAAGTATCCCCATTCCATCTTGGAACTACGTGAACATGCAAGTGCTCAGCTATCCCCGCTCCAGCTACTTTGCCAAGGTTTATGCCTACATTGAAACCATCAGGGCTCATTGCTTTTCTTATTGCTTTTATCGAGAGATTTATGAGCTTAAAGATTTCGGACATTTCATCGTCGTCAAGATTTTCTGTTGATGCCACGTGTCTGTAAGGACACACCATTAAGTGTCCCGGGTTATAGGGGTTTCTATTCATTATAACATAGCTCTTTTTAGCCTTATATATCACAAGACCTCTTTTCTCATCTTCTTTTACTGCAGTGCAGAAAACGCAGTCTTTTGGTTTTGGTGCTAAGATGTAGCGAATTCTCCAGGGGGCGAAGATTCTCTCCATACATAATTCCCATGAGCAAGAGTTTTAAAAATTTTACAAAAACTCAGAGTCCGAAATCAATAAATCTTCTCCAAGTTACGTGTTTTTGTGATAAACGCAACTTTCGAGATCGAAGACTGTGAAATCAAAAGGATTTTTGCACATTCAAATTATCCGAGTGAACAGAAGGGGAACGTTTTTTATGATTCTGAAATACCTCCAAATCTAAAATTCGCGGATGAGCTACCTGCAAAACTTGAATGTTTACATTCCGTAGTAGCCTTTCGCCCTTCTCACATACTGCTAAGCAGGGACATTTTGGGCGGGAAACCGCTTTATTACTCAAAGAGCGGAATTTCATCTTTTAAATCTCCGCTTGATTCTCCAACTCCAGTTCTACCCGGTGAAGTGTTAAAAATTGATTACAGGGGAAATATTTTGGAGAGAAGGGTTTTCTCTTTCGAAGAAGTAATTGGAAGAAGTGATTTAACCATTGAAGAGACAGAGAGAGTAATTGAGATAGAACTGGAGAAAATGAGGGTAAAAAATGGGTGTATAGCTTTTTCCGGGGGTCTTGATTCGGCTTTAATTGCTTCAATGCACGATTTACCTTTGATTGCAGTTACTGCAAGAGACAGAGATGAAGAATGGCTTAGAGAGGCTGCAAAAATGATTTCGGGGGATTTGGAGATAAGAAAAATTCAGAAAGAGGAGATTGAAAGCATTTTGAAAAAAGTTACCAATGTTATCGAGGATTTTAGTTTTCTGCAGCTTTCAATAGCAGTTCCATTTTATTTTCTCTTTAACTTTGCGAAAGAGCTGGGATATTCTGAAGTAATTCTTGGACAGGGCGCGGATGAGCTTTTTGGTGGATACAAGAGATATGAAAGGCTTGAAAGTTCCGAACTTGAAAATGCGCTTCTCAGTGATTTGCGCAGGATTGGCGAGAAGAACCTTGTTAGAGATACAAAGATATCCTATTATGTTGGAGTTAGACTTGTTCTGCCATATCTTAACTGGAATGTGATAAGATGTGCGTTAAGCATTCCCGGAAACCTTAAAGTTGCAAGAATAAGCGGAAAGCCTGTGAGAAAATATTTCTTAAGAAAAATAGCAGAAAAGTATCTTCCAGGGGAGATAGTATGGAGGGAGAAAAAGGCAGTTCAATACTCAACCGGAGTGGCAAAAATACTGAAAAAAATTATGTCTTCACAGACTGGGAAGGTCCTTGGGTTCTAAACGACTTTGCATACGAATTAACACTTGCAATCTTTAACAACGATCGTTTCTTCCAGAAACTCAGTGAATACGATGATTACCTTTTCTATGTGCTTAAAAGAAAGGATTATGAAGCTGGTTATACGCTGAAACTTCTTGTCCCATTTGTCTCAGCCACTGGTCTTGGGAATGTTGTGGAAAAATTGACACCAATTTTTGTTCCAGGAGCAAAAAAGGCGGGTTTAATCCTTAAAAGAGATTGCGAAGTCGTCATCATTTCCACAGCGTATAAGAAGTTTGTGGAAAAAAGTGCGCAGGAGATAGGGTTTGAAAGAGTTCATGCGAGCGAGGTTGAGTTTAAAATGGAGCTCGATAGCGATGTGAGGAAAATGCTCCTCGATAGTGTTGACGTAATCGCATCGCTGAGCGGTGGAGAACTATACGATTTTCTTGATAAGCTCTTTTCAAAATTCTGGGAATCTTTGAAAGACCTAAAAGTTATCGGTGCAAGGGAGAAAGCTGAAATTCTTGAAAGTTATGCTCCAGATTTTCCGATAGCCATAGGAGACAGCATAACAGATTGTAAGATGTTTGAGAAGGCTAAAGAGCTTGGCGGAGTTGCTATTGCATTTAATGGGAACAAATATGCTCTGGAAAAAGCTGACTTGGCAATTATAAGCAACTCTGCAATGGCTGAGGCTTTGGTAGTTAGAGAACTTTTAAAATCAGGAAATTATAGAGCACTTAAATCATTTCGTTGCCGTAATGCGCAGATATTTTTGCTGGAGGAGGCAGATTTCGAAAAAGTTCTCAGAGCTTCAATGAAGATGAGAGTTAAACTTCGAAGTGCAGCAGGAAAGCTGGGCTAAATGTAGCAGCTTGGATCAAAACCCCACAGATTTCCATAGCGAAGTGCCCTAACTCTGAAACCACCGCAGAATTTTTTGAATCTGCACTCACCACATCTTTCCTGCAAATATTTTTCCTTCTCTCTAAGCATTTTGAAAAGCGGATCGTTCAACCACAAGCTCTTAAAGCTTTGCTTTGACAGATTTCCAGCAGTGTAATCCATCCAGAACTGATTTGGATGAAGATTTCCCGTTTCATCTATGCACGCAAGTCTAATTCCGCTTCCATCGCCACCTCTGTATTTCAGAAATTCGAGAATCTCATCCCTTTTTGTTTGCAGGTATACATAAATTCCATCAGCCGGATTATCGACTGTAAGAATCTCCATTTCATCTTCTTTCTCTGCAATTTGTATGAGGTAATTTATAACCCTCTTACGAGTTCCATTATCAACATCGTCGCTAAAAACCGCTTTTCCAGAAGGCACGAGGTGATAAACACAAAATCTTGGAATTTCAAGTTCTTTTGCAATCTTTATAAGATCTGGAAGCTCCAAAAAGTTGTATTTTGTGAGCGTAAATCTTATTCCTGTCAGGGTTATCTCTCTCGCAATCTCAAGCGCTTTTAAAGATTTTTCAAACGCCCCCTGCATTCCTCGGAATTTGTCGTGAACTTTAGTTCCATCAAAACTAATTCCGATGTAATCGAATATTTTGAGCTCATCTACAATCCTCTCATCGATCAGTGTTCCATTTGTTGATAAAACCACTTTAATACCCCTTTCTTTGGCATATTCTGCGAGTTCGAAGACATCTTTTCTGAGCAAAGGCTCTCCACCGCTGAAAAGGATTAATGGAACCCCTATCCCAGAGAGCTCATTTATTATTCGTTTGCACTCTGTCGTGCTTAGTTCTGCAGCCTTTGAATTAGCTCTTGCGTAACAATGAATACAATTCAAATTGCACCTATTCGTGATGTTCCACACTACAATGGGCACATTTTTTAATGAGAAATCCTTTAATTTTCTTGGAATGAAGCTGGAGTCCCCTTCATAGGTTATCTTTCCCGAAACTGTTGCCGTTCCAGAGAGCATTTTACTTAAACTTATCACAATTCTGTGTGTACTTTTTCAGATAAAAAAGTTCGCTGTTGGAAATTACTTAGAGCACTTTTTCAAAAAATTTTTTAGAACCTCATTCAGCGTTTCAGGATTTTCAATCATCACCATATGCCCTGAGTTCTCAACAATCGCAATTTCCGAGCCAAAGTCTGTGAAGAACTTCGAATACTTAACTGGAGTGAGAAAATCTTTCTCTCCTACTATTGCAATTGCTGGAACTTCAAATCTGATTTTTCCAGTTCTGTAATCTTCGAGAATGTCAAATTTGTCGCAAATCCTCAAATCGTCCAACAAAAGATTCGCATTTTTGGTAAATATGTCAGCAAATTGCTTGATAAGCTCTTTTCTCGCAAACGCCATCTCAGCAAGGAGTTTTGCAGTTTCATGGCTTCTGGTTGCAAGCCCATCAAGCACTTGGGGGAGAACTCTGAGCCTCGCTCCTGTTCCAATCAGGGCTAAACCTGAAACAACCTCTCTGTATTTCAAATAGACCATCTGTGCAATCGCTCCACCAAGGCTATGTCCAGCTATAACTCCTTTTCCCGAAATATTTTTTACAACGTTTGCAACAAAGTAAGCGTAATCATCTACGCTGCATATTTCCACTCTGTCGCTTTCTCCATGGTTTGGAAGATCGATTGCAAAACCTCCAATCTCTTCGAGCTGAAGTCTCCATATTGTTGCATCACAACCCGAGCCATGAACATAGAAAATCGGAGTTTTGTCTCTTTTCAGAATCGAAATCTTTTTTCCGTTAACAAAAGTATGAATTCGTTCCATAATAAAACTATCAGGCTTTAAAAATTTTGATAGCTCAACAGTAAAAAATTTTTTATCCTGAATGTTCTAAATTTTTAACATGGCTACAAGGTTCAGAATAAGGCTACCAAAGAAGGAGCAAAGAGGAGTTTTTGAAATCATAAAGAGGGGAGCAAAAGCAGAATGGCTCGACGAAGAGACAACAAAAAATCTGTCAAAAAAGCTCATGCAAGAGTTTAAACCTCCTGACGGATTGTTAGAAGTTGAAAAATATCCCGTTTATTCAAGATTCGTGTTTGCAAGTATCCATGTCCTTTATAATGATGAGGAAAATGAGTTGACATATTTTGTTAACGAACCACAACTTCAGGAAGGTGAGGAAGCACTTGTCAACGATATCACAAGAAAACTTGAATACTATCCCATAAAACCACAGGAAATCCGCGATAAGTATAGCGCACTGAGAAACAAGGTAAATCGAATTCTTGACGATTTCAGAATTAAAATTGGGGGTTCAGATTACTACAGAATTCTCTATCATGTGATGAAAAAGACAATTTTTTACGATCGCGTAACTCCGATGATGTTCGATCCAAACATCGAAGACATCTCATGTAACGGTCACGGCATTCCCATTTACGTGTTTCACAGAAAATACACAAATCTCAGAACAAACATCGTCTTCGAGAACGAGGACGAGTTAGACTCATTCGTGATCAATCTCGCGCAGAAGTGCGGGAAGCATCTCAGCATTGCTGAGCCGATGGTGGATGCTACAATG
>JAWBZL010000017.1:0-23164 GCA_038866255.1 Archaeoglobaceae archaeon
GCAAGAAATACATAACAAATTTAATTGCTAATTGTTGTAATTAGATAAGCTTAAAATTTTTGTCAATTTTTTCTAATCCGATAGCTTTATGTATATTGAAACAAATTATTTATATGTCTGGGCAGTTTGGCAAAGAAGAAATTGTCCACTTACATCTATTGCTCTTTCAAATTAAAAAGTTTTTGGAGTCACTGGGCATTGAAAATGAATATTTTGATGAATACGAAACGCTGCAAATCTCCCCAGTGCAAATTTTCAGGCAAAAAATTGAGCATAGAGAGGCAATAATGAAACTCTGCTATGGCATAATGAAGGCAATTGGAAGAGAAGATGAACTTGAAAAAGTACAGCGGATGATAAAAGGGATGGTTGTAACGAGAGAACATTAGGGTAGATATCTAAATTCAGCAACACGAGTGTATTTTTTCCATTCCGTCTCTCTTTTCTCCCCCGCAAGTATCTTCTCAAGAACGCTTTTTGCACCTCTTCTGTTCAACGGCTGATTGTTGTTACCGCACTGATAGGAATAGGTGCATTTTGGACACCCATCCTCTCGCCCACAGTCACATCGAGAAAGGATTTCGTATGAAATCAAAAAAGCAGAATTTAATTTTTTAAATAACAGCTTGCTAAGCCCGTTTCCACCTATTGCGCCATCGTAGACAAAAATATCCCCCTCCTGAGTTGATATGCCACCGATCTCTCTACTACCCCCGCCGGTTAGCGCGTTGCTCGACTCTATAAGCACATGCTCAACTGCATGAAAACTCCCAGCATAGAACTCCTCTCCTCCTCCATCCGGAAACGGGCAGGAAAATAGAAATCCCTTTGTTTTGAAAGAGAACTTAACTGGATCTTCGAGATAGAAAAAGATCTTTTTTTCTCTGAATAAGTCTCTTTTTATGTAACCATAAACCGATAGCGTTATCTCGAGCAGCGCATAATGCGCTTGAACAGGGGATTCAATACTCTCCTCAACTGCCAATATTCTTGGAGTAGAACTGTAAAGCGGATCTGTTATCTCTTCACCGTTTTCAGCAAGTTCAACTTCAGCATAAAGTTCTCTCAAGTTTAGCTCTTTGCACTTGAACCTCTTTCCATTGTGAATTACTATCGCCCCGGGGAAGAGTTCCCGTATCGCGATGGGCAAAACTCTTTCACCAATTTCGTTTTTGTTGTGTAAAATTTTCACTCTGTCTCCAACACCGCGGATTGAAAAGTTCTCAAGAAAAGCATAACCTTTTTCTGTCAACGTTAGAATTCTTCCAGGCTTTACTAAACCCTCCGATATCAAAAATGATAGAATTTCCGACTTTATTTCCTCAGCTCTCGTTGTTTTTTCGAGAATCATAGAAAGGAAATGGAATTTAATGACTTCCTCGTTGCCTTTCTCAACATACCCATTTGCCTGATGAAGAAAGTAATCCTTTGGTCTTCTTTTGTAGTAAGCAGAAATTGGATCGTCAGATCTTAGCAAGAGAACACCAACACTTTCCTGTCCTCTCCTTCCCGCTCTTCCAACCCGTTGAAGAAACTGAGTATAAGGAACGAGTTCTGAAATGATTGTGTCAACATCACCTATGTCGATTCCAAGCTCAAGTGTTGGTGTGGCAACCACAACCCTTAGCTTTCCACTTCTGAATTCACTCTCAATCTCATCGCGGATTTCTTTTGTTAAACCCCCCTTGTGAACTGCGGAAATGATTCCTGATTTTCTTAGAATCCAGTTAATGGTCTCTACACTCTTGTAACTATTACCAAAGATCAGAATTTTTCTTTTTGGATATGCCAGAACTATTTCTCTGATTGCAGAATATATACTACTGCACTCACGCATTATGAAGTTTAAAGTTGATTTTCTGTGATCTCCGTGAACATGGAAAAATTCTCTTTCAAAAAGCTCTTCAGCAAACTCCTTCGCATTCTCAATCGTTGCCGAAGCGCATGCAATCTGGAAATCTGCGAACCTTGAAAGCCTCTTTATTAGATAGTGCATGTTCGAAGCAAAAAAGCCCGTATAAACATGGAGCTCATCAATTGCAATGAACTTGAGATCTTTAACAAAATTCCGAAAAGATTGAGTTCTGCGAAGATGATAATCAACCATGTCGGGATTCGTTAAAATTATGTCCGCTCTTCCGCTGAAAACTTCTCTCCTCTCTTCATTACCCGAATCTCCATCAAATCTCACAACCTTTAATCCAACCAGAGCTGCATAATTCTTTATCTTCAATTCCTGATCCTTTGCAAGTGCTTTTGTCGGATAAAAAACCATTGCCTTTCCATTAAATGCCTTTTCAAGCATTGGAATCGCAAATGCCTCTGTTTTCCCGAAGCCTGTTGGGGCAGTTATAACAACGTTTTTACCCTGAAGAAGTAATTCCATTGCCCTTTTTTGAAAAGGATATAGTTTTTCAATTTTGTTAATGCGAAGAACTCGTGAAAGTTTTTCTGGCAAAAAATCAATTGATTCTGTAGGAGTGTCATTGAAGGGTTCAAAAACCTCGTAGTAAACGATTTCATCGTTGCATTCAAACAGTGGTCTTAGAAATTCTTTGTAATGGGTTTTAAGAATTTCCAAATTTCTCTCCGCTCTGCTAACCCCGCATTTGCATCTCTTTTTAAGCCTCTTGCACTTTGGGCAGAACAAGTCTTCAAGCACAAAGCTAAATACATTCGAATTTTAAAGATTTTTAAACTCTTTTTCCCGAGAAACTGCATGATTCTCGCAACGCTACTTGGTTCAGCACTTGGAATAATTTCTGGCATAATCCCTGGATTGCATAGCAATACCTTTGCATCACTTTTAGTTTCATTTTCTGCACTTCTTGCCCTCTATTTTTCCCCACCAGAGATATGTGCATTGATCATAACCTCAGCCATCGCTTACACAATAGCAAACATAATCCCAGCAATTTTCCTCGGGATTCCAAGTGAAGACACTGCAATAGGGATTCTACCAAGTCACAGAATGGTTCTCGAAGGCAGAGGATTTGAGGCTCTAACAATTTCCTGCTTCGCTTCACTTCTTGCAATATTTCTCAGTCTTCCGCTATTTCTTACAACGATTTTCGTTGCCAAAAATTATACTCTGCTGAGAGAGCTGACTCCTTTTGTTCTAATCTCAATCGCGGTATTGCTGGTTATGAGCGAAAAAAGAGGTGAGTTCGAAGGAGAACTTTCTGCTTGGAGAAAAAGGCTTTATGCTGCACTTGTTTTTCTTCTTTCCGGATTTCTGGGTTTAGTTGCACTCTCAAATTCCCAATTAGCTGAAATAACCCCTGCAGGCACAGTTTTATTCCCCATGCTCACAGGACTTTTTGGCGCCCCAGTTTTGCTTCTTTCAGCTTTTGGGAGAAATGCAAATATGCCAAAACAGATAAGAAGCATTTGTTATCCCAATTTCTTGGCAACAATTCGCGGCTCTATTGCTGGGTTTTTTGTTTCAATCTTCCCCGGAATCAGCAGCGGTGTAGCTACTGTTTTGGCATCGCTTGGTGAGAGAAGAAACGAGAATTATATTGCAGCAATGAGTTCGGCAAATACAGCCAATGCGATCTTATGCTTTTTTATGTTTCTTACAACGGAGAGAGTAAGAAGTGGTGCTGTAAGTGCGTTAAAATCGCTAAATCTTTCTCCAAGCTTTTCCGAGATTGCAGCTTTATCTGTAATTGCTGGAATTTTGTCATTTGCAGCCACAATTTCTATTGGATTCCTTCTCGCAATTAAGCTCAGCTCGATTGATGTAAAAAAGATGTCAATTGCTACATTTGTCTTCCTCTTTTCTCTCGTTTTCGCTTTTACCGGATTTTTTGGGCTTGCTGTTTTCCTAAGCTCGATTCCAATTGGTTTGTCAACAGCTTTTCTCGGCGTAAAAAGGGTTAATTGTATGGGCTGCCTTATTTTACCCCTTATAATATGGTATATCTAAGTGTGAGCCGAACAAGTAGAAAAAATTTTTTAATCAAAGTGAAAGTGAGAATATGAAGAGAATCGTTTTAATACTAATAATTCTTGGATTTATCACGAGATTTGCATTCCTCGACATGCGATGCATGGATCACGATGAAAGTGTTCACGCTTGGATTGCACTCAAAAATGTTGTCGAAAATCCGAGTTATCGCTACGACCCAGCCTTTCATGGGCCCTTTGTTTATTTTGTAATCTCTTTATCTTTTCTTGCTTTTGGTGACAGTGATTTCTCAGCGAGATTGCCAATTGCGGTTTTTAGCATTCTTGGGATCTACTTTGCACTTAGATTTGAAAGATGGTTTGGAAATTCAGCGTTTATATTGGCCCTCTTCATGCTCTTCTCTCCTTCAATTCTTTATTACTCCCGCTACGCAAGGGATGACGTTATCGTTGTCTCCTCTTTCATAGCTTTTTTATACTTCTATTTCCTCTATCGAGAAAATGGAAGAATTTTAAATGCCCTAATTGCGACTGTTTTCCTTGCAATAATTTTCACAGCAAAAGAGAACTGGGTGCAGTATTTTGCTGTATTCTTTTTGGCCGTGCTCATCGAGAAATATCGGAGAAAAGATTTCAGAATTGATCGAAATATTTTAATCTGCGCAGCTCTTTTTTTGTTCATCTCCGCTTTCCTATATTCATCAGCCTTTGCATATGCAATCCATGGACAGGATTGGGTAAAAGTTATGTTCAGCAGAGACTGGATAGATAGATTTGTAGAGAGGTCACTCCCCTACTGGCTCTCCCAAGGCGTTAGCTCGCCGCATGAGAAACCCATTTATTACTTCATGAACATATTGCTCCACTATGAGTTTCTACCATTTGCACTGGCAATAGCTTCAATTACGCGAAAGAGGTTTAATTTTTATGAGGTCTTTGCAATTCTATGGCTATTTTTTGCCTTCCTTTTCTACCATGCGATGGTTTACAAAACTTCGTGGCTTGTAGTCCACCTCGCCACACCGCTTGCGTTTTTTGCAATGGTTTTTGTGAGAAATGAGTTTTTTGAGAGAAAAGAGACAAAAATCGCATTTGCCTTTGGTTTCGTGGCAACTATTATCATTTCGATCCACGTGAGCTATTTTGATTACAACAACGTCGTCGATCAACCTTTAATTTACGTACAAACTCAGAATGGTGCTGTGGAGATGGCAGAAAGAATAAAAGAATTACTTGCGAAGGGTCACAAGGTAGCCGTTTTTGCGGTAGATGGCCACTATTGGCCTCTTCCATGGATGCTAAGAGAAAAAAATGTTGTTTTCACAACTCAATGCCCCCAGGACTATGATTACGTTTTTGCAGTTCACAGAGATTACGGTTGCCTTAAAAGCTACGAAATCGTTGGCAATTACGAGCTAAGAAAATACTGGGAGTTTTACGAGATGAGAAAGATATGATAGTGAAAATTGGGGGTAGTGTAGCAAAAAAGCTCGAAGATATTTTTGAAATCTTGGCCAAAATGAATGATGTAAAAGTCATTCCAGGTGGCTGGATATTTGCGGACTTAGTTGAAAAACTGAAACTCAATGATGATATCTCGCACTGGATGGCAATACTTGGGATGAATCTATATGGTTACTACATGATGAGTTTTGCGGAAAAAAAGGGCTTTGAAATCCTTGAACCCTCAGAATTTCAGGAGTTGAAGCAAGAAGGTAAATTCATAGTTCTTCCCTATCAGCTTCTGAAAAAATTCGACGAACTCCCCCATTCATGGGATGTAACATCGGATTCAATTGCACTCTGGATAGCATCAAAAACTGGGGAAAAAAGGGTTGTTAAAGTAACTGCAGCAGGAGGAGTTTTAAAAGATTGTGAAATTGCCAACTTCGTAATCGCAAAACAAGCCGTAGGGGTAATTGATAAATATTCACCAATATTGCTGAAAAATTACGATCTTGAACTCTTCATCTGCTCGCCGGAAGAGCTAAAAAATTATATATTGAGAGGGAGAGCAAGGGGGACATTCGTGAGAGGTGATTGAATGATGATTGCACGCTGTATAAGCTGTGGAGCTGTGCTCGTTGGCTCAGAATACGTTTCATTCCCATGCCCAGAATGCGGAGAGAGGATTTACCGTTGCAAAAGGTGTAGAAGACTTTCAAACAAGTATAAGTGCTCCTGTGGTTTCACAGGTCCATGAGGTGGTGAAATGGGAAGGGTTTTTGTTAAGATAAAGGTAATGCCCATCGATATCGATGTAGATTTAAATGCGATAAACAAAAAAATCTTGGAGCTAAACTTCCCGGGGGTTGAGCTAAGAGATGTTGCGATCAAACCCGTAGCGTTTGGCTTGAAGTCTCTGAACATCCTTGCAATTATGCCCGATACGGAAGGAGTTGTGGATAATTTCATAGCAAAGATTGGAAAAATCGAGGGCGTTGAAAGCGTTGAAATCGAGGACATGGAACTTCTATGAAACTGATTCGCATAATTGCCCCACCTCTCGCTGCGAACTGTTATCTTTTGATAGATAAGAAAAAAGCCCTAATCGATGTTGGTGGCGACCCAGAGTTCATATTCCGCGCTGTTAAAAGGCATATTGAGCCAAGGGAGCTCGACTATGTTTTCCTAACACATTCACATTACGATCACGCATCCGCAGCAGGATTTTTCAAAGGAATTGCAAAGATTGCGATTCATGAGGAGGAAATAAAACTTATGGGGCTCCAAAGCTTCGCCCCAGTATTTGGCCTTAGATTCAAGCTCTTTGAGCCAGATATAACTCTCAAAGGTGGTGAAATATTCGAGCTCGGTGAGCTCATGCTCGAGGTTATTCACACACCCGGACACTCTCCAGGAAGTATTTGCTTATACGAGCCAAAAAAGAAGTGGCTTTTCAGCGGTGACACTGTTTTTGCTTATGGGAGCTTTGGAAGATACGATCTTCCCGGTGGAGATGCTAAAAAACTTCTAAAATCAATTGAGATGCTTTCAAAGCTCGATGTTGAAAATCTTTATCCAGGGCATGAAGAGATTGTGGAAGGGAATGCTAAGGAAAGTATTCTCGAATCCCTCCGTATTGCGAGGATGTTCATATAGATGTGAAAGCTTTATATGCACTCCTGAAAGTTGTGTGTATCAAAAAAGGTAGGTGATAGGTATGCCAAAGGAAAAGGAGCACATCAACGTCGCCTTTATAGGGCACGTGGATCATGGAAAGAGCACAACAATTGGAAGACTTCTTTATGAAGTAGGAGAAATTCCGGAGCACATAATAGAGAAGTACAGAAAGGAGGCGCAAGAAAAAGGGAAAGCGACCTTTGAGTTTGCATGGGTAATGGATAGACTGAAAGAAGAGAGAGAGCGTGGACTTACGATTGACGTAGCACACAGAAAGTTCCAAACTGATAAATATTACATCACAATCGTTGATTGCCCAGGGCATAGAGACTTCATCAAGAACATGATCACGGGCGCTTCCCAGGCTGATGCAGCTGTGCTTGTAATGGATGTCGTGGAAAAAGTTCAACCACAGACGAGGGAACACGTTTTTCTTGCAAGAACTCTTGGAATAAACCAGTTAATTGTCCTTATAAACAAGATGGACAGAGTAAACTATGACAAAAAGGAATATGATGCTGCAAAAGATGCGCTGTCAAAGATTCTGAGAATGGTTGGTTACAAAGTCGAGGAGACCCCATTCATCGCTGCATCAGCTTACAATGGAGATAACATAACAAAGAAAAGCTCAAAGATGCCTTGGTATAATGGCCCAACTTTGCTTGAAGCTTTTAACTTGCTAAAACCACCAGAAAAACTAATAGATAAACCACTGAGGATCCCAATTCAAGATGTTTACTCGATCAGCGGTGTTGGAACCGTTCCAGTAGGCAGAGTTGAGAGCGGAGTTCTAAAAACTGGCGACAAAGTCGTTTTCGAACCTGCTGGTGTTAGCGGTGAAGTAAAAAGCATAGAAATGCACCACGAGCCAATTCCGGAAGCGTATCCAGGAGATAACATTGGCTTTAACGTCAGAGGTGTAGCAAAGAAAGATCTCAAACGCGGTGACGTTGCCGGGCATCCCACGAATCCTCCAACAGTTGTTAAAGATTTTACAGCACAAATTGTAGTTCTTCAGCATCCAACTGCGATTACAGTTGGATACACACCAGTTATTCACGCACACACAGCACAGATCGCATGCAAATTCGTGCAGCTGATTAAAAAGATAGACCCAAGAACTGGACAAGCTAAGGAAGACAATCCGCAGTTCCTCAAAACTGGAGACGCTGCACTTGTAAAGCTTGAGCCAACGAAACCAATGGTGATCGAGAAAGTCAAAGATATACCGCCCCTTGGGAGATTCGCAATCAGGGACATGGGCATAACTGTTGGAGCTGGAATGGTTCTCGACGTTACTCCAAGAAAATAAACTTATTTTTTTGGTGATTTTTATGGCTATTAAAGGACCCAAAGCAAGAATAAAATTGTCGAGCCTAAATCCGGCGGATTTGGACAGAATATGCAATCAGATCAAGGAGATTGCGATAAAAACAGGAGTTGAAATAAGTGGTCCAGTTCCTTTACCAACGAAAAGATTGATTGTGCCCACAAGAAAGGCTCCAGACGGTGAAGGAAGTAATACTTGGGATCACTGGGAGATGAGAGTGCATAAAAGACTCATTGACATTGCTGCAGATGAGAGGACGCTGAGACAAATAATGCGCATTCAAGTGCCAAGAGATGTGAATATCGAAATTGTTCTCGAATCTTAATGCTTTTTAAAATCGTTTTTCTCGGTACTGCTGGCACAGTCCCTTTTGCGGATAGAAACACTTCTGCAATCTTTGTTCAGTATTCAAAGCACAGATTACTCCTTGACTGTGGTGAGGGCGCGCAAAAACAAATAATAACTGCGAAGCTCGGTTTCAGAAACCTTGATCACATTTTCATAACTCACATGCACACGGATCACTTCATTGGCATTTTTGGCTTAATCGAAACATTTTCCCTGAATGGAAGGAGGAAGGAACTAAATTTTTACACACCAAAACCAGACATTCTTAAAGCTCTGTTTGATATTTTCGGTTACGAGAACCTCAACTTTGAACTTAGGATTAATAAAGCATCAGACGGCAACGAATTTTGCTTCCCCGATTTTAAAATTGTTTCATTTAAAACAGAGCACATCGTCCATAGCGTGGGCTATGCGCTGATTGAAGGTAGTTCGAGAAAATTTGAAAGAGAGAAAGCTGAAAAACTTGGAATTCCCCCTGGACCACTTTATGCAAAGCTAAAGAAAGGGGAGACCGTTTTTTGGGATGGAAAAATCATAACTCCTGAGCTGGTTCTTGGAGAAGTGAAGAAAGGAAGAAAGGTTGTGTACACAGGAGACACAAGACCCTGCGAGAGAACTGTTGAGATTGCAAAAGATGCAGATATTTTGATTCACGATGCATCTTTCACTGAAGACCTCAAACACTGGGCAGTTGAGAGCGGGCATTCAACAGCAAGAGAGGCTGCAGAGATTGCTAAGAAGGCGAACGTGAAAAAACTTTTCCTTACACATATAAGCGCAAGATACTCAAAAACGGCAGAGAAACTGCTAAACGAGGCCAGAGAGATCTTTGAAAACTGTGAAATAGCAAAAGATTTAATGGAGTGCAATCTAAATAAATCTTAAACGCTCACTTAGAGCATTAAATTTCTCGATTACTTCTTCTTCGTCAACAAAAATTGCTGTTCTATCCTCAACTACGATTTTCCCATTCACAATCACGTCCCTAACCTCGCAACCTCGTGAAGAGAAAAGAAGGGAGTTTATCAGATCGTAAAGAGGATAATGAGTCATTGAGATCTCAATAACTATTAGATCTGCAAGCATTCCTTCTCTAATTACTCCCCCATTAATTCCAAAGGCTCTGTAACCGTTTTCTGTACCCATAACCAAATAATAACTTGGCTTCAAGAATTTTCTTCTTAACTGTTGTAGCAAAGCAGCAAGTCTCAGCTCTGAAAGCATGTTTAGCAAGTTGTTGCTTGCAGCCCCATCTGTTCCAACTGCAACATTAATTCCTTGCTCGATCATCTCACTCAATTTCGCAATTCCAGATGAAAGCTTTAGATTGCTCGATGGACAATGGGCGACACTAACTTTGTTTTTTGCAAGAATTGCAATTTCACTTTCATTGAGCCATACGCAATGTGCGAGGACTGTTTTATCATCCAGAAATCCTATTGAATTAAGCAGTTCTACCGGGGTTTTTCCATACCTTTTTATAGCTTCTTTCACTTCCCAAAGCGTTTCTGATGCATGAATGTGCTTGATAAGCCCCATTGATGTTGCAACCTCTGCGATTTCTGTAAGAAATTCTACGGAGCAAGTGTAGATTGCATGGGGTGTTAAAGTGCAAGTTATTCTCTCTTCTCCATGCCATCTTTCAATGAAATTGAGCGCTATTTTTAGTTCCTTCTCTCTTCTCTCCTCGCTACCTCTATCCGCCATACCATAGCCAAGAACTGCTCTGATTCCAGTCTCGCTAACAGCTCTTGCAACTTCGTCCATGTAGATGTACATGTCTGCAAAACACGTTATTCCATGTTTCAGCATTTCAATGCAGGAGAATTTTGATGCCCAATAAATTTCCTCATTTCCGAGTTTTGCCTCAACTTTCCATATTTTTTCAAGCCATTCTTTCAATGGAAGAGATTCAGCATAGCCACGGAGAATTGTCATCGCCGAATGAGTATGGGCATTAAAGAATCCCGGCAAAATAGCGCAACCTTTTCCATTTATCTCTTCCTCACCGCTGATGTTTTCTTTACCGACATAAGCAATTTTTCTTCCCTCAATACCAATGTTGCATTGCTTGAAATCTCCATCCACAAAGCACACACCATTTTTTATCACCAGATCGAACATGAAGTTCAAAAAGCTTGAAGGATTAAACAGTTTTTCCTTTAAAACAGAAAGTGTTTTATTTGCTTTCAGAACTTGCTTTATGCTCAGAGACCTGATAAAGGACAGTGAGGGAGAAAAAGTTCTGCTGCTCGGAAATGAAGCGATCGCCCGTGGAGCAATTGAAGCGGGCATTGATGTTTGTGCTGCTTATCCCGGAACTCCTTCCTCCGAAATTCTCGACACTCTGAGCGATGTTTGTCCCCTGATAAGAGATAGATTTGAATTCTACGTTGAGTACTCAGCAAACGAAAAAGTCGCTCTCGAAGTTGCAATAGGCGCTTCCTTAGCTGGAAAACGGGGAATGGCATGCATGAAACACGTAGGAGTGAATGTTGCTGCAGATGCGCTGCTCAGCGTTGCATACGTTGGTGCACGGGGTGGACTCGTTCTCGTTACTGCTGACGATCCAACGATGCACAGCAGTCAAAACGAACAGGACAACAGATGGTACGGTAAAATCGGAAAACTTCCGGTCATTGAGGCATCAAACGTTGCAGAAGTCAAGGAAATAACAAAACAGAGCTTCCAGATTTCTGAAAAATTTGGTTTGCCAGTTATCTTGAGAACTTACACAAGGCTGAGTCACGCGAGCGGGGTTGTTGAACTTGGAAAATTGCCGGAGAAAAAGCTTGAAAAAGTCAGATGGATAAAGAGTCCGCAAACCGACGTTGTTTTGCCAGCACATGCAAGAAAACTGAAATTGATTTTGAACAGAAAAATTTCAGAAGTTGAAGAATTCTTCAGCAGATGGGAAATGAATTGGATTGAAGATGGGAAAGGAAAAATAGGCATTGTTGCATGTGGTTTGAGTTATGCTTATGCAAAAGAGGCCATGGAAAACTTAAAAGTCAGTCTTCCAGTATTAAAGCTCTCTTCCGCGCATCCCGTGCCAGAAAAGCTTGTTGAAAAATTCGTTTCTGAGCTTGACTCGGTAATCGTTGTCGAAGACGTAGATCCTTTTCTCGAACTCCACCTAAGGGCTCTCGGTATCAAGGTTTTTGGAAAAATCAATGGCTACATGCCAATGGACTACGAGCACAATGTCTCGAGGGTTGAAATTGGAATTGCAAAGGTTCTTGGCATCCCTCCCAGCAAAGATTACACTTCAATGCTGCAAAAAGCTGAAAAAGTTGCAAAAATTGCTCCTCCAAGACCTCCAGTTCTTTGCCCGGGATGTCCGCATTCTGCAACATTTTACGCTATCAGAAAAGTTGTTAACGAAATTGGAAGTGCTTGCCTTCCAAGCGACATTGGATGCTACACACTCGGGATAAACAAGCCATTCGAAGCTGTTGATATAACGATCTGCATGGGCGCAAGTGTAGGTGTTTCCAATGGTCTTTCGCATGTTATTGAGGATAAAATAATCGCCACAGTTGGAGATTCAACATTTATACATGCGGGAATTCCTGCATTGATCAATGCCGTTTACAATAAAGCAAAATTTGTGCTTGTAATTCTCGACAATGTAACAACAGGTATGACCGGGCATCAACCGCATCCCGGAACCGGTGTTAGAGCATGTGGCGAAGAGGGAGGGAAAATAAGAATCGAAAACATTGTTAGAGGATGTGGCGTGGATTTTGTTGAAATAGTAAATCCCTACAATCTAAAAAGAACTATAGAAGTTCTAAAAAAGGCTATTAGCTACGATGGTGTTGCTGTCGTGATTGCGAGACAGCCATGTGCAATTTTATGGGCTCGAGAAAAAAGAAAGAAATCTGCAATAGTTCCGCTGAATGTAACAAAAGATTGCAACCTTTGCATGGAATGTGTGAACACCTTCTCCTGTCCTGCACTGATATTTGATGGAAAACTCAGGATTGACGAAAATCTCTGCGTAGGTTGCGGTGTATGCTCACAGATATGCCCCCAAAAAGCGATAAGGAGGCTCAGCTAAAGGAACTCAGCTGGAGAATTTCCACGAGTGCAACAGTTGTGTCAACATTTTTTATAAGCTTTATTGCTTTCTATCTCTCCGGCTTTGGAATGAGTTCGCTCATATTTTCTATTATTCTAAGTGCCTTGATTGCAATTCTGCTAAAATTTCGTAGACCGCTTATTTGATGAAGAAATTATTTAAAGAGACTTGGGCTAAGCTTGATTATGAAAGCAGAAATATTCTGCGACACGTGCAAGGAAAAAACTGAGCACAGGATGATTAAAGAGACTCTTTATCGCTGCATGAGATGTGGAACACATACAACTGTATTTCCAGAAAAAGAGGTTGAGATCAAAGCTATCCTTAGCAGAGATTCTGAGACCCGAGTTGGAAGTGTGAGAATTCCGGATAGAGAGGAACTTGTAAAGGGTGAAGAAATAATAGTCGACATTGAGAATGAGAGCAGAATTGGTAAAATTACCGCCATACAATTAAAAGATGGAAGAATTTCTGAATTCGGAATCGCTAAGGATACGAGCGCAGTATGGCTAAAAGAAGTTGGAGAAGTTTACGTTAAATTCAGCCTGCATAAAAGAAGTGTAACGACTTCACGCAAGCTTCTTTTCGATGGCGAGACTGAATTTAAAGTGGGTGAACGAATCAGCGTGGATGGTAAAAACTTCACAATTACGAGAATAAAACTTAATGATGGTAGGATTCTTAGAAAAGAAGGTGAAAAGGCAATTGTGAAAGATATAAAAAGAGTTTATGCAACCTATACGCCTTAGAGACTTTTTAAGGGTTGGAGATTGCTATTTCTCAGTTCTCGGCTACAAAAACGCAACAAAGGCAAAGTGTTTTCTCAGATACTGTAGCAGTGAGGTGGGGGATAGGATTAAAGAGGGGAGAAAATTCAAAAAGCTGAGCCATGAGGAGGCAGTAAAACACCCAATCGCGGCAAAATACTACGATGGAACCATATTCAGGATTCCACTCGAAGAAGTGGAGGAGATTTATAAACCGGAGAAGAGGTTAATAGAGGTTATGGATCCAGAGATTAAAAAAATTGTTTCTTTTTTCGTCTCAATTCCGTTTAATCAGATGGGTGTAACTGGCTCAAGACTAATAGGTCTATCTGGGAACGAATCGGACGTTGATTTCATTGTATATGGCAGATGGTGGTTTTTAGCAAGAGAGAAGCTGAAGAAAGGAATAGAAGAAGAAGTTCTTCAGGATCTCGATGAGTCCTCATGGAACTTTATATATAAAAAGAGGAAAATTTCCCTACCTTTCGAAATCTTCGTCTCTCAAGAAAGGAGGAAGTTTCACAGGGCTTTTATCGGTAACACATATTTTGATCTCCTCTACGTCCGCAGCTATGAAGAGATCGATGTGAAAATCCCGGAAGAACCGGGGATAAAGCTGGGAAAAAAAGTTGTCACAGCAAAAGTTCTCGACGATCGATTCATTTTTGACTATCCTGCTTATTACGCAATTGAGCACAACGAGATAAAAGCAATTCTCTCTTTCACCCATACCTTTGCGGGACAGGCATTTAGAGGGGAGAAAGTGATAGCAAGAGGGGAAGTTGAAATTATTGATGGCGAGAAATACCTCGTAGTTGGAACAAAAAGGGAAGTTGAAGATGAATTTATCATTTCACTTGATCTAATTGAAAAAGAGGGGCTGAAGAGAGAGTTAAAGTGTTTTTTGGATTCTCAAATTTGAAATTGGTAAAATTTTTAATCTTGGACAAAAACTGAATTTATGCTACTGCCCTCTGAACACGAGGGGGTTAAGGTTGTAAAATGCGGACATGAAATTGGGGGTAGAGTTCTTTACTGGGTATACTTTTATTCCTACGCGGATTTTTTGTTCGATTCCGGTTGTCCCCATACAGCAAAAGAGGTTTACTCAAACTTTTGCGACAAAAAAGCTGTGTTTATCACCCACTACCACGAAGATCACATCGGTGGAGCGATTGAACTGCAAAATTCAACAAAAATTTATGCTCCAGAAAAATCGCTCGAAATTCTAAGAAATCCTCCAGAAATTCCGGATTATAGAAAAATAGTCTGGGGACAGCCAAAGGCTGTAAATGCAAAAAAGCTCGAAAATACGATGAAGATTGGAGAAATTGAAGTGGAGGTGATTCAAACTCCCGGACACAGCTTTGACCACGTAAGCTTTCTTATTGATAAAAAACTTTTTTGCGGAGATCTCGTCATAGCGAGAGGGCAAATGGTTTGCATGCGTGAAGAGAGACTTTTAGAGACAATAAAGTCGATTGAAAAGGTTATGGGATACGACTTTGACTTTGCATACGCTGGTGTGGGTGTTGTGAGTAGAGAAGGAGTCGAAGACTACTTGCTTTACCTCAAAGAGTTAAAAAAGAAAGCCAATGAGCTTCATAATGCAGGAAAAAGCGTTGAGGAGATCGTTAAATATCTTTTCCCAAATCCAACCGAGAAGGCTTTAATGATGGAACTCGTGAGCGACAAAGAATGGGCTCGAGAGAACATTGTCAAATCCTTGCTCAACTTACACTAAGATTTTCGGGAGAAGTCTTAATATGTGGTTTGTTTATCAAAATTTATGTTTCACTCGGATCTAAAAATTATAGTCTTTCACTATGGCTTCTTTGGCGAAAGATTCATAGCAAACCTCATGAATTACTCGAATTCCTGTCCTTCCTATGGAGCTTGCGGAATTAACGCTTGCACGCAGTGCAAGGAAAAACTTTACAGTTTTTCCAAGAACATAATCGCAAGCTTTTCAATGGTAGATCCAAAGACATTACCGGGCTTTATAGAGAATGCAGGGGATTTTTTACCAAAGTTTATTCCAGAAGCGGACATAGCGATAGCAATTAACCTTCATGCAGATGTCCTCTCCGCATTACCGGAAAGAGTTGCTGGAAAAGTGGCTGCAATAATATCACCAGTAGAGGAGCCGAAATGGTGCACACCCGGGCTTGCAAAGCAGCTCAAAGAAAAATGTCAAGACCTTGGCATCGAATTCTTAGCACCAAAACCGTTCTGCAGCATGCGAAAAAGCGGACAGAAAACAATAGATCGATTCATTGAGGAATTTCGCATAGGCTATCCTGAATTCGAGATCGAAATTAAAAACAATCGAGCAAAGGTTACAATTCTACGAAGCCAGCCATGCGGGGCAGCTTGGTACATTGGGATCAAGCTTCGCAGCTTTGATTTCTCAAACTACACAATTAGAGAGCTATGGAATACTGTGAGCGAAGCTCATCACAGTTACCCATGCACCGCGAGCATGGAAAAAGACGTTGAAGTTAACGAAACTCTGCTCCACGTTGCGGGTTACATCGCAAGACATGCAGTCGACAAAGCTCTTGGTTACACAGGAGAAGAGGAAATTCCAGAGCATTTGAGAAAAATTGTTTTTAGTTTTTCTGATCACTGAAAATTTGGTTTGTACCTCAAAATCGCTGCAATTCCACCAAAAGCCTTTAAAAGAACTTCCCCCTCCTCTGTTTCAGTAGATAAAAATTCAAGCTTGGAGTTCATTCTTTCTGCGATCTCTGAAAGTTCGAGAACTACGTCAATCCTTTCCACTTCTTCCATCTCCACACCATCTTTTTCACAAATCTGCCTCGAGACAGTTTTATCCTTCAGTGTTACAACTCTCTCTTCTCCACAATTTTGGCATCGATAGCGAACTCTTTCAAGTCGAAGCTCCTCGGAGATTAGAAGTGTGTCAACTGCGCCCAATTCCAAATATTTCCTTATCTCTTCCTCGCCATAAACAGCAAGTCCATCTCGAGAGATTTCGTAAAGAAAGCGATTCATTAAATTCTTTTCCCTAATTAGATCAACTTCCGAAAGCAGATCCTTTGCTTTTTCAACAAGCTCGTAAAGACCGCTCTCATTTGTGTAGCCAACGTCGAATAAGTCGAGCACTTTTTTCTGAAGTTCGTGATGTAAGTATTCCCCCTGATAAAACTCATCCTTTGTAGGCGATGGACCTCCAATCAGGATCCCAACAAGCTTTTCCTTGTGCGGAAGGAAAGCCTTGGTTGCCATTTCACCAACTTTTTTGTAGAATTCATGAATTGCAAGCTCTCTGAGCCTTTCAAATCTCACACTACTTTGCCCACCTTGTCTGTGCTTCCCGGGAACCATGGAAGTGTCATAGTCAAGGACTTCAATTCTTCTCCCCTTTAGCAAGCCAATTGTGGCTTCCCTTCTATCAATCACAATTAATCCATAGAGCTTTTTTTCTCTCAGCATTTCCTTTAACGGTTCCAGATAGAACTTTGAGTCGCAGTGATACTTGTAAAGTGGCACGGGTTCTGGAGGTTCTATTATCTCCGTTATGTGCTTCTCTCTGCCATCTATTGTAACAAGACCGCTCAGTATAACCATTCCATGCTCCGGAGGTTTTCTATAAAGCTTCAATCTGTTCAAAATAGCTTCAAGTCCTGCAATCACATTTGTTCTCGTTTGTTTTGACTTTATGTTTGAAGCTTGGCTAAGTTCTTCTCTTAACTGGTTTGCAATGTCTGCTATGTTTTTATCTGGCGGAATATAGAGCGTAATAAGCTCAGTTCCTTTCCCACGATAGCTATCAAGCTCCTCGAGTTTCCTTTTGAATTCATACATGAGCTTCTTTGACATACCTCCTCCTCTGCCACTCCCTTATCGCTCTAAGAAGATCAATCTTCCTGAACTCCGGCCAATAAACATCGCAGAAATAAGCCACACTGTTCGCAGTTTGCCAAGGGAGAAAATTAGATAACCTTTTTTCTCCACCACTTCTTATTACGATGTCCACTTTTGAATAAAGATGATTTGGATTATACAGATTTTCTTCAACAACTTTCTCATCTATTTCCTCAACTCTCAACTCTCCTTTCTTAACCTTTTCTAATATCTTCCTCGTCGCATCTATCAACTCCTGTCTCCCTCCATATGCGACTGCAATGTTCAGAAAACACTTACTATGGTTTTCTGTGGCTTTTTCGACTTCTTCGACAATATTTAAAATCTTATTAGGTAAAAGATCTTTTCTTCCAACAACTTTAACCTTCACACCTCTTTCGTAAGTCCTTCTATCTTCTATCAGCTTTTTAAGCTCTCTTTCAAAGATTTTGAAAATATTTTGTTTCTCTTCTTCGCTTCGACTAAAATTTTCAGTCGAGAACGCATAAAGGGTGAGCATTTTAACACCGAGTTGCCAGCACCATTCAAGCACATCCTCAGCTTTTTTTGAGCCAAATTCGTGCCCCAAATAATCCTTTAAACCCATTTTTCTCGCAAATCTCCTGTTTCCATCCATTATTATCGCTATGTGCTTTGGAATTTCCTTGCTGAGCACTTCCTTGAGCAGCTTTCTTTCGTAAATCTTATAGAGTGGATTCAAGCATCTCCCTCAAAAGTTCTCTATACTCCGGCTTTATATAATACTTTTTTCTCTCTCCAAGTTCCATCTTAACAATTCCAAGCTTTGAACTAACAACTCCGAGCATTGCAGAAACACTTTTTTTATTTATTTCGTAACCCTTCGCCTTCAAAACTTCGTATATGTCATCACTTATGTGCTTTCTACCATCCAGAAGTAAAAGAAGTAGTTCTCTTCTCACCCCTTTTTTGTCTTTTTCAAGGTATTTCCTAACTCTATCTCCGATGTCCATGCTAAACCCACTCAAGTTCCACTATTGTTCTTTTCACAGTTGGATATCTTTCAACCAACGCAACACGCAGACCCTCGGCTTTTAAAACTTCTGCAATATTTTCAGAAATCTCGACCGAGGTTTCGATGCAGTCATCGAATCTTTCAAAGTCATAGCCATATTTTCTTAGAATTTGCTCCGCTTTGCTTAAATCGCCTTCAATTCTACAACAAATAAGAGTTCCGTCTCTTGTTACACCATAGAAATCGGGGTGATTCATTGCCATTCTCAAAAGTCTTCTCCGAAACTGCGCAGAATCCTTGAACCTCGCGCTGCAGTAGTGGAATTTTTTTGCCCCTTCATATAGTTTAACGACCTCATCATTTTCCACATAGTAATCCAGAATTTTAAAGCCTCTTTTTTCGAGTTCTTTCCAGTTTGTCTCGCTTGCTTCAAGCTGATTTACATTGAGAAATGCATCCAAGTTGTTTGCAACTTCAACAACCTCTTTTTCAAATCGTATTGCGGGAATCTCAAAACCGGCATCGATTTCAAGTTTTTTCGCTGCTCTTATTGACTCAGCATAAATTAAAGGGTTTTTCAATTCCGGTGGATGGAAACGAATCTCGTCAACTTTAACCTTTTTAAGTAAGTTCTCCTTCAAGGGAAGCGAGGTATATGCATGAACATGCAATCCGAGTTTCTTCGAAATCTCTGCAAATTCTTTAACCCTCTCAAACTTCAGGAATGGCTCCCCACCTGTTATGGCTACCCCTTCTGCACTCATGAGCTCGACTTCTGCAAGAAAGTCCTGAATAGATTTAACATTTCTTTCGTTTGCAAACACTACATCCTTACCTTTTCTTTCTTTTGAAATTGGACAGTAAAAACACGAGTTAGAGCATTTACCGGTAATAAATAGAACGAGCTTGGCTCCCCTTCTACATAACCTGCAACCTTCTGGAAGATAGCTATAGTAACTTCCGGCTTCAATTCGCTTCATGGAATCTTCTCTTTACCCATTCAACTCCCAAGGACTTTATGAAGTAACCAACCCTTGGCCCGTAATCTTTGCCAACGAGTACCTTGTAAATTGCTGCAAAAGCTTTATTTGAATCGATTTGCAATTCTCTTGCAACTTCGTAAACCAAAGTATGTATCTCCTCCGCACTCATATTCTCGTTAAGCCTTGAAGAGTATTTTTCAATAAAATTCTTCTCTTCTTCCCCCAACTCGACTTTTCCGCTTATCAGCTCGAATTTCAGCTTCTTGGGAGCATACTTCTCAAGCCAAACTTTGCAGTATCGAATTCGCCTTTCAATGTCTTCTCTAATGCTCTGCCGGGAGAAACCGTTTCTTTCAAGAATTTCAAGCACTTTTTCAAGCTCCCAGTTTGCGATTTGACCTATAACTATCAGATGCCTAAACGGCACTTCTGAATATCTAACGTCTCCAACGAGACTCAATTGAACACCTCTGTCCTTTTCTCGAATTTTCTCTTCAAACTCATCGATCACATCGAGAAGTCCGAAGCCTGGATCAAATTCAATGTGTCGCTCCGGTTTTGCTCTTATAATTGTGTATCTTACTATCTCTGGCGGAAGAGCTTCTACGAGCTCTCTCACAGGAATAACAATTCCCTTTGAGCTCTTCATTGCACCGACCCCTTTTAGATGGATCCATTCATAAGGAATTGGATACGGGGGAGGATAGTTGAATATTTCAGTTGCAAGCCTTTTCCCCGTGTCATAACTGCCACCTGCAGCAGCATGATCTTTACCAAACGGTTCACATGTAATCTGCAGTATTTTCCATCTTGCAACCCAATCAAGACGCCAGCTTAGTTTTCCACCACCTTTGTAGCTCACTTTTCCAGAATGCCCACATTTGCAAGAGTAGTAAATTCCTCCATCATCAAAATCCGTAACCTTTGTCGTATTTATTCTGCCGCAATTCTCGCATAGAGGCATGAATGGATACCAGTCATCCTCAAGTTCCCTGCCGGTGACTTCTCGTATTATTTGGGCAATTTTATTGTTTTCTCTAAGCGAAATCTTTATCACTTCCTCGTAAAGTCCTTCTCGATACATTTTGCTCGCCCTTCTAACCTCAACGGGTATTCCCAAGATTTCAAGAGATTCGAGAAATGGTAAAAGAAAGTGCTCTGAATAGCTATCATGGCATCCCGATGGATCTGGAATCTTGCAGAGTGGCATTCCAACAAATTCAGAATATTTTTCAGGCAGAAATGGATATCTCCTCCTCAATGGATCGACGTCATCTGCAATGTACACTATCTCTGCCTCACCACCAGCCTCGATTAACGCCCTTCTCACAGCATCCGCTGTCACCATCTCCCTAAGGTTTCCCAAGTGTATGTGTCCTGAGGGGGAAATTCCGGTAGCGATTCGATGAGAGCTTGAGATCTCGATGAGTTCGGAAGCGATCACATCAGCCCAGTGCATAGCGAAGCTTTGCACGGCGGCTTTTTAAATTTGCTAAAGAAGAGATTTAAAAACTGAGATCAACTGCTCTTCATGGATCTGGAAGAGAAGGTGGCATTGATCACAAGAAATGCGGAGGAAATCGTAACCATCGAGGAGCTTAGAAGTTTGCTCGAAACTAAGAACAAGCCGCGAGCATACGTTGGATATGAGCCGAGTGGTGAAATACACTTAGGACACATAATTACGGTAAATAAGCTGAAAGATCTGCAAAAAGCAGGCTTTGAGATCGTTGTTTTGCTTGCGGACATTCACGCTTATTTGAATGAAAAGGGAAGTTTTGAAGATGTGAAGAAGCTTGCAGAAGAGAACATGAAAACTTTCATAGCACTGGGACTTGAAAAGGAGAGCACGGAATTCGTTCTTGGAAGCAATTATCAACTAAACAAAGATTACATTCTCGATATTCTTAGACTTGCAAGGATAACAACACTCAACAGAGCAAGAAGAAGCATGGATGAAGTTAGCAGAAGAAAAGACGATCCAATGGTTTCCCAAATGATCTACCCATTAATGCAAGCGCTGGATATCGCATATCTTGGAATTGATGTCGCTGTCGGCGGAATTGATCAAAGAAAGATCCATATGCTTGCACGAGAGAATTTACCTGCAATTGGCTACAAAGCCCCTATATGTATTCATACGCCAATAATTTCCGGCTTAGATGGGGAGAAAATGAGCAAATCAAAGGGGAACTATATATCCTTAAAAGATTCAGCTGAAGACGTGGAGAGAAAGATAATGAAAGCCTACTGCCCGCAAGGCGTTGTTGAAGGGAATCCGATAATAGATCTTGCCAAACACTACATTTTCCCGGCTTTTGGAAAATTAAGAGTTGAAAGAGATTCAAAGTTTGGAGGGGACATAGAATACAGTGGCTTTGACGCAATGATTGAGGATTTTAAAGCAAAGCTACTTCATCCCTTGGATTTGAAAAAAGCGGTTGCAAGATATCTTAATGAGGTAATCGATGATGCGCGCAAAAGATTAAAGGATTTGCCCTAAGTTTATGCGGATTGGAGTTCAACTTCCCGATGGGTTGAAAAGGAAAGCAATCGAGATATGTGAAAATATTGGAGGGGATATAATACTAAGCGGTGAAAACTGTTTCGGAGCTTGCGACGTTGATTTAAATCTTCTTCAAGATGTTGACGTTCTCTACCACTACGGGCATACAGAAATCCTGAAAATTGACAGAGTTGTCTACATTCCATTCACAGTTGATTTTGAAGTTGAGAAAGTTGCTGAAACGCTTAAAAAAATTCCGGAAAGAAAGATTGCAATCATATCTACTGCGCAATACTGTCACAAGCTTCCAAATTTAAAAGAAGATCTCGAAAATCTTGGCTTCGAAGTTGAGCTTAAAAAAGGTGGTAGTAGAGTTAAGCTGCTTGGACAAGTAATTGGCTGTGATTACTCAGCTTTAAAGCAAACAACCGCTGAAGCGGTCGTTTTTATAGGAGACGGAATTTTTCATGCCAAGGGTGCATCTATTTACTCGGGTAGAAAAGTGTATGCTTTAAATCCTCTGAATTTTGAGCTTAAAGAAGTTAAAGCTGAGGAGTTCATCAAAGAGAGATATTTCCAGATTTCGAGATGCGTTGGACTTGAAAAAATGGGGATTATAGTTTCAACAAAACCGGGGCAAAAAAGGCTAAAATTGGCTGAAGAGATAAAAAAGATGGCAAGGAACTCGGGATTTAAAGCAATAATAGTTTATATCAATGATGTAACACCAGAAAAACTGGAAAATTTACCTTTTGAATTCTACGTAAACACAGCATGTCCAAGAATAAGTTACGACGACTATAAGAGATATTCAAAACCAATCATAACCCCCATTGAGTTCGAGATTCTGATTGGAGTAAGAAAAGAGCTTGAAGTAGATAAAATGAGTCCTTAAAAATTTTCATGTCAAATTCAAAGGATAAAAAAACCGTTGCACGGTTAGCATCAAAGCGAGCTATTTTTACTATTTTATAAATACTTCAGCCACCCCCACTGCAACTTTTTCTCCATTCTGATTTTCAGCCCAAAGCTCAACCTCGCAAAAGCTGTTCTCTCTTCGAGGATGCTTCGCTACAACCTTGCCATTGAATTTGATCGTGTCTCCCGCAAAGATCGGGTGAATGAGCTTTATGTCAATTGACTTCAGCTTTCCTCCTTCAGCGTAGCACCAATTCGTAACAACTTGCGTCAACTTATCGATCGTCCACTGTCCATGGGCGATCGTTTTTCCATAGCCTAATAGATTT
>JAWBZL010000018.1:0-22920 GCA_038866255.1 Archaeoglobaceae archaeon
AGCGCTCGATCACGAACTCGCCGAACATGATTGGCACAACTATTACCTTTCTGCCCCATCTCTCCTCTTCCCATTCGTAGCCATCGCCACATCTGCCTACGTTGAGCTCAGCATCAAACTTAGTTTCGCTATCAGTCGCGTTGAAAACCCTTGTTGTCGGAACAACAAGAATTCCCTGTCTAAGCCTCTTGCTCATTTCTCTCATAAGCACATCCATGAACTTCTTCGACTTCTGAACCCAGACTTGGCAGATTGCTCCGACTCTTCCATCTGGGGTCTCACTGGGAGAAAGCCATTTCTCTATACCGCCTTCTGCTTCTCCAAAGACTGTCGAAGGTAGAGCGGTTGCGGAATAAACAGCCCTTTCAAGAAGCCATTTGTGCTTTGCAGTTACTATGAACCTCGAATAAATACCGTCAAAAGCCTCGCAATACGTATCCTCGACCGGAACACCATTTAACTCAAGCATACTTGAAGTGATTTGGGGTTTAAAAATCTTTTTTGGTTTAAAGAGAAAAAAGCTAAATAAAAGCTGGCTTTAAGGGAAAAGAGGTGGTATCTTGAGCCCCAAGTTTTCATCAAAACCATACATTAGGTTCATATTCTGTATCGCCTGACCGCTTGCCCCTTTTACCATGTTATCAATTGCAGAAACGATAACAGCCCTATCTTTGCCAACATGAATTGCAATGTCGCAGAAGTTGCTACCACGAACATTTATGAGCTTTACTTCATCCTGGAGTCTTATAAAGTAACAATTTCTGTAAAAATCCTCGTAAATTTTGTATAACTCCTCTTTGCTCAGCTCTCCACGCAGAAAAACGTGTGCATTGCATAGAATCCCTCTTGAGCCCGGAAATACCTGGGGGGTGAAGTATATCTTCACGTCTTCTTGAAGCTTTGAGAGCTCTTGGAGCATTTCATAGTAATGCCTGTGATCCGTTGCTTTGTAAACAACTATGGACTCATGCAGATTTGGATAATGGGTAAACTCCGAAGGGCTCTCTCCAGCCCCAGTTATTCCGCTTTTACAATCAAAAACGACTCTATCGATTAGCTCAAGCTTTGCCAAGGGTGCAACTGATAAAATTGCTACAGTCGAGTAGCATCCAGGATTTGCAACAAGCTTCGCTCTCCTTATTTCCTCTCTATTAAGTTCAGGAAGTCCAAAAACTGCTTTAAAATGAGCAACGTGTTTTTTTCCATATACTTTTTCGTAAACATCCTTCGGTAATCTGTAATCTGCAGAAAGATCGACAACTTTCAAACCACTGTTGATCAATTTTGGCACGTAATTCATCGCCTCCCCGTGAGGCACTGCGGTGAAAACCAGATCACACTCAAGAAACTTCTCAGATTCTGGACTGCAAAACTTCAGCTCATAGAAACCTTTGAGGAATCTATGAACTTTCCAGAT
Organism: Archaeoglobaceae archaeon; assembly: GCA_038866255.1. GTDB lineage: Archaea > Halobacteriota > Archaeoglobi > Archaeoglobales > Archaeoglobaceae > WYZ-LMO2. Next base: position 1,418 of record JAWBZL010000018.1, read on the forward strand.
TTCCTTGTTTTCAAATCTTCGCGAAGAAGCTGCAAAAACCTCCACTTCGGGATGCATAGCAAGAAGTCTCAACAACTCAGCTCCCGTATAACCACTCGCTCCTATGATCCCAATTCTCATGCAGAAGATAGCCGAGCACTAAATATAGGCTTTTCTACATGCAAAAATTTAAATAAACAATGAAATTATTGATTTATGGGGGGATGAATGAGATTCTTCGTCATAGGCTTCGGACAGGCTGGAGGAAAGATTCTCGATATGTTTATCGAAAACGAGAAGATGCGAGGATCGAAAATAAGGATGAAATGGCTTGCAGTTAATACTGCGAGAACAGATCTCGTTGGACTAAAACACGTTCCTGTTAAGGATAGAATTTTAATAGGACAGACAGTCGTTAAAGGCCATGGAGTTGGAACTGACAACAAACTTGGAGCAAAGATCACACAGGATGAGATTGAAACAATCCTGAATGCAATTGATGAGCGTGGAACGCACGATCTTGATGCGTTTTTAATAATAGCCGGTCTTGGCGGTGGAACTGGGAGTGGTGGTGCACCTGTGCTCGCAAAGCATCTTTCGGAAATGTATTCTGAGCCTGTTTATGCATTTGGAATTCTTCCAGCTCCTGAAGAGGGAAAGCTTTACTCGCTCAACGCTGCAAGGAGCATGATTTCTCTAACAAAGTTTGTAGACAATCTTATCCTTTTCGACAACGGAGCTTGGAAATTTGAGGGGACAAGTTTAAAGGAATCTTTTGCAAAGATAAACGAAGAAATCGTAAGGAGAATTGCTCTTCTTGCAAGAGCGGGCGAGCCTGTGGAGGAGGATATAGTTGGTGAGATGGTCATCGACAGCAGTGAAGTTATAAACACGCTCAAGGGTGGGGGAATATCTTCCATAGGATACGCAACGAGCCTTGCGCAGTCTGAGAAAAAGCGTTTTTCCTTGTTTAAGAAGAAGAAAGAAGAAATGGAAACTATAGAAAACGACAGCGCAATGAAGATCGCATCTCTTATCAGGAGAGCTGCGCTTGGCAGGTTGACTTTGCCGTGTAACATAAGCAGTGCTGAGAGAGCACTTGTGCTTATAGCGGGGCCACCAGAGTATCTTGACAGAAAAGGCCTTGAAAAGGCAAAGCTCTGGCTTGAAGAACAGATTTCTGGTGTTGAAGTAAGAGCTGGAGATTATCCAACGAGAAGAACTAAATATGTTGCTGCACTTGTCGTGCTTGCCAATGTAACGGATGCACCGAGAGTAAAAGAGCTGCAACAGCTTGCAGTTGAAGCAAAAGAAGGAATGGAGGCTGCTGAAAAAGAGAGAATTGAAAAAACAATACAGCTGTTTGATGAGGACATAGAACCACTTGTATGAGAATAATAGTGGCATTGACTGGAGCAAGTGGGCAGATAGTTGGTATTAGGCTTATAGAAAAACTGATTTCAAAGGGGATTGAGGTTTACGCAATTGCCTCGAGAGGCGCAAAGATTACAATGAAAAGCGAGACTGAATACGATGAAGTTTATCTCCGAGAAATTGCAACGAAATACTACGATGAAGATGAAATCTACGCCCCATTTGCAAGCGGCAGCTTTAAGCACGATGGTATGGCAATTGTGCCATGTAGCGTTAAAACAGCAGCAAGTATTGCATATGGAATAACAAATAACCTAATTACGAGGGCTGCAGATGTTACGCTGAAGGAAAAAAGAAAGCTCATTCTCGGAGTAAGAGAAGCGCCGCTTCATTCAGCACACCTCGAAGCTTTGTTAAGGCTTTCAAACCTTGGAGCACTTGTTTTTCCACTTGTTCTCTCTTTTTACTCAAAACCAAAGACAATTGATGATCTCATAGAATTCACGATCTCAAGGTTAATGGAACATCTGGGAATCGATGTGGAATATCGAAGATGGGGATGAAGGCAATAATGATCGGTGGAGCGACGAGTAGTGCTGGGAAGACTACAATTGCAATGGCACTTTGCAGAATCCTTGCCAAAAAAGGCTATGAGGTTGCACCATTCAAGGCTCAGAACATGAGCCTAAATTCTTTTGTTACGAAGAATGGAAAAGAAATCGCAATTGCACAGGCGATGCAGGCTTTTGCAGCTGGAATTGAGCCAGATGAAAGAATGAATCCCATTTTGCTTAAACCAAAGGGAAACTTTGTTTCACAGCTCATAGTGCTTGGAGAGGCTGTTTGCGATCTTGATTCGAGAGAATACTACGAAAAGATTCCAGAATTGAAAAAAGTAGTTGAAATGGCCTATGACAGCTTGGCAGAGGAATACGAGTTCATTGTTATTGAAGGCGCTGGAGGAATGGCGGAAATAAATCTTTACGAAAGGGATTTGGCAAATCTGCACATTGCGAGATATGCCAAACCAAAAATTTTAATTGTCGCAGACATCGACCGTGGCGGCGCTTTTGCATCGCTTTTTGGAACCTATTCCCTTTTGCCAGAAGATGTAAGAAAATTTGTTACCGGTTTCGTTATCAACAGACTCCGCGGCAGAGAGGAATTTCTTCAAAACGGTATAAAAAAACTCGAAGAGATCTGCGGTGTTCCAGTGGTAGGAGTAGTTCCATATATGAGTTCAGAACTTCCTTCCGAGGATTCTTTGAACATCGAAGAATGGAAGGGCAGTGGTTTAATTGGCATTGTTCGTTTACCAAGAATTTCTAATTTCACAGATTTTGAGCCACTTAGAAAGGTTTCACGGTTCTTGGAGTTAAAATCAAAGCTTGAATGTGAGATTTTGATTATTCCGGGTAGTAAAGATACAATTGCAGATTTAAAAGCCCTTAAAGATTCGCAGCTTGGTGAGGAAATAAAAAAAGTTGCTGGTAAAAAGCTAATCATTGGAATCTGTGGTGGATATCAAATGCTTGGGAAAGAGCTCATCGACTTTGGGGTTGAACATGGGAATTTGAAGGTTAAAGGGCTTGGAATTCTTGATGCTGAAACGAGATTTGAGAGCTTTAGAAAGAGAACGGTTCAGGTTTCAAAAAAGGTTACAGGAGATGCTGAGATCATAAGAGAAATAAAGGGGGAGAGAGTATGGGGCTACGAGATTCACAAGGGTGTAACGATCTCTAAAAAACCAATCTTCGAGGATGAGGGCTGTCAAAGCGAAGATGGTATGTGCTGGGGAAGTTATCTGCATGGACTGTTTTGGAACAAAAACTTGATCAGGGCTATAGAAAAATATCTTGGGATAAAGATTGAATTCAGCAATCCCTTTGATTTTCTTGCAGAAGTGATAGAAAAGAAATTAAAGCTCGGAATCCTTTTTGAGAAACTTGAAAGCTGAATACGCTGCAACTGCTCCGTCACCACATGCGGTGACAACTTGTTTCAGTGGATTGTTGCAGCAATCACCAGCTGCGAAAACCCCGGCTACGTTTGTTTTCTGCTCTTTATCTACTTTTATATATCCCATTGAATCAATTTCAACTCCAAGCTGCGCTGCAAGCTCGGTTGCGGGTCGCATGCCGATTGCAATAAAAATTGCATCGCATTCAATTTCTTTTTCCTCCTTTTTTTCGCGCAAGTATGCAATAACTCTCTCAACTCTTCCACTGCCCTCTATTCTGCGAAGATTTGCGTTCATAACGATTTCAATTCCCCTTTTCTCAAGTTCATCAATCAAAGCTTTTTCAACTCTCAGCGGAGCTCTTGAAACGATTTTAACCCTGCAACCAATGTCATGAAGATAAATTGCATCGCTTATCGCCTCTTTCCCGCTTCCATACACAATCACTTTTCTTCCTTTAAAAAGTGCGCCATCGCAGATCGCGCAGTAGCTGACACCCCTTCCAAGAAAAGTCCGCTCCCCCTCTATTCCCGCCTCTCTATGTCTACCACCAGTTGCGATTATTATTGCCTTAGCTCTATACTCGTTTTCTCCTTTTAAAACAAACCAATCACCCTCCTTAAAGATTTTCTCTATTTTCTCTACTTTTCCCTCCGCTCCAGCTTTGAAAGCCTGTTCCTTCATTTTTTCAAGTAACTCCATACCACTGCCCTCAAATCCCGGGTAGTTTTCAATCTTTGAGGCCATTGAAAGCTGTGAAACTGGCTCAAAGGTTTCAAAAAATATGGTCTTAAGCCCATATCTCGCACAGTAAATCGCAGCTGTTAAACCTGCCGGTCCTCCGCCAATTATTGCGATTTCGAACATGAAATTTGTCCTCTCTTAAAGATAAAATCTTTTTCAGTCGCGAGAAGTAATTCACCACAAGTGAAATTACAAAGACTGAAGGGTTCTGTCAAGTTCATAGTTTGCAATTGCTATGCATTGTTCAGCCATAAGCGAGAGTTTTGAGACGCTCACAATTGTGTCAGTAAAACTAAGAAGAACTTCCTCCTCCTCTTTTTTAACCCCTATGTGATCTCCAACAATGAAAAGCGGGTCACTTATTTTTGAAATTACCTCCCTCAAATCTTTTCCGTCCTCTCGCATATAGTAAATCCTGTAATTCTTGGATAATTCCTTTAGCAATTCTAAAAGAGTTTTTCTCGCAACAAAAATTCCGGAATTTGTTTCAGTCCATTCCTTGGTTATTTTAAAACCAACAGCTTTTCTGATATGTCCGGCTATGTTCCTCTCATCCGGGGACATCCTCCGAAGCTCGTTGCTTCTGATCCTGATAACCTTTGGTGGATCTGGTTTACCGAGGAGAACTAAAAAAACTTCCACGTCCCTCCTTATTGAATGTGAAAGAAAAAGTGCTTGCGAAACACATCTACAAAGGATGTCCATTCTTCCCGCTCCTGGAAGATCGCTCAAATTAAAAGGCTCGGTGAAAGCTTCGTTGCCAATCACAAGAAAGCCCCTCATTCAAATTCACCTCGTAGTATTCGAAAAGCAAACTCTTTATTCTTATAAAGCTCTATGGAGTAGTTATCCCAGAAAACACAGGTTCCAAGAATAAGAACGTTATCTTTTACAGCGCCAAAAACATCTTTTCCATGCACAAAGCTTTTTCCTCCACTTACCGATGCTGAACACGGCATTAGAACATCCAAATCCTTGCACTTTGCTAAAGGAAACATCTTGTCTCCAGCATTTCTTTCCTCATCAACAATTAAATCGTAGTTAATTCTCATCCCAAAATGTCTTGCAACTCTGTTTATATTTTCCGCCACGCCATCAACGTTTAAGTAATAACCCGTAAGAACGATTTTTTTCCCCATTTCGGCCCATTTCTTAATTTTTGCAACGTCTTTTGCGCTGAACTTTACTTCCGGGTAATTGAAAACTATTAAATCGTAATCTCCGAGTTTTTCAAATCTTTTTTCCTCTTCCATCTCAAGTCCTTCTTTTTCAGCCATTTTGGTGAGTTTGGAAAAATAATAATAGTCCCCAATACTAAATTCTCCTCTGCTTGCGCTCCACACCACTTTCATATCACAACTTCTCGTAAGAGAAGAAAAGCATTGCTACCTGATCGATTAGCCAATTTTTCCAAATCCTTAAATCACGAGACCTAAGTTGCGAGTGATGCGTGCTGGACTTGTAAATTTCCTCACTCAGGTGGCAATTGCTTCCTCACTTCTCTTTATCCCGCTTTTTGCAAAGGAGTTGGGCGCATCTGATTTTGAAATTGGAATGATAGCTTCAGCATATAGCCTTGCAACCTTTGTCTCTTCAAACATTTTTGGTAGACTTTCGGATTTCTACGACAGAAAAAAGATCATTCTCCTCGGTTTACTCCTATCTGCAATCTTCTTTTTTGCCCAATCTTTTTCAACAAGCCCAATTCATCTTCTCGCCATAAGAGCATTGCTCGGCTTCTCACTCGGCATCTTCCCAGCTGCGCTGATAAGCTATGCATACGAGAAAAACAGGAACATAGGGTACTTTTCATCTTTTGGGAGCCTTGGATGGGCTATTGGACAGCTTTTAGCTGGAATGATTGTGATTTATGAGGGTATATTTACTTTTGGAGCCTTTCTTGTCTGTCTCGCCTTTCTTATTGTTCTCTATGAAAAAATCTCTGGAAACGCACCATTAGAGCGAAAGGGGTCTTTGAGTTTAATAAAGAGCAATTTCTCTGTATATTTAGCCTTCTTTTTACGTCACACCGGGGCAAGTGCTGTATGGCTGATTTTTCCAATCCATCTTGCAGAGATCGGAATTTCCCGGTTCTGGATTGGAGTTATATACTTCACAAATTCCTTTCTTCAATTTATAGTTATGCAGAGAATTGAAAAATACGATCCAAGAATTCTGCTGAACATCGGAACCCTTCTTTCAGCTCTTGCCTTTCTTCTTTATTCAATTGCACTCAATGTATGGGAATTTCTTGGAATTCAGTTTATAATAGCCACTGCATGGAGTGCAATGTATGTTGGTTCGCTAAGGCTGTTGCTTGAAAGAAATGCAGAAAGAAACACCGTCACCGGGTTTTTGAATTCTACAATCCATCTTTCAACAATCCTTGGCTCAATCTTTGGCGGAATTGTTGCACAAAATTTTGGCTATAAAGCTTGTTTTTACTTTGGAGCAATTCTTAGCCTTTTCGCTATTAGCTCAAGGGTAAAAAATTAGGTTTCAGATTTTATGTTCACTAAATACTTAACACCATCAATTACAACTTCAAAATTTCCCGTAATTTTTGTGGTGGGAGGAAATTCCTCCTCTTTTACCTCTCCAAGAAGAAACTTGAGTCCGGTTTGCGGGAAAAGAGTATAGATCAGAACATTTTCATCATTTGGATCAATTCCTTTCTCTTCGAGTTCCCTCCTTCTTTTCTCAAACTCTGGTTCAAGCAAATCTGCTGGTCTGCAGGTAATGGGTTTTTCATCACCCAGAATTTTATTAATAATCTCCTCTTTTATCGGCGCTGGTGTTTTCCCATACATTCCCTTAACCAGATCTTTTGTTTCCCTTGTTACAACTTTGTATCTTTCCCCTATAACTACATTTACAACAGCCTGCACACCGACGATCTGACTCGTTGGTGTGACGAGAGGCGGATAGCCAAGGTCCTCTCTAACCCTTGGCACCTCTTTAAGAACCTCAGGTAACTTGTGCATTGCGTTTTGCTCCTTCAGCTGCGAGATCATGTTTGAAAACATACCACCCGGGATCTGGTAAACAAGAACATTCGTATCTGGGATCGTTGATAAAGGATCAAGGTAACCAGCGTATTTCTCTCTCAACTTCATAAAATAATCTCTGATTTCAAGCAGGACGTCTATCTTTACTCCTGTTTTGTATCCAAGCTCCTCGAGTGCAAAAACCATGCTCTCAGTTGGTGGATGTGATGTACCCATTGCAAGCGGGGACATGCAGGTGTCTATCATCTCTACTCCTGCTTCAACTGCTTTTAAAAGGCTCATTGAAGCCATACCACTTGTATAATGAGAGTGAAAGTTTATTGGAAGATTCACTTCTTTTTTCAAAGCTATTACAAGCTCATAGGCAACCTTTGGGGATAAAAGACCTGCCATGTCTTTTATGCAGATCGAATCAACTTCAAGTTCGGCCAATTCCTTTGCAATTGCAACGTATTTTTCAATTGTGTGCACAGGGGAGATTGTGTAGCATATTGCGCCTTGAACGTGGTTTGCCCCATACTTCTTTGCAAACTTTATTGAACTTACGAGATTTCTTGTGTCGTTTAGCGCATCAAAAATCCTAAAAAAGTCAAGCCCGCACTCGATCGTTTTCTTCACAAATTTTTCTACAACGTCATCAGGATAATGCCTGTATCCTACGAGATTTTGTCCACGAAGAAGCATTTGCAAAAGTGTGTTCTTAACTCTCTTTCTTATCTCTCTCAATCTTTCCCAAGGGTTCTCATTTAAAAAACGATGACACACATCAAAAGTGGCTCCTCCCCAGACTTCAAATGAGAAAATTCCTGCGGAATCAAATTTTTCGAGAATCGGCAAAATGTCTTTTGTCCTCATTCTCGTTGCAAGCAAAGACTGATGCCCATCTCGGAGAGTTAGGTCGATTATTTTAACTCTTGGCATGAATAAAGTTTTAGAGAAAAGTAGATAAGATTTTTGAAATTTTTCAAGCTTTGATTGAAAGTTTTAAAAACATCAAAACCGAGTAAATTTTAACCTAAGGATAAAGGCTAAATACCATGGACGAACTTGAGCAGATACGTAAAAAAAAGCTGGAGGAGCTGATGAAGATGAGCTCTCAAAAAGAAACAAAACCGGCTAAACTAAACCAGCAGAACTTTGACTCATTCATAAAGCAAAACGAAAATGCGGTGGTTGATTTCTGGGCAGAGTGGTGCATGCCGTGCAGATACATTTCACCGATAATTGAGGAGCTCTCTAAAGATTATGCAGGCAAAGTAGCTTTTGGTAAACTAAACGTTGACGAAAATCAGTCAATAGCTGTTCGTTATGCCATTTCAGCAATTCCAACCCTTATATTTTTCAAAAAAGGAAAAGCGATTGATCAAATTGTTGGAGCAATGCCAAAAAAGGAGATAAAGAACTGGATAGAGGGCAATCTTCAAAAAAATTTATAGTCCAAGCATAGAGGAATGCTATGGAGCTCACATGCAAGATCTGTAACAAAAAGATAATCGTGGATGAGAGATTTGCAATCCAAGAGTGTGGATGCGGAGCTTATTACAGAATGAGCAGGGATTTTTCCAAGAAATGGGTATTTGCTGGTTTTGGAAAGGCGACAAAAGAGAAAACAAAAGAAGAACTGGAGCGAAAAGAGGATAAAAGTAAATATGAGGTTCAAAAGTTGAGGAAGAAGAAGAGTTGATCGATAGATTAAAATACTGAGATTGTGAGCTTTAAACTCCGTAGGAGGTGCAAAGCCGTCGCACTACGGGGAGGGAAGTAAATGCTTGTTAAAAAAGAGGAATTCGTGAAAGCGATAAATGAAGCGATATCGAAGTCAAAAAACAGGAAATTCCAAGAAACTGTAGAGATCGCAGTAAATTTGAGGAACATAGACATGAAAAAACCGGAGAACAGGATAGATACTATTATCCTATTGCCCCATGGAATCGGCAAACCAAGAAAGGTTGGAGTTTTTGCAAGAGGGGAAACGATAATAAAAGCAAAGAATGCGATGGCTGATCTCGTGTTATCTCCTGAAGACATAGATGCGTTATCAAAAGACAAAAGGAGGGCAAGAAAAATAGTTAACAGCATGGATTTCTTCATCGCTGAAGCTCCACTGATGGCAGAGATAGGTAAAAAGCTCGGTCCGATTTTGGGGCCGAGAGGTAAGATACCGCAACCAATACCACCACTTTCCGATCCAAAACCAATAATAGAAAGGCTTAGGAACTCTGTAAAGATTCGAACAAGGGATAAAATGACTTTTCACGCACCTATCGGTTGTAAAGGTATGAACGTTGAGAGTATTGCAGAGAATGCAAGTGAGATTATGAAGGTTGTGGAGAACAAATATGAGAATCCTTCCCTTGTTCTCAGATCTGTTTTCGTAAAAACGACGATGGGTCCAGCGGTGAGGGTGATATAATGGCCTCGGTTCGTGGATCTCCGCCTGCGTGGAAGTTGAATGAGGTTGAAGAGATAAAGAGACTTGTTTCGTCACACAAAGTTCTTGCGCTGGTTAATTTTCAAAATGTTCCTGCAAATCTAATGCAAAAAGCAAAAAGAGAGCTGAAAGAGATTGCAAAAATGAGGGTTGTTAAAAAAACGCTGCTAAACATTGCTCTCGATAGCGTGGGTGGAGGGTATAGAAAGTTAAAAGATTTTACAAGAGGGCAAATAGCCATAATTGCAACAAATGAAAATCCATTTAGACTCTACAAAAAGCTCGAAGCTCTTAAAATAAATATGGCTCTGAAACCAGGGCAAGTCTCTCCCGTCGATGTTGTTGTCACTGATGGCCCGACTTCGTTACCACCAGGGCCAGCTGTTGCAGAACTTCAAACAGCTGGAATACCGGCAGCGGTTGAAAAGGGGAAGGTTGTTATCAAGTCAAAAGCAACAGTTGTGAGGGCTGGCGAAGTTGTAAAACCGGAAGTCGCGAAAGCACTTGAAAAACTGAATATAAAACCACTGAGAATTGGACTTGAAACGATAGCAGTTTACGATGGAGTCGTGCTCACTCCTGAGTTGCTTAAGATTGATGAAAAAACCATAGTAGAGGATTTCCAAAAAGCCTACAGCATTGCACTCAACTTAGCGATCAATTGTTGCTACATAACAAAGGAGACTGTTCAGATACTTCTTCTTAAGGGCTTCACAGAAGCAAGGAATTTGGCAATAAATGCGGCGATAACTGAAAAAGACGTTATGCCAGAGCTGATAACAAAGGCTCATATGCAAATGATCTCTCTTGCCTCTCTTCTTCCACCCGAAGCTCTCGACGATGAGCTTAGGGGACAAATTGGGAGGAAAGAGGAGAAAGTTGAGAAAATAGAGGAGAAGAAGGAAGAGAAGAAGAAAGAAGAGGAGAAGAAAGAGAAGGAGGAGAAAAAGGAAGAGGAAGCAATAGAGGGACTCGCTTCTTTATTTGGATAGGGGGGTGTTGAAAATGGAATATGTTTACGCTGCGTTGTTGTTGCATTCTGCCGGAAAGGCGATTACTGAAGAGAACGTAAAAGCAATTCTTGAGGCTGCTGGAGTGGCTGTGAACGAGGCGAGAGTAAAAGCTCTTGTTTCCGCGCTTGAGGGCATTAACATAAGCGAAGTTCTGCAAAAAAGTGCGGCAATGCCTTTAGTTGCGCAACCAGCACAACCAGCTGCGGAGAAGAAGGAAGAGAAGAAGAAAGAAGAGGAGAAGAAAGAGAAGGAGGAGAAAAAGGAAGAGGAAGCAATAGAGGGACTCGCAGCATTGTTTGGCTAATCCCTGTTCTCTAAATTTTTTATATAAATAAAATTCTTAATTTTAAGAATTTGTATTTATATTCTCAGAGCATAAATTGCTTTTGGATTCTTGTCTTTGTGGGGTTTAGACAACTTCTCTTTCAATACCCGTGGAACATCATCAAAGCTCTGAAAGCAAAAAACGTGTTTCCAGTGGAACTTCGATCGAAAAGTATATATATACCTAATACTAAATTTCATAGCGAAAGGAGAAAGGAGGTGAGTTGAATGGCGGAACTGCCTATGGCACCAGTTGATAGGTTGATAAGAAAGGCCGGTGCCGAAAGGGTAAGTGCAGATGCAGTGGAAAAGATGGTTGAAGTCCTCGAGGAATACGCAGTTAAAGTTGCAAAGAAAGCAGTAGACATTGCAAAGCATTCTGGAAGAAAAACAGTTACTGCAGATGACATAAAGCTCGCAACCTCGATGTAAAAGAGATAAAAGATTTAAATTTTTAAAATATTTTTAGATATTTTTTGAAAATCTCCATGTGTTTTTCGGGTTTTGTTAAAAATTCAAGTTTCTCTATCTCATTCACGAGGTAATACATTTCCTCATTCATCGAACTAAATGGCTCCAAAAACCTTAGCTCAACTTTCTCAGAGTAATTCTCATTCTTAACCCATTCGCCATTGATGTAGTAATAACAAGCTCCTCTAAGCTTCTTGTAAGGTTCGTAAATAGATTCGAAATTCCTGCAGACCCAATTGGAGGTTAAAAGAACTTCTCTTGTTGGATTAATCGTAATGTGCCCAAAACCTGGAGGTATTAGAACAAGATCTCCCTTTTCAGCTTCAATTGCAAAGCAATCAACGACCCTTTCTCCTTGTCTCCGTTGAATTAAAAAAATGGCTTTACCATCGATTATCTGATATATCTCCGGGTAAGCAATACCAAAGGCGTTTGTGGGGTGATAATGGCCGAGAGTTTTTATTGCCTCACCCCCTATTTCTGCCGGGGGAATTATGGTAAAATCATATCTTAATTTTGAGTTCCGAATTATCTGCTTCTCCTTTTCGCTTTCATATATATCTCGGAACATGTAATATGCATCAAAATCCTCCGAAAGTTTTTCGGGGAAGGCCAAAACCGGAGTTAAATCACTCGCCCTTCTAACTTCCGCTGTGAACAGAAAGTCACCAAACTGGTATTCCACAAAAAAAGTAAAATAAAAGATTTATTAAATTTATGTTCTAAGTCAATCCAGAGAGGAACCGAATAGAAAAAAATAATATAAAGTGAGGAGCAGGTTTAATGATGAGAACGTTTAAAACTGGCATCCTACCACTCGATGTTCAACTTGGTGGAGGCGTGCCTGGAGGAAGTGTTGTAGTTTTGCTTGAGGAACCTGGGGCTGGAGCGGATGTTTTTTCTTATCATTTTGCGGTAGAGGGCGCAAATTTGGGAGAGAATGTGCTTTATCTTGCAACAGATGATTCTGAAAAAGATATAAGGAGACATCTTGGACTTTACTTCCCGAAATATCCTGAATTTACACTTCTAAGCTTAAAAAGCCGCGAAGAAATGGATGCAAAGGGATATCTAAGAAAGACAATGTATGATGTTCTGAGCGGGGTGAAAACAATCCTAAAAAACGAGAAATTCGACAGAATTATTGTAAACAACCTCACTTTTTTCTTTACAAAGTATTCACAGGAAGATGTTATTTCTCTTATCGAGTTCTTTTTAAACGATGCGAGGGAGAAGGATTCAGCTTATCTCCTAATTTTAACACGTGGAATGCTTGACGATAAAAGTGAGATCGCCGTTAAACACTTCTGCGATGGTGTTATCGAGCTATCGCTGAGAGAGGTGGATAATGAAGTGCAGAGAAGGTTGAAATTCATTAAGTTCAAGGGAATAATAGTGCCGAGAGCTGTGATGAGGTATGAGCTAACAGATAAAGGAGTGAAAATGGAGTCGATGATGAGAGTTATATGAGGATAACATTTGGGAGAGCAAACGAGCTCGGGGACTTTGCCTGCTTTATAAACCCAAAATACGTTGTTGCTCTCCCAGTGGTTGAATTCGCTGTTGAAAAGGCTGTTAAAAACTGGAACAGAGGTAAAAGAATTTCTAAATCGCTTGTAATGGAAATTTTACTTTACTACTCCGCAACGAGGCAGATTGAGGTTGCAAAAAAGCTTACGGGAATTGGAAAAGTTGTTGCAGTTGTTCTTGATGAAGAAAGATTTTCTATGAGCGGGTTTAAAGAGGAGAATTTTAAGCCAGACTACGACATAGAAGCTATAAAAGAGCACTACGGAATAACGGATGAAGAACTCGAGATTGTGGGAGCTGAAAAACTGCCCTTATTGTTAAAAGAAAGAATTGCACTTTTTTCACTTCTCGGTGAGTAAATGACAGGGAAAGCTTATGCTGCTGGAACTGTGTTAAATGCACTTGCAACAGGTATTGGATGTGCCTTTGGTATTGATTTAATGATAAAGGTTAAATTTAAACCAGACTCAGAAAATATTCTGATTGTGAATGGTGAAGAAAGAGACGCTAACATAGTTGAAAAAATTCTTTCAAACTTCGAAAAAAAAGGTTGCGTGATAATAAAATCAGAGATTCCAGAAAGAAGCGGTCTTGGTAGTAGCAGTGCTTTTATAAATGCTCTACTTTCCGAGATTTTGGAGGAAGAAGAGAGGAGATGGGCGCATAAAAGATTGAGACTTAATGCTGAGCTATCTCTAAAAGCAGGGATAAGCTACACTGGCGCGTTTGACGATGCTTCAGCATCACTTCTCGGCGGTTTTGTTGTTTCAGATAACTACAGAATGGCTCTCTATGACTGGTTTATAGAACGAATGTATGCGGCAATATTAATCCCCGAATTTAAACGTGGATTGGTTGACTGGGAGAGAATAAAGAAAGAGGGTAAAAAACTTGAAAAAATTTTGGCAAAGCTGAAGGAGCACAAGTTTTGCGAAGTTATGAAAGAAAACACCAAGTTTTACTGTGAAATGATTGGTTACCCGCTTGAAATCGCGGAAAGAGTTTGGAAGGAAGAAATCTGTTGCGGATTATCTGGAAATGGACCAGCTTTTGTTGCACTTGGTAGTAAAAGCGATGCAGCAACTGCGAAAGCCATGTGGGAAGATTATGGCAAAGTGAAAATTCAAAGAATCCCACAAAAACCTGCAGAAAGCGTTTCAATAACTCCAGAACTTTTTATTCCAAATTTTCAAATCAGATAAAAAACTAAAATAAGATTTCAACTCTTCAGAAGCTCATCGAGTTTTTCCCTGTTAAATCCAAGAACCCATTTATCGCCCTTCACAACAAGAGGCACTGAGTAGCTTTTTGAGATGCTGTAAATTTTCTCGATTGTTTTCTTTCTCTCTTCTCCCTCAAGCTTGTCAACCCAAACAACTTCAAAGTCAGCTTTTGACATTTTAAGGTATTCGAGCGTTCTCTTGCAGTGCGGACAGGTTGTTAAACCAAACATTGTTATCTTTTCCATGAAAAAGGAGAAGATTTGCAAATATTTAAATTTCTCGAAGCTCGTAGATTGTAAAAGAGAAGGATTTTTAAAGAAAGAGAGCTCAAAAACCCAGAATTTTGGTGCTATTAAAAATTTAACTTTAAAAAAATCGCCCTTTTTGATAAAGGAGGTGATAAAAGCTTTAAAAGAGACACAAAGCTTTGAAGAATTGATTTGTGTAAATTTATTATATTTTATCAGAATATTTGGAATTACAAAGTTTTATCAATTTCTGTTGCCAAAAAACAGTTTCTATTTAGCTTAAAGCTTGAAAAAAAGTTTTTAAATAGTATGAATCAAGAGAATTAGATATAAGCGGAAAAAACACAAAAACGTAAATTTTTTAAACTAAATGGGTTAAGAAAAGAACAATGGTTGAGTTCGCAGCCGAGCTTCGTGGAGTTTTCAAAAGGTATGGCGATTTTGAAGCAGTTAGTAATGTTAGCATCGCAATACGCAAAGGAGAATTCTTCTCAATCCTTGGTCCAAGCGGTTCGGGAAAAACGACTGTGCTGAGACTAATAGCTGGGCTGATATATCCAGACAAGGGCTCTATTATGCTTATGGGGAATGATTGCACCTTTGTTCCACCTTACAAAAGGAATGTGGGAATGGTATTTCAAGATCTCGCCCTCTTTCCACATTTAAATGTTTTTGAGAACGTTGCATACGGGTTAAGGATTAGAAAACTTCCAGAGCAGGAGATTAAGGCAAGGGTGAAAGAGTGCCTCGAGATTGTAAATCTTGATCCATCAACGTTTGCAAAAAGAAAAATAAATCAACTTTCCGGTGGGCAGCAGCAAAGAGTTGCAATTGCGAGAGCTCTTGCAATCAAACCATCAGTTCTTTTACTTGATGAACCCTTGGGTTCACTTGATTTAAAGCTCAGGCAACATATGATGAGCGAATTGAAGAGAATTCAGAGAACGATTAAAACCACTTTTATCTATGTAACTCACGACCAGTCAGAGGCACTTGTGATGTCTGACAGGTTGGCAGTTATGAATTCTGGAAAAATAGAGCAAATTGGCACTCCTGTAGAGATATATGAAAAGCCAAGCACAAAATTTGTTGCAGAATTTATCGGGGAGATGAACTTTCTTGAAGCAGAGGTCTCTGAGAATTGTGTTATCAGCGAAATTGGTGAAGTAAAGGTTTCCAGGCTCAACGGAGCGAAGAAAGTTTTGATTGCAATAAGACCTGAAAAAATCAAGATTGGCAGAGTTGAGGGACTTGAAAACATCTACAAAGCGAAAATAGAGGAGATATCTTATCTTGGCAGCTTTTTCACACTTAGACTCGATGTAAATGGTGTGAACATCAAATGTTTTACACAAACGAATGGTTTTGAAGAAGGAAAGGTTGTTGAAATCGGCTGGAAGGCAGAAGATGCGATAGTTTTTGAGGCATGAAAAAGATTTTTGCCCTTCCATCGCTTTTATATCTCATAGTCTTTTTTTACCTTCCATTTATAATAGTTTTACTCTACAGCTTTGGATTCCCGAATTTCACGCTCTCTTTTTATTTTGAAGTAATGGATAGGCTCTATTTACAGGTATTTTTGAATTCATTTATTCTCGCTTCTGTGACAACACTTCTTTGCCTTCTACTCGCTTATCCTGTGGCTTACTACATTGCCTTAAAGGCGGGAAAATGGAAGAATCTGCTATTAGTTCTGATAATCCTTCCCTTCTGGATAAGCTTTTTGTTAAGAACTTATGCGATAATGACAATTCTTACCCCACTGGGACTGATGTTTAGCTTTACAGCCATGGTAATAGGTATGGTTTACGATTATCTGCCATTCATGGTTCTTCCGCTCTATGCTTCGCTTGAAAAGCTTGGAAGATCTCAGCTTGAAGCCTCTTACGTTCTTGGTGCAACACCAGCAAGGACTTTCTGGAAAATCACTCTGCCCCTTTCAAAACCAGGAATGATTGCGGGGATAATACTTGTTTTTATACCCTCACTCGGTGAGTTCGTCGTCCCAGCGATGCTTGGAGGGACTTACGTTACCATAGGAACAATTACTTGGGATCTCTTTCTCAGATATCACAATTGGTGGAAAGGATCAGCGCTCTCAATGCTTTACCTTGCAATTGTCTTGTTTGCAGTTATTCTCTACATAAGAAAAGCTGGGAGGATTGAGCTATGATTCGAGTTATCGTTGCCTTTGTTTTTATTCTCCTCTACGCACCCATAATTTTTGTTGTTTCTACTTCTTTCATCGAAGATGGTTCTTTAACAACAAAATGGTTTAAACAGCTTTTTGAGAGTCCAAAAGTAATTAACGCCTTCTATAACAGCCTGAGCCTCGCTTTTCTCTCAACATTTTTCTCTGTGATTCTGGGATCTATTTCCGCTTATGCTTTTCTGCGGAACAAGATGAAATTCGAGTCGCTTTTTTACACCCCCATAGCGATTCCTGAAATAACAGAGGCTTTATCTCTTTTGATGTTCTACAGAATCCTATCCGTCCCCCTTGGATTCTTCTCTGTGCTTTTAGGTCATATTGCGTTCAATATAGCCTTTGTCTTTGTCATCGTAAAAGCCCGACTTTCGAGCTTTGAAAAATCGATTGAAGAAGCTTCGCTTACACTTGGAGCAAACGAAATTCAGACATTTCTCAGAGTTACAATTCCAATGGCGATGCCTGGAATAGTTGCAGCGGCTTTAATAGCTTTTACACTTTCCTGGGATAATTTTATAAAAACTGTTTTCACTACTGGTCCGGGATTTCAGACTTTACCGCTTCTAATCTGGTCTCAAGCCGCTCGTGGCGTTATTAGTCCAACTTTGAATGCTTTAACAACTCTAATGCTACTTGTTTCGTTTATTTTAGCTTATCTTTATGTCAGGATTTCAATTCGAAGAGAGTAAAGCTTTTATTCCACGATTTTCAAAGTAGAGCATGGTTGATAACAAAAGAAGAGATTTTCTAAAGATTTCCGTAGCAAGTGTTGTTGGAATTGCAATTGGGGGCATTCTTGGGTTCTTCTTTGGATCTTCCGCTTCCCAGCGAAGAGTTATGGAGCTTGAAGGCGAAATAGAGAAGCTAAGGTCTCAAGTCCAACAACCACTCGAGAGTGAACTCAAGGTTTATAACTGGTCATACTACATAAACGACACCCTTATAGACGTTTTTGCCGAGCAAACAGGAATTCCGAGAGAGAAAATTGTGTATGAAGAATTCGAAGATCCAAACTATGTTGTAACAAAACTTGAAGCTGGAGAGAGTGGTTATGACGTCGTTGTCCTCCCAGATTACTGCGTCGAAATAGCAAGGAGAAAGGGTTTGCTGAGAGTGCTAAATAAAAAATTGATTCCGAATGCGAAGTTCATTGATAAGAAATTTCTGAACCCCCCTTATGATCCGGAAGGCAAGTTTAGTCTTGTTTACATGTGGGGCTCAACGGGTTTTGCTTGGAGAAAAGAAGTCGAAGAAGGTGTAACGACACTTGAGCAAATCTTCAATCCAGATTTTGGCTTTCTGCCAAAGTATGCGAAGAAGATAACAATGCTCGAAGAAGCTGCTGAGGTAATTTGTTCCGCAAAGGCGTATCTTGGAAAAGATATAGATGACTGGAGTGATGAAACGCTTGCTGAAGTGAAGGAAGTTCTTGTAACTCAGAGACCTTATCTTGCAGCGTATGCTGGAACTGAGAAATACTATGCTGGCTTAAAAGCTGGAACAATTTATGTTGCTCAGGCATACAATGGTGACATTGCAAGGCTTAGGGAGGAATTTAGTGAAGTTTATTTTGGTGTCCCAGAAGAGGGGGGAACGATGTGGACTGATAACCTCTGCATTCCAAAAGATGCAAAAAATGTAAACGCAGCCCATGAGTTCATAAACTTCCTCCTTGATCCAGCCGTTGCAGCTGTTAATTCACAGTTCATAAGATATGCGAACCCCGTAAAGATATCTTGGAGCTTTCTTGAGGAATTACTTGAAGATCCAATTGTTTATCCGCCAGAAGAGATTCAGAAAAAGATGTGGTTAATGCCATCGATAAGCGAGGAGATACGGAGAAAAATAGAGGATCTCATGATTCAGGTGAAGGTTGCTTAAATTTGGAAAAATTTATACGGTGAAGACTCAACGCAGAAAAGGATCTTGAAAAGGTGAAGAAATGAAGAGAGTGATGTTTATCCTGATCGCAATTTCTCTCCTTGGGTGTGTTGCGGAAAAAGAAGCCAGTGTCGAGAAATTGGGCGTTGAGAAAAACGTAGTTCTGGACTGTCAGTGCCACGAAGAGCCTTGGAAATACAAGAAGCACTTCGCAAATGTTACAAGCTGCAAAAGTTGTCATGGTAATGAAATAATTGTAATCCATGAAAACCTTAGCGACTGGAAATGGAAAGAGGTAACTGAAGTTTCATGCACCCTTTGCCATGATCCATCTTTGCTTGCGAATCATGGCGGAAAATGCGAGTTGTGCCACAAAACTATTTCCGAAACGCATGGGAAGTATCTAAATAAATACATCCAGCACGAGGTGAAATCGTGAAAATTGCACCCTTGATTTTTCTAAGCATTGTTGGTTTTGCTTTGTTTTTTGCACCCATAAAGGCAAAGGAAAATTACACCTGCGATACTTGTCATGAACATGCGAATTTATACACAAGTCATCTCGAGGGAGGGAAGTATTGCTCCCAGTGTCATGGAGAAATTCATGAAATACATAGCTTCGCTTGCGAAACTTGCCATGTAAAGAAGCCAATGGTAATTCTTTGCCATTCAGCCCCAAGTGATGCACAAATCTTAACTCCACCACCTGAAAAGAACGCAGTTTGTGAAAACTGTCATATGAACCTTGTAGAAATACATGGCAGCGATTGTCAGAGTTGTCATATTGAGAACATAAATGAAATACACCTGAAAGCTAATTGGAGGTGAAAAAATGCTTGATCTTGTTTACTATGCGATGCTCATAGTTGCGTTGCTTATTTTCGCCAAGGGATTGAAAGATAAAATCGACTTCATTCGCAATGGGCAGAAAAGTTCTGAACCGAGACTTGAAAAACTTAGGGAAAGATTTAAAGTTATGATTAAAGACTCAATCGCACTGATAAGGCTTTATCGCAGAGAAAAAAAGATCGGAGTTGCACATCTTTTTGTTCTTTGGGGTTTTATAATTTTAGGAATTGACATTTTGATAATCACAATTCTTTACGCTTTTCCAGAGTTTTTCAGATCTATTTACTTGCCTTTCAAGTATTCAATGACGTTGGGCGGAACTCTTTCTACACTCGGCCTGTTAGCGATGGCTGTGAACAGATACATCATCAAACCATCGAGGTTTGCAAAGAAATATGATGCAAAAGACGACAATATAGCACTTCTAATTTTGCTTTTCGCAGCAATCTTTGGTTTTGTTCTTAAGGAGTTTTTCCGATTCTCTCCAGATTTTTCAAATAGCTACATTGTTCATTTGCTCTGGTTTACACATGCAGCACTCATATTGGCTTTTATTGCCCTAATACCATATTCAAAGCTTTTGCACATATTTTTCGCTCCGCTGAGCATACTTACAAAGAGTAACAGAAATCCTGGCGTTGTCAGACCGCCGCAGGATAGAGAGGATTATGTGGGACTTGTTACGAAGAAAGATTTAACAAAGAGAGATCTTCTTTCAAGTCTCGCATGTATGCGTTGTGGAAGGTGCCAGGATCTGTGTCCGGCTTTCAATTCGAGAACTTCGCTTTCTCCAATGTTCTTGATCCAGAATTTGAGAAATATTGATGCAATTGCCAGCGGTAAGATGGCAATGGCGAAACCTTACGAGGTGAAACTTGAAACAGATGGAGGAGAAAAGGAGGAGAAGTCAGAAAATGGGGAAGTTTTACTTCTCGACACATTGCTCGATATGCATGCAATCTGGGCATGCACGAGCTGCAGGGCTTGCATGGAAATCTGTCCAGTTTACATTGAGCAAATGGACATAATTCTTGAATTGCGAAGGGGGATTATTGAAAGTGGTGAAGCACCGCCAGACATAAGAGATCTTCTCACAAACATTCAGAAGCAGAAGAATCCATGGGGGGAGGCGAAGTTCAAGAGGGATCAGTGGGTTAAGAAAGCAGAGGTTGCAATCAAGAGTGCAAAAGATGGTGATTTCGAGTGGTTATGGTTTGTTGGCTGCGCTCACAGTTTTGATAACAGAAACATACCCATTACGGCTAAGATAGCAAGAATTCTTTCAGATATCGGCATCAATTATGCAGTTCTCGGTAGGGATGAGGGTTGCTGCGGCAATGATGTGCGCAGAGTTGGTGAAGAGGGACTTTTCCAGCTCTTAAAGGAGGAGAATGTTGCTCAATTCGAGAAATATGGTGTAAAAAGAATAATTGCCACATCTCCGCACTGCTACAACACCTTCAAGAACGAGTATGAGGGATACGAGGTCAAATTCATTCTCGAAGTTATATATGAGGCTATAAAAACTGGAAAACTCAAGCTTAAGAAGGAAATAAAGAAAAAAGTAACATTTCACGATCCTTGCTACCTTGGCAGATACAATGGCCTTTATGAGCTACCAAGAGAAATTCTTAAGGCAATTCCAGGAATTGAACTCTTAGAAATGCCAAGAAATAGAAATAAAAGCTTCTGCTGTGGTGCAGGCGGAGGAAATCTGGTTCGGGAATATCCCGGAGAATTCAGACCCAACAATCTGCGTGCAAAGGAGGCTGCAGAAACTGGAGCGGAAATACTTGCGGTAGCGTGTCCATTTTGCATGATAATGCTCGAAGACGGTATAAAAACAGAGAAGCTGGAGGAGAAAATTACTGTGAAAGATCTGATTGAGCTAATTTATGAATCTGCCTATGGAAATCTTTAACATAAAAAGGCTTCGAATGTAAGCCTTTTATTTGATAATAAATTTTTTAAAGCTTTAATCATAACATAGTATGTGAAGATCTCCTCAGGAATAAAAGAACTCGACAAACTAATGATGGGTGGTTTCCTCAAGGGAAGAGCTTACTATATCAAAGGGGAAAGTGGAACTGGCAGAACAACTCTGGGGCTTCAATTCCTTATTGAGGGGGCCAAAAAAGGTGAAAGAGTCCTTTTCATAACCCTTACGGAGAGTGCAGAATATATAAAGGAGAACTCAAAAAATTTGTTCCTCGAGATCGAGGGCATCGACTTTCTGGATTTGACCCCAAGCTCTGATTA
>JAWBZL010000019.1:0-22716 GCA_038866255.1 Archaeoglobaceae archaeon
GAGAGTGGATCTCCTCGCTAAGACTGGAAGAACTTATAAGCACACATCCCGGAGTGGCGGAAGTTTGTGTTGTAGGCATCCATCACGCAAAGTGGCAAGAAAGACCAGTCGCATTGGTTGTGCTTCGCCCAGAATATAGAGGGAAGATCAATGAAGAGGACATTAAAAAATATCTGGCGGAAAATTTCGTGCCAAATAAAATACCAAAGTGGTGGCTCCCTGATAAGATCATCTTCGTTTCTGAGATTCCGAAGACGGGCGTAGGAAAATATGACAAAAAGGTTGTAAGAGATGTCTATAGGGGCATCTTTGAGTAGCTTTAAATTTTTTTAATTATTTGCAACAAATATCGAGCTAGAAATGTTTAGGAGACAATACCTGAAGGAAACATGGAGATATCTTTAAAAAGCTTCAAGAACCAAATATTGCCTGTTTTAGTCTTAATTAGCTATGCGGGGGGCGGGATTCGAACCCGCGGACCCCTACGGGACAGGGTCTTAAGCCCTGCGCCTTTTCCACTCGGCAACCCCCGCTATTTTTTGTAACTCTCTCCGTTTATCAGTTTATCGCTAAAGAATTTTTCTTCACGAACTAATAAGTGCTTTCAGATCAAAAAACCTTTAAGCCATTAGGAAACAATTATAACATGGCAAAAAAGCTAATCTTACTACTCGTTTTCGCTGTACTGGCAATCTATGCTCTCTATCACAGCGCATCCTCCTCAATAACGCCCTCCGAGCTAATTGTTATGCAAAACGCTAAAGGAGTCGTTGTAACAGGAAAAGTTGAGGAAAAGAGCTATAGCAATGGATACACACATTTTTACATTTCCGACGGAAAAACCAGGATAAAAGCCATATACAAAGGAGAAATTTCTGCAAGCGAAGTCGTTGCAACTGGGGACTGGATAGAAGGGATTCTGTACGTTAAAGAACTTCTTGGTAAATGCCATACCGAATATGGGGGTGGATAGTTGCTGAGATTTCTTCTTTTGCTTTTCTCACTAATCTCAGCAATTTCTTCAGCAATCTTTTTCATGGTCTCGATTAAGGTAAAACTAAGATTTGCTGAAGTCGCAGAAACCCTGCTATATTTGTCCCTCTCCTTCACCACAGCTTCGATTCTGCTTCTCCTTCATTATCTTATTACCGATGACTTCTCCATCGCATACGTTTACTTCAATTCCGAGAGGGAAATGGGTTTTGAATATAAAATCAGCGCCCTGTGGGCGGGAAAAGAGGGGACACTTCTCCTTTGGAATTTCTTCAATTTATTCATTGTCTCTTTTTTCACGAATACTGGTAAAAAAGATGCAAAAAAAGCAAAGGCTCTTGGAATAATGATGGTGTGTTCTTCAGCTTTGCTTTTACTCAACCTTCTTTATAACCCATTCAATTCTTTGCCTTTCAAACATTTAAATGGACTGGGTATGAACCCACTTCTCCGAACTCCAGAAATGATTTTTCATCCCCCACTGGTTTTTCTTAGCTACTCTCTTGTTATTTGTGCCTATGCTTGCCGTCTGGCTGGAGTTGAGGAGAGAAATATCGTAAAGATTGCATGGTTTTTCTCAACTGCTGGAATTGTTTTAGGGGGATTATGGGCCTACAGAACTCTTGGTTGGGGAGGATTTTGGGGATGGGATCCAGTTGAGAATTCCTCATTGCTCCTTTGGCTATCTCTGACTGCCTACTTCCATTTAAAAAAAGGAAGAGATCTCTTTATATACCTTGCAATGATCTTTGTTTTCTTTACAGCTTTTATAACGAGAAGTGGTATTCTAAGCTCTGTTCACTCTTTTGGCGAGGATCCAGCAGGATTTGCCTATCTGCTTTTTGCTCTAACCAGCGCTTTTCCATTGATTAGAAAATGGAGGATTGAGGATAGGTGTTACACTTCATTGCTGTTTGCAGCAATGATACTCCTCGTTTCACTTGGCACGGTTGCAAACCTCTTCAAAAACATTGATAGAACCTACTACCTTCTGACTTTTTCACCACTTTTCCTCATTACTGTATTCGCAATTCTTTACAGGCTACGAAAATCGAGGAAGAAAATTCTTCACCTCGGCGTTATTTTACTTTTCATAGGTGCAAATAGCGTATGGTTTTTTGAACAGAAAGAAGTCTTAGAGCTAAACCCTTTTGGGGAAGCTGATGGAATTAAATTCCATTTAAAGGATTTTATTGTTCACCAGGATGAGGAAAAGACAATTCTCAAAGCGAAAATTACGAGCGATATTGGAATAATTGAGCCCGAGCTTTTGATTTACCCAAGAACTTCAATTCCAAGAGTTTATGTGATTAACACACCGTTGATGGATTACTATTTTGCCATCAGGGATGTTGGAGAGAACTATGTAAAACTCGAGTTTTACAAAGTGCCGCTGATCTCTTTTGTCTGGTTGGGCTCAATCCTAATCTTAATCGGGCTTGTTTCGCAAAAACTGAATTTGATTAAATTTTTAAGAAGTCCTTAACCTTGAGGCGCATTTTTGGCAGAATTCAGACCCTTTTTTGTCAACTTCAAAGACATCATTTGAAAAATTCATCACGCAGCCCCTTGTTTTGCAATGCAAAAGACCAAAAACATGGCCAAGTTCATGTATTGCCTCTTTTAAAAGTCTTTTCTTCAGCAAATCTTCATTTGCAAAAAATCTGAGTCGGTGATATGAAACCACTGCCCTCAAACCACCTATTTCTGCCTCACCAAAAACGAAGTTCATCCCATTTGCATATATGTCTTCTGCAGTTATGGCAAGTGTTACAAAAGATGTTTCAATTGAAGTGAGAATGCAAGTGGAGTTGTATTGCTTTCTGTAGGTGTTGTAGCATTTTTCCGGAATTTCAGCTTCTGGTAAAATGATCACTTCTCCAAAAATTTTTCTTAGCTCTGCTGCGAGCCATTCAATTATTCCAGGATCGACTTTTCCAAGAGGTTGAATCTGGATCATAAAAATCTGAGCCTTTCGGAGATTATCTTCATCAGATCGACTCCAAAGTTCGTGAATATGTAGTACCCAGCATAAATTGTGCCTATCATGCTTCCCAGATTAGTTAGCGCAGCGACAAGAATCACACGGAAGAATTTGTTGTTAATCATCTCTTTCAGGGTTTCAGCCTTAAAGACGTTTTCAATATCCCCCAAAGTTGGTTTCCTGATCCACGCCTCTACAGCTCCAGAAACCCAGCCTGCTGCGATAAAGGGATTTAAAGAAGTTAACCAAGCACAGAAAAATGCAGAAAGCACAGCAAATGGGTGAGCCCTCGCTATTATTGCTCCAATCGCTGCAAGAATTCCATTTATCAAAAACCAGTATATGAATACTTTGTAAAGAATCTCAATCGCTAAAAATGCTGTTATAGCAAAAAAAAGAATTATAAGTGCTAAAAACCCTAAAAAAAGTATTTTAACCGTTTTGTTTTCCGGGATTTTGAGGAGTTCATCGATTTTTACATCTCTCCAAATTGCATCAGCTATACCCTTTTTATGCCCCGCTCCAACCACGGCAACAATTTTGTTGTATCTCTCCATTGCTTTTCGAAGGTTGTAGGCCATGTATTCGTCTCTTTCATCGATTAAAATTCTTGCAGCTTTTGGGGAGATTTTTCGAAATTCTTTTACGAGCAAATCGATTACGTCCTCCTTCAAAATTTCCTCAACTTCCACATCCTTTGCAAAAAAACCACGAAACATGTGGTAGAAAAACTTCAGCTTTTCAAAAAAACTCATTTGATTCCATAGACGTTTGAATGTAATTGCTATGTCTCTGTCGATGAGTAAAACATCTGCATTTATCTCTCTTGCTTTTTGTATTGCTGCTATCATTTCCTCTCCTGGTTTTATGTTCATTTCTTTTCCAATTTTTCTCTGAAAATAGCTCAAAAGTAACTGGAAAACAATGAGGAAGAAATCTCCTTTTTTTAGCACTTTTCGAATATCAATTTCCCCTCTTTCTCCCATCAGCGCTTTATACCTTCCTATGCAAAGCTCGACAGCAACCGCGTCTGGTCTCTCTTTCTCTATTACTTCCCTTACTTCTTCAACACTTTTCTGCGAAACGTGGGCAGTTCCGAGTATTATTAGCTTCTTTTCCACTCCGGCACCTCCAGAATTTCAAGAATTTCCTTAATCTTCATCAAATCGCTTCTTGTAACGATACCAACGAGCCTACCTTCCTCCACTACGGGAACCCTCCCTATACCCTTCTCGCCCATAATCTTAAACGCCTCAAATGCGCTTGATTGTGGAGAAAGAGTTAAAACGTTTTTGCTCATGACCTCTTCAACCTTTGCATTTTCATCAGCGCTCATAACATCCTTTAAAGTTACTATGCCCACAAGTGTATTATCTCTGACAACAGGATAGCCAAGATGCTTGTGCTTGAACATCAACCCAATAACATCTCCAACCTTCATATCCGGGGACACGGAGAGAACTTCAGACGTCATTATGTCCTTAAGAGAAAATCTTGAGAGCAGAGTTTCAGCTGTAACGAGCTTCTCTTCTTCGCTTGCACCGAGATAAATGAAGAGAGCGATTAAAAGAAGCCATATATTAACGAAGAAGCCAATAATCCCCATTGCAATCGCAATAGCTTTACCAACACTTGCAGCAGCCCGGGTAGCTTTGCTGTAACTCGTTTTTCTTGCCAAAACGCTCCTTAAAACTCTTCCACCATCCATTGGAAAAGCTGGAATTAGGTTGAAAATTGTCAGAATTGCATTAAAATATGCAATAATCAGGAAAAACATTGATAAAGCTCCAGAAGTTATCTGAGAAAATAAAAAGCCAAACAAGGCAATTAAAAAACTTGCAGAGGGTCCTGCTAAAGATATCATCAGCTCTTGCCTTGGATTTTGTGGTATTTTCTCCATCATTGCAACCCCGCCAAAAATGAAGAGCATTATACCCCTTACTTTTACACCGTATTTCATCGCAACCAGTGAGTGTGCAAGTTCATGAAGTAGAATGGCTATGAAAACAGAAACAGCGGCAAGAATCGAATAAAAAACTCTTTCAAGCCCTCGAATTTCTGCAAATCCAAAAGGGGCCATTGATGTGTAAAAGTAACTCGCCAGAAAGAAAATTATTACAAATAAGCTCCAGTGAATGTTCACACTTATCCCTGCCACTTTACCGATGTGAAATGATGACTTCATAGCCAAAATTCTCTCAGAAGCTTAAAGCTTTTTCTCAGCTATTCACAGGACAATTTTTTTGCTTTTCCGCTTTATTGCTCATGAAACTCTGGTGTGAGAGAACAATTAAGTTTTTATCTCATAGCAAGTTTTATCATGCTCGAAAGACAAGTAAAGGATTTCATAAATATCGATCCCCTCCAGACGGGAGGAAAGTTAACGGAAGAAGCAAGAAAAGCGCTTTTAGAATGGGGAGACGGTTACAGTGTGTGCGATTTCTGCATGGGGAGGCTGGATGAGATAAAAAGTCCACCGATATATGATTTTGTTCACACAGAATTACCAGAATTTCTCGGTTGTGATGTAGCAAGAGTAACGACTGGAGCAAGAGAGGCAAAATTCGCAGTTATGCATGCGCTCGCAAAAAAGGATGCTTGGATTGTAATGGATTCCAATGCACACTATTCAAGCTACGTTTCTGCAGAAAGAGCTGGATTAAGCGTAGCTGAAGTTCCCAACACGGGTTATCCGGAATATAAGATACAGGCAGAGAAGTTTGAGGAAACGATCGAAGATACAAAGAGAAAGGGTGAAATAGTGCTAACCCTCATAACTTTCCCCGATGGAAATTACGGAAATTTGCCGGATGTGAAGAAAATAACTGAGATAAGTCACTCAAACGATATTCCAATACTAATAAACGCTGCATATGCAATAGGAAGGATGCCAGTAAAGCTGAATGAAATTGGTGGTGACTTCATTGTTGGCAGCGGACATAAGTCGATGGCTTCATCTGGTCCAATTGGTGTGCTCGGGATGAGGGGGGAGTGGGAGAGCGTTGTGCTTAAAAAATCATCAAAATATAAAAATAAGGAAATTGAACTACTCGGATGCACTGCAAGAGGTGCGGGCATAGTAACAATGATCGCTTCTTTCCCGAAGGTAAAAGAAAGAGTTAGGAGATGGGGGGAGGAAGTTAAGAAAGCAAGAGATTTTGCCTCAAAAATGGAGGAAATTGGGATAATTCAACTTGGCGAGAAACCGCACAATCATGATTTAATGTTCTTCAAAGCTGAGAATCTGTATGAGATGTCAAAAAAGATGAAAGATGGCAGATTTTTCCTATACAGAGAGCTAAAGAAAAGAAGAATTCATGGCATCAAGCCAGGTTTAACAAGGTTCTTCAAACTCTCCACGTATGGGCTGAGTTACGAGGAGATAGATGCAGTGATCCAGGCTTTTAAGGAAATCGTGGAAAGTGGAAAACGAAGCTGATCAAATTAGGTCAAGTTCAACTTCATCACCTTTCAGAACTTGATCTTCTTTTACATAAATAGTTTTTACAATCCCGTTAGATTTAAAGTAATAAGGAGTTAATGGCCTTGTTTCGTAACTCGAATCCTGTGAATATGGAAGAGTAACTTTGTAAAAACCATCCTTAACGCTAACCTTTTGGTAGTATTCAAAAACTCTGCCTTGATTTGTTTTTATCGTTGCATTAATTTCAACGAAGTCTGAATTTGCTCTACCCTTGACAGTAATCCCCTTAACTCTCTCAAAGATCTTCACATAACCTGTGGCGTTTAGGTCAACTGGAATTCCCAGTTCACTCTTGTAAAGCTCCTGATAGAGGAATTTGGAGAATATCTCCTGGGCTGAGAAACTTGAAGAGACACCATATCTCGCACGCTGAATAGTTTCCCAGACTGCAATTTCCATTGGGCTTGCCTGTTGAAGCGCATCGCGGTAATACTTCCACTCGTCACTTGGCTCACTTTCATAGAGAAGCCTGTAATGACTTAGCCCTGAGCCGTCAAAGATGTGAAGCCTTGCCTCCATTGTTTCGTAGTAAAGCTTACTTAAAACTCTCGCAAGTATGTAAGAATTTGGTGGAATCATGTAAGTAGAACTTACAATACCCAGTTTTCCTTGGGATGTTATGTAAAAAATACCATCGTAATACTTCTCTACCAATGGCAAATCGCCTTCAGCCCAGGTTGCCATTGCATAGAATTTCCCGGTTGCCATTTCTATATCACTAACAACATAGCGCACTCTCAGCTTTTCGGCAATTTCTTCAGCGTAACTTTCATTTCTGGCAACAAAGAAGGGGGCAGCACCGGGAACATCGTCGTAGAAATTACCTATTCCCTGCTGGAAGGGATTCGCAATTGCCATTCTCTTTCCAATTGCAAGTATCCAGTGCCCGTAATCCCACCAGCTTATTACTCCGTATGTTTCGAAAGGATACGCATACTCCTCCCCAGCTTTGCCCGGAGCATAAAGCCTGTAGTAGTATTCCTCGTATCCATTTTCAGGAGTGTTCTCTCTGAGCCACACCATTGCATCAAACCACTGCTTGTTCAAAGCCCCAACCCCATGGCTCTGTGCTTCAGCGAGTGAATAAGTCGGATAAATTAAAAGGATTGCCAACAAAACTGCAATTGAAACCCTAAACAAGCTTAAATTTCTTTTTTTGGTTTTCTCCTTTAAAAATATTGTGTAGAAGTGAAGTTTTTCAAAAATTCTGTCCATGGTAAATCCTGCAAAAACAGCGCAAACGGTTGAAAAGTAGTATGCAAATCTGTTCTGTCCTGCAAGGGCTATTAGCAATACTATCGCCCATAGTAGAATTGTAAAATCCTTTAAATCTCTGTTTTTGTATACTCTAAATAAAAAGTATAGGATTGCCGGAAATGCAAAGAAAAAGGTTATACCGAAGTGGTAAAAAGCTGGAGCTAATGTGAAATTACCCCCATGATCAATAAAAAACGGAAAAACTTCTCCAACTGTCAGCATTCCTCCTCTTGGTTGCAAATAACCAGTTATAGTTCCTATGGTAATCGAGAATTCTGGAAATATCGCTGAAATCACAACTAATCCGGTAATTGCAAGTAAAAATAGTACAGTTTCTTTTCCAATTCTTATGATTTTGCCAATCCTCTCAAAGTTTACATCAAACTGCCATAGGAAAAGGGTTGCAGCAATGTAAAAAACGAGCATTAGTAGTTGCATTGGCGAATAAAGCACTGGACTGTTTGGAGCGTTGAAAGCAAAGGGTAAATAAGTTAGGATTGCAAATAAAAAGTAAATTGCTGAAAGCTTAAAAGTATTTTGAGCTACCTTTACCCCGAAAATTAGGGCGAGAAAGAGGGCTGAAACCAAAAGCAATCCGAATGTGAATCCAGCAGCCCAAGAGAGAATATACATTCCGAAACTTATACCTCCAAGTATTGCACATATCACACCTCTCCTATTCCATTCTCCTTTTGTGAGAAGGATAAAAAAGGATAAAGAAAGAGTCATCCAGAAAACTTCCCAAACGTGATGATCGTTGAAGCTGAGCATGCTCCTGTGTAAAAACTGTCCCGGAATTATTGAGATAAGCAGAGCTGAAATCAGTGCGGTTTTTTCACCGAAGAGATTTCTTACAAGGAAGAAAATTGAGAATATTGTTAAAATTCCCCCAATTGCTGGTATGAACACAAGGATACTCCTTAACTCCTCCCCGCCTGTTGCGTTTGCAATTATTCCAATTATAGCACTTAGATAAACAAGGAATGGACCAAAGTGTGTAAAAGTTCCATAAGGATACTGTGTCATTGGATCAAACCATATTCTGGACGGAAAATTGTGTATACAGTTCTCAATTAACCTGTAATAATACCACGGATCGTTCTCACTCAGGCGAACCGTAAATGTGAAAACACCTTCCCAGGGGTTGAGAATCCTTATTTTAATCGCGAGAAGCACTGGGATCAGCAGTAGCAGCAAATGCAAATTTTCCTTGAGACGCATAGTGTAAGGATTGTTTGCAATTAATAGACTTTGCGGTAAATAACTCTTATTTTTAAACACAATCAAAAATTTAGAGATCCGAACAAAAATTAGCCCCGGAGGGATTCGAACCCTCGTCACCGGCTCCAAAGGCCGGCAGGATTGACCGCTACCCCACGGGGCTTTTATGATTTAACTATCACTCCCAATAAATTAATTTTACTCAGCCATTTAAAAGAAATAAAAACCTAAAATTTTTGTCTACTGTTGCTCATTATATGCTTTAAGAACTGCATCAACAATTTTATCTCTTGCTTCTTTGCTTACCGGATGGAACAGATCTTGGTAACTTCCATTCTTTCCTTTTTTACTCGGCATGCTCACCCAAAGACCCTTTTCACCTTCGATTACTTTTAGACCTTTTACAACAAATTCGTTGTCCAAGCTTACCGATGCGTAAGCTTTTACGCTTCCCTCCCCCTTTGTTTTATATATCCTAACCTCAGTTATTTCCGCCAATTTTAACCCTCCTTTGAATTTTTGCTGCTTATAACGGAGCAGTTTATAAGTTTTTCCCCGACTAAAAGTAATCTTTTCAGAATTTAAAGTTATTATCATCAAACAAAAGCATTTTTACACGCCGGGGGTGGGATTTGAACCCACGCGCTCGTAAGAGCAGTAGATCTCGAGTCTACCGCCTTAGCCGCTCGGCAACCCCGGCAATCTAAAAAATCTCATTAATTCTACTTATAAGAGTTACTCAAAACTTCTCAGCGTTGGAAACCTTTATCTTGCCCAACCCATTTGGAAAAATGTGAAAGAGCTAATCCTTGCATTGGACATTGAAGATAGAAAAGCTGCGTTAAAGATTGCGGAAAACCTTTCAGACCTTATCGACAAATTCAAGGTGAATTATCCTCTTATTTTGGCCACTGGAATCAAAATTATCTCCGAATTAGCCGAGATTAAGCCCGTGATTGCAGATTTAAAGATTGCAGATGTTCCGCATATAAGTGCAAGAATTGCAGAAATTGCTTTTAGGAGTGAAGCCAAAGCTGTTATAATCCATGGCTTTGCTGGTAGCGATTCAATCAGTTCTGTTTTGAATGTTTCAAAACGCTATGGTGGAGAGGTTTACGTTGTAACCGAGCTTAGCAGTGAGGGTGGTGGGGAGTTTATGGGAAAATTCTCGCTTGAAGTCGCAAGGAAAGCTAAGGAACTCGGTTGTGATGGGTTAATTGCACCAGCCACGAGAATTGATAAACTTAGGGAGATAAGAGAAGTTGCGAAGGACATTAAAATCCTCTGCCCGGGAGTTGGAGTTCAGGGTGGAACTGTGGAGGCTTTGAAATTCGCGGATGGGATAATTGTTGGCAGAAGCATTTATCTTGCAGATAATCCGAGAGAAGTGGCTAAAGAGCTAAGAGGACATGTTCAAGCTTATAGCTTTTGATCTCGACGGAACACTCGTGGAATTTAACATACCCTTTGAGTTAATAAGGGAAAAACTTGGGATTAAAGAAAGGTTTATACTTGAGGCGATACTTGAAGAAAAGAGTGAAAAGAGAAGAGCTGAAATGCTGAAAATCCTTGAAGAGTTTGAACTTAGAAGTGCAGAAAATGCAAAACTTGCATTCTACGCTGCCGAACTTCTAAATTTTCTCTGTAAGTCTGGAATCATTTACGGTGTTGTAACGAGAAACAGTAGAAAAAGCGTCGATGTAATTGCGAGAAAGTTCTCTCTTAAATTCGACTTTATAATCTCAAGAGAAGATGCGAAGCCAAAGCCTTCTGATGAGCCGATAAGGATTCTGATTGAAAAATTTGGGGTTAAAAACGACGAAATTCTTGTTGTGGGAGATTTTCTGTTTGATTTACTCGCAGGAAAGAAAGCGGGAGCCAAAACTGCACTGATGGTTCACGAAAGAAATAAGGTGATGTTAGAAAGCTTTAAACCTTATGCTGACTACGTTTTTCATTCGCTGAAAGAACTTGCAATCTTCTTGGGGGATAGAGATGATACCAAAAAATCATCCGAGGTTTGAGTCCCTGATGACGAGGGAAAAAATCGTTGAGGGTGTTAAGATGGGTGTAACTGCATTTCAAGGGCTCATAGCGCATGGAAGGGGGGAGGCTTTCGATTACATCCTTGGTGAAAGATCACGTGAATTTGCTTTAAAGGCAGAAAAAGTTGCAGTTGCGATGCTTTTGCTTGCAAAACACCCGGTGATTAGTGTAAATGGAAATACTGCAGTTCTTGTTCCCGGGGAGATAAAAGAGCTTTCCGAACTCGTAAAAGCGAAGATTGAGATAAATGTCTTCCACTTCAGCAAAGAGAGAATTGAAAAAATTTCTCGCTATCTTTCACAATTTGGAATCAATGCTCTATGCTCATGTGACGCGGAACTCCAAGGATTGAGTTCTGCAAGGAGAATTGTGGATAGCAGGGGAATTTTAATCGCAGACGTTGTTCTTGTCCCTCTTGAAGATGGAGATAGATGTGAAATTCTGAAAAGGCACGGAAAGAAAGTTATTGCAATCGATTTGAACCCGCTTTCAAGAACGGCAAGAATGGCTGATGTAACAATCGTGGACAACATAACAAGGGCAGTTCCTAAGATGATAGAATTCGCGAAAGAGATGAGGGAAATGAGTGAAAAGGAGCTTAAGAAAATCGTTGAAAGCTACGACAACAAAGCAATCCTTAAAGAGGCGATAGAGGGTATAATCAGTTATCTCGAAGAGACAAAGAGGTTTTTGTAAAATTGCTTTTAGGGAGCGTAGAGCAGAGTGTTTTGGCAAGAAGACTCTTCAGAGATCTATTGGAAAGGATTCAGCATACTATAATTTCCCCAGCTGGTAAAGTAGTTTAAAGATTTTTAGCCCCTCGTTAGTAAGCATGTATTTTCCTTGAGGTGTTTCCTGTGTAACGTAGCCGGATTTGATGAGAATCTTGAGATGGAAGTGAAGATGTCCTCCCCTAATAGAGGTTATGCGTTCTAATTCAGCATAACTCTTCTTCCCCATCGCCAGAACTTTGAGAATGCGAATTCTTATTGGATTTGAAATCGAAGAAAGTTTTTCTGCAATTTCCTCGCGAACCTCAAAAACATTAAAATTTTGAGTTAACTCCTTTCTCAAATTTTTTGTTTGTTTCTCTAAGGAACCCTCAATAATTTTTTCAAGACTTTTAAACATCTCTACAGCATTTTTCATGCAGGCATAATCTTTACAAATCTCCCTGTATTTTTCAGCAGTTTCAAATTGTTTTCTAATTTCCTTTAGACCTTCCTCAACTCCGCTTTTCGCTATTACTTGCAGAATTCTAAAAGAAATTTTTTCCATTCTTCTCGCGCAAGCATCTTTCAAACTGCATGTTTCAGAACTTTTTGCCTTGAATTTGTCCAGTTTTTCACCTATTTCGCTTGTAATTACTGATAAAAGCTCTCTCTCATTCATCCTCGTGTTCGTCACCTCAAAAACTGTGTTAAGTTGCAGAACAGAATCATGAAGAATTTTTACAGCTCTAAGGATCTCATCTAATTTATTCGCTATCTCCTCCAGCTTGTATTCCAGAAAACTCTTCATAAGTAAACTACGAATCCACTATATAAAACTATAGTAAATGCGACAAATCTATATACCACTAAATCAAATTGTTTCTCGGTGAAAAACATGCACAACTCGAATCACTTGGAGATTTACGAAAAACTGAGGGAGAAACTTGACAAAGCACCAGTTGGAATGCCGAAAACTGTAAGCGGAGTTGAAAAAGAAATTCTAAGCGTTCTTTTCAGTGAAGAAGAGGCAAAGATCGCTTTGCACATCCCATTCATAACCATCACACCAGAACAGCTTGCAGAAAAAACTGGGAAGAGTTTGGATTACATTGAAAAAATTTTGAACGAGATGGCAAAAAAAGGCACAGTTTGGAAGGGCGAAAGGAAAGGCAGAGTAGAGTACAGACTATTCCCGACTGTCGTAGGACTTTCTGAGATGCAATTTTTGCCAGGGCCAAAGAATGAGGCAATGCAGAAAAAACTCGCACCACTTTTCTGGAAATACCATAAGGAGGGTTTTTTGCATGAGATTGGGGATAGAAATTACGCCATCATGAGGGCTTTGCCAGAAAGAGACACGATTTCAGAGAAAACAGAGATTTTGCCCTATGAAAATGCGGTAAAACTCGTCAAAGATCGCGATTATCATGCGGTTGGCTACTGCCCATGCAGGACAATTGCAAAGCTAAACGGAGAGGGATGTAGGCATTCGTTGGAGAACTGTCTTCATTTTGGCTCTCTCGCAAAATACATGGTCGAGCACGGCTATGCGAAAAAGATCAGCGCAGATGAGGCGATTGCGATTTTAAAGCATGCAAACCGCGAAGGACTTGTGCACACAACTGAAAGGAGCCAAGGACCAATAAGCACGATCTGCAATTGTTGCAGTGATTGCTGTGCCTTCTTTAAAGCAGTGCATGAAGCGAAGCATCCAAAGACAATAGCGCATTCAAGCTATGTTGCAAGCGTCGATTTTGGCAAATGTCTTGCCTGTGGAATTTGCATGCTCCGCTGTCCAATGAAGGCTGTGAGGGTTAAAATAAATCGGGAGCCTGCGAGCATTGATGCTGAGAAATGCCTTGGTTGCGGAGTTTGCGTTCCAAGTTGTCCAGTTGAAGCGATAGAGCTCGTTTTGAGAGAAGAGCTGCCTGAGATTCCAGATCATAAAGTATATATAGCCCAGCTATTGCAAGACAGGGGAAAGGATTTTTCAGCCCTTCTATAATTTTTTGAACCAAATGCAATAAATTTGAAAATAAAAAAGTTACTGTGGCTTACTGATAAGTTCAGTTTTTGAGAGTATTTTTCCGTCTCTCGCGTGTGGGTTTCTGAATAGTTTATCTCCATATTTCTCAATTTCCCTTGCCTCGTCTGCAAGAATGGCAGCTATACGCATCATTTCATGTGCAGAGGCGACGAGGGGAACGTAGATGTTGTAATCTTTTTCAACAAAGCAACCACGAACATTTATATCTGCAACCTTCTCTGCAATAAAGTAAGCTGCCATCGCCTTTGCCTTTGCATATGGGTTGCTAAACTTTGCCGCTTCAACTGCTTTTTCTGCCGTTACAACTATTTGTGGCAATTCAGGTTGTTTTCCAGCCTTTATACTATCGATGACTTTGTCAATCGCCTCTTGAACAACTCTCAAAGCACCAGTAGCGGCGAGAACTTTGAGCACATCAGCATTGAAAAGCGTCATTTCCGTGGGGTCGAGAAACTCTCTTCTTGCACCAATCATCGAGTCGGCATTGATGAAAATGTAACCAAATCCTTTCTCTTTCAGTTCATCCTTCGCCTTCTTTGCGGGCGCGTCGCTGATTACAATAACTGGTTTTCCTGCAAAAGCTTCTCTTGCCGCCTTTGGTCCGGGGAGAGCAGCATTGGGGGAGGCAACTATTATAACGTCTGGATTAAACTCCTTGAGTTTTTCAGCAACCACGGCCTCCTCCGGCTGCATTTTTGCACCACTCGTTACAACTCGAACCTCGATGTCTTCTCTATCTGCTCTTTCATCCAAAAGGTATTCGAGAATGACTGCAGTCCCTATAGCACCCATTTTTAAAACTCCAACTTTTACCTTCGTCATGCTTTAAACTTTCTCCACATATATTTAACTTTTCTGATTTTTGAAGGCTTTAAGTAGCGTGTGAGAAGCAAATAAAAGCTGGATTTCCTCAAATTATGCGCGAAAAAACTATTTGCTCCGAGCCATCAAGAAACTTGCATACCACATAAACTCTTTCTCCCGGAAGGGAATTAAATACGATTGATTTTCCAACATCATTTTTCCAAAAGTTTCCAATTACAAAACCTTCCCTATAACATGTGCAATTTTCAACCTCCTCCGCCCCAGCCATTAATCTTAGCTCGTATTCACTGTTGTTTTTTGAAAGAGCGAAAGATACAAAGTGAACCTTTTGAAATCTTACAAAATCTAAAACAACCACAATCACAGCGGAAGATAACAAAAAAACCAAAAAAACGATGAATATTGTGCCAACAACACTTGAAACTCCTTTTCTTCTCATTGAGGTTACAAACTAACCAGAATTTAAAAGTTTTTGCATTACGATTCCTCAGTTAGAAAAAGGCAAAAATTGGAAAGTTTTTTAATAGCCAAAGCGAAGCATTCTCCACATGAATATAAAAGCGCTGATCGAAGTAATAAAGCCGAAACAGACAATGTTACTGATGGTAACATTTCTGATAAGTTTCATTGTAGCTGGTGGAAGAAGCGCTTTGCCCGCAGTTGCAACTTTTCTGACAATTTCTGGCACCACTGCATTGAACATGTGGATTGATCGCGACATAGATGCGATGATGATGAGGACTCGCAAAAGGCCTGTGCCAGCAGGAGAGTTGAGCGCGAAAGCCTGTGCCCTTTACGGAACAATCCTTTTCATCTTGGGCTTCTTTCTGGCTTTGTTAACTCGTTTTGAATTTGCTTTCGTTTTGTTCTTGGGTTTATTCTTTGATATCCTGATTTACACGGTTATGCTCAAAAGAAGGAGTCCATACTCAATAATCCTCGGCGGATTTGCTGGAGCTATGCCGGCATTGGCAGGTTGGGTTGCAGTAAGGGGTTTTTCTTTACCGGGTTTCCTCATCTCTGGACTCGTTTTACTCTGGATACCATCGCATATATGGTTCATCGCGATGTATTATGAAGAGGATTACAGAAAGGCGAAAATTCCAATGTATCCAGTTGTTGCGGGAATGAAGAAAGCTTCGCAAGCAATCGCAATTGCAACTTCTTTAATGTTTCTTTTGACAATTCTTCTATTTTTCGCTCTACCGATGAAAATAGTTTATCTGGCAATAGCAGCTCCTGCAACACTTTTATTTTTAATAAAAACAATCTTTTTTGCAAAAAATCCTACCAAAGAAGGTGCCAGAGGGATGTATAAACTTGCAAGTCTTCTTTTGGGAGCAATTTTTATTGCAATACTTTTAGGAAGTTTTTAAACAAACATGTGCTTTGGCGGTTGCTTAAAGGAGATCTTCAGCTTTTCAATTGCACTAAAGAAGTCCTCCGTCTCTATTACTTCTCTCCCTTCCGCAATAACCCTATGAAGGGATGATTTTATTATCTTCTCAACAATGTCTCTACCACTTAATCCTTCAGAAAGTTCAGCAATTATCTCGAGGTTTGCCCTGACTTTTAATGGTAACTCCTGCACATTTCTTTTTAGAATTTCTAATCTGTCTTCATAAATTGGAAGCTTGAATTCTATTTCCTCCTCAAATCTGCTCCTTATCGATGAATCGAGAAACTCTATTCTGTTTGTTGCCGCAATCGTGCAAATGCCTTCATCGCTTTGCGTCCCATCGAGTTCAGTTAGCAAAGCGTTTACTATCTCCGAAACGTCTCCCCTTAACTCCTGGTAACTTCTATCAAGAGCTATAGCATCAAACTCATCAAGAAAAACTATACAAGGCTTCAATTCACGAGCACGATCATAGAGCTCATGTATTTTCCTCGCCCCGTCGCCCACGTGTTCTCCTATGAGCTTTGTGGATTTTACGGAAATGAATGGAATCTTTGCCTCATTTGCCAATGCTTTTGCAGTCATTGTTTTTCCTGTTCCGGGAGGACCGTAGAAGAGGACATTTTTTGGTGCCCACTTTCCGAATTTCTCAGGATTTTTCAGATATTCCAAGATCACTCTCGCTTTCTTTTTCGCTTCTTCTTGCCCAACGACATCGGAAAGTTTAACGTCTTTCACAAGCTCTGTTTCTATTATACTCGTTTCAGCCTCGACGATTATTTTTGTCGAATCCGAGATGTAACCCGATGACGGAACTGCGTCGATAACTTCAAAGGCAAAATCTGGGAACATTTTCATGTCAAAGATGAGCTTTCCCTTATACACAAGCTCTCCCCGCCACTGTTCCCTTGCATACACATTAAAGACCCTTGGATTGTCTACCTTAGGGTACTCAACATAGCTCGCCTTCAACGGATACCCGAGCGGGCGCAAGATAACGTATTTAAGCTCAACCTCCCTTTCAGCCATTTACTCTATTTATTGCAGAGGGTTTTAATAACTTTTCTTTGAGATGAACAAGAGTTACTGGAGAAGATGTTTCATGGAAAAATAATTTATCAAAAACGAATCTCTTCATGCGAACGATTTACTGGCGCGAGGGAGTTTGGCTTATAGATCAAACAAAGTTGCCAGAAAAGGAGGAGATAATTTGTTGCAAAAAAGTTGGACAACTGATTGATGCAATAAAAAGACTTGCAATTCGCGGAGCTCCAGCGCTTGAAGCGGCTGGTGCTTATGGTGTTGCTCTTGCGTGTTTTGAGAGGGATTTTAGAAACGTTGAAGAGATGAAAAACTACGTTGTTGCAAAATCGATGGAAATAGCTACAGCAAGACCCACCGCTATTAATCTTGCCGTTGGAGTTGAAAGGGTTCTGAAAAAAGCCTTGAATGGTAAAACAATCGATGAGATTCAAAGAATTGCACTCGATGAGGCGGAAAAAGTTGCAAATGAGGATGTCAAGAGAAATAGAAAGCTCGGTAAAAATGGGGCAAAGCTTTTGGATGATGGAGACGTAGTTCTCACCTACTGCAACACTGGAAGACTTGCAACTGTCGACTGGGGAACTGCTTTAGGAGTGGTGAGATCTGCAATCGAAGAGGGGAAGAGGATAAGAGTTTTTGCATGCGAAACCAGACCTTTGAATCAAGGCTCAAGACTGACTTGTTATGAGCTCATAAAAGATGGAATCGACGTTACGCTGATCACAGACGCAGCTGTGGGTATAGTGATGAGAAAGAAGCTCGTGAAAAAAGTCCTTGTGGGGGCGGACAGAATTGTCAGGGATGGTGTGTTCAACAAAATCGGCACTTATACTGTTGCAATTACTGCAAAGTTCCACGAAATTCCCTTTTATGTTGCTGCACCAATGAGCACCTTTGATTTGAGCAGAACTTCGGAAAATGTTTTGATTGAAGAAAGGGGTAAAGAAGAGCTTTTGTTTTGCGGAAATAGACTTTTAGCTCCAAAGGAGGTTAAGGTATATAATCCGGCATTCGATTTCACACCATTGAGCCTTGTTAGTGCTATAATCACTGAGGAAGGTATTATTTCCCCACCCTACAATTTCTGAAGGAGAAATCGAGCAACGATTGAAAAGAGAACCGTAGCGCTTATGATTGCGTTGATGTAGAAGAAAGCTATCTGAATTCTATGCTCAGTGTATTCCTTTCTTACAATGTGGTGCTCGAGGAAAAGCAATGCTGCGATAATTGGCAAAACA
Source organism: Archaeoglobaceae archaeon (assembly GCA_038866255.1). Taxonomy (GTDB): domain Archaea; phylum Halobacteriota; class Archaeoglobi; order Archaeoglobales; family Archaeoglobaceae; genus WYZ-LMO2. The sequence goes on from JAWBZL010000019.1 coordinate 18,252, forward strand.
AAGAAGAAGCTTTTTGCAAAAATAGAGGTGAGAAGAGAGAAGAAGATCACGTGGTTGATCTTAGAAATATTTTTTGCAAATCTCTCCCCAAAATGGGCACCAATTGAGTGAAGTTTATGCTTTCTGTCAAAATCCAAGTCTTGCAGTGCATAGATTATATCAAACCCTGCAACCCAGAAAAGAACTGCAATTGAGAAAAAAATAATCTCGAGAGTAAAGTTTATCGAATCCTTAACGGCAATCCAGCCGCCCAGTGGTGCAAAAGCTAAGTTGAGTCCAAGAATATAGTGTGAAAGACATGTAAACCTTTTTAAATAAGGATAAACGTAACCAACTATGGCTGGGATTGGAGAAAAAATGAAAGCAGTCCAGTTAATCAAAAAAGCCGAGATTAAATAAATCGAGAGCCCAACGAGGGCAATTGTATAAGCCTCTCTTAGAGTAATAAGCCCGGAAGGTAGATGTCTTTTTGCAGTTCTTGGATTTAGGGAGTCAAGTTCTCTGTCGATAATTCTGTTAAAAGCCATTGCAAAAGTTCTAAGGCCTGTGAAAGCTGTCAAAATTAAAACAAAAATCTTAAAATCAATTTCTCCAGCAATTATCGCACCTGCATATGCAAAAGGCAATGCAAAAAGGGTGTGTTCAATTTTTACAAAATCCAAATACATTTTAAACTTCAAACTCCACCTCCGATGATGCTTATTACCTTTTCATGCAGCTCTTTCAGAACCCTTCTTCTATCCTCCATTAATACAACGTCCTCTTCGCCTAAGATGAAGAGATTGAACGCAAAAGGACTTGGATAGGGGATTCGAACTATTCTTACCTCAATTTCCTTACCAATCTTCGAAAGAAATTCCAAGGCATTGTGAATGTCCATTGAGTCCTCCATTATTTCTCGATAGGTCTCTCTAAGAACTGGAAATTCTGGATAGTAGCGCTTTAAAAAGCTCAGAATTGCATCCGCATTCAGCTGCTGTTTCCAAACACTCTTTTCTCTTCCAAGGTAGTTGCGGAGAATCATCAAACTTCTAACAGCCACATGTCGGAATCTTCGCCTGAGCATTTCTGTGTGCTCAAGAGCTTTTTTTAAGTGCTCCTCAAAGTTTGGTAGCATGAAAAGGGATTCAATCTCAACATCGTTCAAACGCTTGTAAGAAGGGAGGATTAAAGCAAAACCATTATCGTTGACAACGATCTGCACGTTACAATCCTTCATAATTCCAACACGATAGGCAAAAACTCTTGAAATTGCGTTATTCGCCCTTCTACCGATGAGTGTGTGGAAGAAGTAGTAGTTCTTCTCTCCCTCAAATTTCTCAATAACAAGTTTTTTGTCCGTTGGAATCTCACTGAAAAGCTTTTGCTCCGCAAAGAATCTATAAATTGCATTTGCAGCTGTTTTATCGAGTCCATAGTTGTTCATTAACCATTCAATTACGTTACCCTCCATTCTTTCCTCCATTTCTCTCCTGAACTTCTGTATTCTTAATGCTAAGTCATAGCTAAGTGGTAATTGTTCGCTAAACCAGCTCGGTACAGTCGGTTTTTCCCCTTCAACTTCTTCAACTATTATGTTCATCCCCTTTGATTTCAGAAACTTGAAAGTTCTGCCAGCAAGAACAAATATGTCCCCAACGATTAGGCGTTCCGCAAAATCCTCTTCAACCTTCCCAACCATTTTTCCCTCCTTTGTTATAACATTTATCGCAACCTCATCTGGAATCGTTCCAACGTTCAGATAGTAAATTGGTCTCGCTCTCCGCTTTCTTCCAAAAACTCCTTCCTTTTCATCAAACCATATTTTAGAGTAAACGTTCTTCCTCTCAAGTTCCGAAAACTCGCCTGAGAGGTAGTGAAGCACTGCGAGAAGATCTTCCCTTTTCAGATTTCTGTAAGGATAAGCGTTTCTGATAACCGCGAGTGCTTCTTCAACGCTCCATTTCTTTTCTATGGACATCCCAACAATGTGCTGACAAAGAACGTCTAAACAGTTCTCAGGGATCCTTATCCTGTCAAGATTTCTCTCCATCGCCTCTTTTGCAAGCACTGTGCATTCAACGAGGTCATCGGGATCAAGGACTATTATTCTCCCAACAGATACCTCATGGAGCCTGTGACCACTTCTCCCAATTCTCTGAAGCGCCCTGTTTATGCTCTTTGGCGAGCCGAGCAGAATGACGAGATCTATATAGCCTATGTCAATTCCAAGTTCAAGACTCGTTGAAGAGACGACGCATTTCAGTTTTCCTTCTTTTAGCTCGTTTTCAACTTCGAGGCGCACCTCTTTTGAAAGGGAACTATGATGCGCCTTTATTGGTTCTTTAATTCTCTTCCTTAAGTAGTAAACAACTCTCTCCGTGGCACTTCTTGTATTCGTGAATATCAGTGCAGTCCTTGAATTTTTAACGAACTCCGCAATTGTGTTGTAAAGCCTTTCGTTTATCTCTTCAGCAGTTAGATTAAAGAAGTCACTTATCGGCGATACAACTTTTATGTCTATCTTCTTTTCAAAGCTAACATCTGCAACGTAACAATTTCTCTCCACACCATAATCCCTGCCAACCAGAAATCTCGCAACCTCTTCAAGTGGTGCAATCGTAGCTGACAGACCAATTCTAACCATTTTTCCAAGCTGAATCCTCTGTAATCTTTCCATTGAGAGAGCCAAATGAGTTCCACGTTTGTTCTCAGCCATCGCATGGATTTCATCAACTATAAGGAACCTAACGTTCCTGAGATTTTTAGAGAACTTTGGAGTGCACAAAGTAATTGCAAGTGTTTCAGGAGTGGTTATTAGAATGTGCGGCGCTTTTTTTGTTTGCTTTTGTCTCTCGCTTGCATCTGTATCACCAGTTCTGACAGCAATTCTTATCTCCTGCAATTCTATACCTTTCTTTTCAGCAATTTTATAGATTTCGCTTAATGGCTCTTCCAAATTCTTTCTTATGTCATTGTTCAGAGCCTTAAGAGGGGAAACGTATACAACATGAACCTCATCGCTTAAATCCTTTTTCTCAGCCTTTTTTATGAGCAAGCTAAGTGCACTCATGAATGCTGCAAGAGTCTTTCCGCTTCCCGTTGGAGAGGTAACAAGGACATTATTTCCCCTTGCTGATTCGACAATTGCGTACCTCTGCGGAGGAGTAAAGGTTTTGAACTTTGATAGAAACCACTCTCTAAGTAAAGGATGCATCGAGGCCAGAATTTCATCATCGCTGTAGGGAGTTGCTCTTATTATCATTTGCCCATAACTTGTTTTCAGGGAAGAAAAGTTTACCGCGTCAATACAAAAAATAAAAATAAATTACCTGCCTTTAAACTCGGGTTTCCTTCTTTCAAAGAATGCCCTAACTCCTTCTACTGCATCTTGGGTTGAAGTTGCAACTCCAAAAGCAAGGATCTCTATTATTCTCCCAACATCCGCCGGGAGCTCATAGCCAAAGTTTATTGCATATTTTGCCACTCTAAGACTTATTGGCGGCATTTCGCAGAGCTGTTTTGCAAGATTCATGACTTCCTCTTCAAATTTTTCTGGTTCAACAGCCTTTGCAAGCCCTATTCTTTCTGCTTCTTCAGCATCAATTCTTTTTGCAAGCATTATCATTTCTTTTGCCTTTGCTATTCCAACGAGCTTTGGAAGTCTCTGCGTCCCACCCCAACCGGGAATAAGCGCCAAGCTTAGCTCTGTCAACCCAATTTTTGCCCCCCTCTTCATAATCCTAAAATCACATACCATTGCAAGCTCGAGTCCACCGCCGAATGCATAGCCATTAATTGCCGCGATTACCGGTTTTGGAAATCTCTCGAGCTGTGAGAATACTTCATTTCCTTTCATTGATATTTCTATCGATTTTGCCACACTAAGCTCTGTTGCTGTCTGCAAATCAAATCCCGCAGAAAAAGCTCTGTCTCCAGCACCAGTAACGATAAGAACTCTGATGTTACTGTCTTTTTCAAGTTCACTCAATGCCCTCGATATCTCGTCAAGTGTTTCAAAATCGAGTGCATTAAGCTTTTGAGGTCTGTTTATGATTAACTTCGCAATTTTGTCAGTTTTTTCGACAACTATGTTCTTAAAAGATTCTTTTTCGTAATTGTAAAAGCCTTTACCAGATTTTACGCCCAATTTGCCTTCGAGAACCATCTTCCTGAGATTCTCTTTCGGCTTAAGGATTTCATAACCCTTTTCCTTGTAAAGCTCTTCGAGCTTTGCCAATATTTTATCAAGTCCTATCTCATCTCCAAGTTCACAAACTCCTTTTGGCATGTTGGTTCCAAGTTTCATTGCAACGTCAATTTCTCTCGCCTCCGCAACTCCCAGCTGTATCAGCTCGGCAGCGATGTTGACCATTGGTGCTATAAGCCGGAGCTCGTCATAGCCCTCTGCTTTGTCAATCTTCGGTCTTCCAGAGCTCCAGTCATAGAAACCTTTCCCAGTTTTCATTCCAAGCTGTTTAGCTTC
>JAWBZL010000020.1:0-22396 GCA_038866255.1 Archaeoglobaceae archaeon
ATCCATACTAAGACTACTGGGGATACTTATTTGCTTTTGTCTAAAGAACTAATGGTAATCGATGCCAATATTTTTCTTGAAAGGATACCTGCAATTAATCAAAAATCCTTGCCAGCGATCTCTCTTATCCTCTCAATCCCGCCAATCTCTTTTATAACTTCTGCAACCGCCTTTGGCACAAACTTTTCCCACTCATCGCCTTCGAGCATCTTCTTCCTTATTTCAGTGCCATGATACTCGTGTCTGTTGATCATACCCGTCTTTACCACGTTGAAGTTCGCCTCCTTGAAAAGCCGATAAACGAGAGGGTTGTTTGTGTAAACCACTTCGAAGGGAGGAACCATTGAACAGACATGCGCAACCCAAAGGCTGTTGCGGTAAATATCTTCAAGCGGGATTATGTAAACCTTTTTCCGTGTCCCGAGCTCATCTATAGCTTTTGAGATCATCAGCACTCTTTCTCCAGCTGTAAACGGATTTTCAAGACTGTGGCTTTCTTGAGCGCTGCCGATGCCTATGATAAGCTCATCGACCTCTCCAAGAATCTTCTTAACGACTTCGTGATGTCCTAAATGATATGGCTGGAATCTGCCAATGAATAGCCCTCTCATCTTGGTCGCCTTACAACTCTGTAGATATCATCTTTAAGCTTCCTTCCAGTCCTTTTCTCCCATTCCTCAATCGGAGTTCCAAACCGTTCTTGAATCCTGTCCCTATAGTATTCGGGGATAACATTAAATGTGCAGAATGGAATTATTCTTCCATCAGGGGTTGCATAGTGAATTTCGCAACGCTCAACCCTTGCTATGTCGTAGTTGTATAGATCTTGGAAGTGCATGAAACCTATGAACAGCGTTTTCTTATGAAACTCGCCAAGCGCGGAATAGTCGTGCTTAACAAGAACGTTGAATAGGATTTTTGCCAGACTCACTCCCCTTGGAGCTTTTGATGAATCCACAAATTTTCGCAGATCGATGAGATCTTTCAGGGCTTTTAAAGACTTCACTTTGCTCTCTCTTAGCTCATCCGCCCGTTTAGCAACAAATTCGAGCAAACCGCTAACGTCGATGAACCTCGTTATCGGGATCATCCTTCCATCTTCAACAAAAACGTACGTTGCCATTCCACAGGCAAAGTGTGTTGTGAGCTCGTATTGCGGTTTATCCGTTATTGCCTCAACGAATTTTGAAATCGGTACAACGCTGGGCACTGGATAGAAATCATATCTGCTTATCTCTCCACCAGTTTGCTCCTCTATTGCCTTCAAGCAGTCTGGGATCGTTATTCTATATTTCTCCCTTTCTTTCTTCGGCATGCTGCCAACGAGACTCACTGGCTGAAAGTTTACGCCTCTGATCACATCAACATTTTTCGCTGCAAATCTAATTATCTCGCCGAGCTGATGGTCGTTCACACTCCTTATTATCGTTGGAACGAGCACGATACCAAGACTTGCTTTTCTGCAATTTTCGAGGATTTTTGGAATTTCAGCATGGTTCTTGGGATTCGTTCTCTCATCTACTCCATCATAGGACAAATAGACTGTGTTTACTCCCGCTTCTCGCACCTTTTTCGCAAAATCTTCTTCCCTTGCAAGCCGAATGCCATTCGTGTTCAACTGCACATGATCGTAGCCCTCCTCTTTGATCACCTTTATTATCTCAATCAGATCTTCCCTTAGCGTTGGCTCACCACCTGTCAACTGCACAGCGTTGCAGGCAACGGGTTTCATTTGCTTTGCGAGCCTAACCATCTGCCTTATTTGCTCAACGCTCGGCTCGTAAACGTAACCAGCTCTTTTTGCGTAGAAGAAGCAATACCAACAAGCAAGATCACAGCGATTCGTGAGCACGATGTTTAGCAACGCGGTATGGCTTTTGTGATTACCACAAAGACCACAACTAAATGGACAGACTTTTTTTTCAGTAATTGGTGTCTCTATTCCTTTTCCATCACTTGCAAAGCGAGAGGCAAATTTAAAAAGCTCCACGTCGCCCCAATAAACGTCTTCGAATTCACCATGTCTCTCGCAAACCTTTTTGATCATTACCTTACCATTTTCCGCATAAACCTCAGCATCGATCAAAGCAAGACACTCAGGACAAAGAGATTGCGTTTTGTATGGCAAAGTTATCTCGTTCATCAGCCATATTAATAATCGCGAGTATATCAAGATTTCCACTAAAACCTTCCCGACAGCGATGACCTTTAGCCTCCCCCTTAGTTTAAGTTTGCAAAAGCTTAAAAAACCCCGACTTAGAGTGCACTCAAGCCCGGGTGGTGTAGTCCGGCCCAACATGTGGGCCTGTCGAGCCCACGCCCCGGGTTCAAATCCCGGCCCGGGCGCTTTAAATAGGGTTTAAACGCACGGAACAAAGTTTAATGTTTTAAAAAGCAAACTTTATAACTGTAGAGGTTTAAAATTAGTATGTTTCAAGAATTGGATGAAGTGGAGAAGAAGATTCTGATTGAGCTCTCCAAGAATGCTCGTATTAGCTTAAAGGAGCTTAGCTTGAGAGTGGGGCTTCCAAAATCTACTTTATTTCGAAAAATTAAAAAACTTGAGAAAGATGGGGTAATCAGAAAATATACGATTTGTATTGACGAAAAACTACTTGGAAATAACGTTAGCGCTTTCATCCTTGTAAAAATAAAAGATGTTCTTCGTTTAGAAGATTTCTGCAAATCTTTGAGAGATTTGAGAGAAATCAAAGGAGTATACAGAATAACTGGGCCTTATAATGTTCTTTTAATGGTATCCTGTGCCACAATCGTTGAACTAAATGCACTCATTAAGACCTTACATAAAAAAGGGGCTGTAAGAACTGTGACAAATATAATTTTGGAGAAGTTTTTAGAGGGTATTGAGTTAAAGATTTTTTGAAATTCTTACTATCTTTTTCGCCAAAACATCGGTGGGGTCTACAACTTTACGTCTGATTGGCTCAGGTAGAAAGTCTAAAATTAGCGGTAGCTCTGTGCATCCCAAGATTACAATCTCAGCACCCTTTTCTATGAGAATCTCTATCGCTTCCAATACTTTGTGCACGTTCTCAATTAAATAGCCTGCTTTAATACCTGTTGGCGAATAAATTGCTTCGTCAATTAGCCTTTTTGTCGCATCAGTGTCGAGTGTTATAACCTCGTACTTTGCATCTCTTAATTCATTCACATAGAGACCAACTGTTAGAGTTGGGGAAGGGGCAAGAAATCCGACTTTTTTAACATTATAGTTTGCAGAAACGAATTCAACCGTCTCCTTTACTATATGTAAAATTGGCACTTTAGTGACTTTTATCAATTCATCATACCAATAATGGGCAAGATTACACGCTATCGCGATGAATTCAGCTCCTGCAAATTCGAGTTTTTTAACCGCCTCGATTAGTCGAGTGAGTGGACTTTCCCCTTTCTCAAGAATAGCTTTATATCTGCTGGGTATTTTGGGGTTACAGAATATTATGAGAGGTATGTGGTCTTGATCTCTCTGGGCAGGAGTGTTTTTTAGTATCTTCCTGAATAAATCTAAAGTTGCTTCAGGTCCAAGTCCTCCAACAATCCCACAGATTTTATCAGCCATGCTGTTACCCAAGAAAAAATTAAAATTTTATCCAATTCTTTTCCAGCCTGAGATGTAAGTTATTTTCTCTCCTTTGTATGCTCTGTTCCAGCCTGTGAGGATTGAGAGATACAGAACTAAGAGTAATGCCCATGCATACGGATTTATTAGTCCGACAAGAATTGAAGGACAAGGCATTCCGTATTGCTGCGCTGCTGTGAGAACAGCGGTATACCAGGCAATCATTGCATTATGCCAAGGTAAAGTGTAAAAAATCGTGTTTGCAGCACAATCCAGAAGATTTGCAGCTCTTGCTGGATGCAGGTTGAATTTCTCAGCGACCCTTTTTGCATATTCTGAAACAATCAGTATTCCAGGAGCATTTGCTGCGAGAGGTATAGTTATGAGAACAGTAAAGCCTGCTATCGAAGCTTCAGCTTGTCTAACTGTCTTGGCAACAGTTTTTTGAGCCCATGCAATAAATTTATCCATCGCCCCTGTGTCTATCAAAACTTGAGTTATACCCAGTATTAGCATAACAAAAATTATTGGAGCTACAACTCCCTGAATCCCACTCATGATTAGCCCAGCGTCTCCTCCTCTGACTTCTGGAATCTTGACTATCTTATCAAAAGTCAAGGTTCCAACAGCTAGACCTAAGGCCATAGAGAGAAATATTGCGTAAACTGTGGCCTCGATCAAATGCCCCCCTCTGAGCACCACGATGAGAAGAAGGATAAGAGAAAATACATGCACTAAGCCAAATGGATTTCCTTTTATTTCATAAGTCCCAAGTGATGGAGTCCCACCACTACTGGCAAGGGCAAAAAGAGCTATACCAGCAATTACTGCTGCAGTTGCAGAAATCGGAAATCTCGACTTTACAACATCCCCTATCTCTGCATTTTGAGTATATGCTGAAACGATGGTTGTATCCGATATTGGACCCAAGTTATCTCCAAAAGCTCCACCCGCAATAAGAGCAAGTGCTAAAGCGACAGGATCTGCACCCAGAGCTATTCCGGCAGGATACAACACTGGAGCAAGTGCAACGACTGTTCCCACGCTTGTTCCCAGTCCAGTTGCCAGTACTAGTGCACAGAAATATGTAAGTATAACAAACACGGGTCCTGTTAATCCTGCTGAAGATCCGAGCCAAACAAAGCCTTCTACAAACCCACCACCACGCCATATCTGCCCAAGGACACCAGCGAACAACCATATCACATAGATCGCTGCGCCCTCTTTTCTACTGATCCCCCTAAACACTGACTCTGCGTAGGATTTTCTGTTTTTTGCTATTAGGATCCCTACAGAGATTCCTAACCAAGAAGAGACCCAAAAAGCTGTTATAGCTCCCCTTTCATATATAGAAAATATTACAAACCCGACTACTGCAATTATCAATGGTAGTGTTGCGCCAAAAGTGCCCCCATACATTTCGAGTTTACTTTCACCCAAATTTTTCTCAGCCATGTTTACAAAAATTTGTTTCGAAAATATTAAATTACTCTCGAATGAATGGTACGATATCTCCAAAAAACGCTGACTCTGGTACAAAATTTCCTCTGATTATTAATTCTCTTCTTTTTGAACTTTATTCTAAATTTCTTATTTGGGTGAAATTTTTTCTCAAAATCAAACCAAAAAAAATTTGTTTGGTAGACAAAATTTACGCTTCATGAGTTACCTTCTCCACTTGGAGTGCAGTAAGTGTGGAAAAAAGTATGAGGCAAACAAAGTTCAGACAGTCTGCAGAGACTGCAATTCACCCCTTCTTGCGGTTTATGATCTCGAAGGTGTCAAGGAAGTATTTAAGAAATCCGAAATTAAAAGAAGAGAACCGAACATGTGGCGTTACATCGAACTTCTGCCCATTCAAAACCGAAAGAATATAGTTACCTTAGGTGAGGGATTTACACCGCTGCATAAAATCACAGTTGAAGGGTTTGGGGAAGTTTACTTAAAAGATGACGGAATAATACCAACTGGCACATTTAAGGCCAGAGGTCTCTCAATAGCGGTTTCAAGAGCAAAGGAATTGGGGCTAAAGAAACTTGCAATTCCCTCTGCTGGCAACGCTGCAAGCGCACTTGCAACGTATTGCGCCAAAGCAGGATTGGAGGCATATGTTATAATGCCGCAGGATGCACCACTAAGCTGCAAAATTGAGAGCTACATGGCTGGAGCTCATGTTTACGTTGTTAGAGGTCTAATTTCTGATGCAGCTAAGGTAGTGGAGCAATGCACAAAAAAGTTTGGATGGTTTGATGTTTCAACGATGAAAGAACCATATAGACTTGAGGGAAAGAAAACGATGGGGCTTGAAATCGCAGAACAGTTAAATTGGGAACTTCCAGACGCTATTTTGTATCCAACCGGAGGAGGGACAGGTATAATTGGAATGTGGAAAGCATTTAAAGAATTGCAAGAACTTGATTTAATCAACTCCGAGTTGCCAAAGATGATAGTTGTGCAAGCTGAAGGATGCGCCCCCATTGTTAGGGCCTTCAAAGAAGGAAAAAAGGTGAGTGAGCATTGGAAAGATGCAAATACAATCGCTGCGGGGATAAGAGTCCCCAAACCTTTTGCGGACTTTATGATTTTGAACATAATTTATGAAAGCAAGGGATTTGCAATTAGTGTCAGCGACAATGAGATACTAAATGCTTCAAGAGAGCTTGCACAGAAGGGTATATTTGCTTGCCCGGAAGGAGCTGCAACCCTCGCTGCACTGAAAAAACTTTTCGAAGAGGGTGAGATAAGTTCAGGGGATAGAGTTCTTCTTTATAACACGGGTACAGGGCTAAAATATATCGATGTATTTTCAGAAAACTTTAAAATGGATTTTCCAATCGTTACTTCAGCCGAAGATTTAGAGAAGCTTGGAGGGATCTAAAATGATTTCTGTAGATCTTCTTGAAATAGAGGGAAAATGTTTGATTGGGATAAGAGTAGAGTTTAAAGGAGCCCCACTTCTGATTTTATTTTACAAAGATCTTTCGATATGTTGTGGCTACATCAATTTGGAAGTAATGGAGAAATTTGGAAATGCAGCCTGCATAGTGAGGGGAGTAAAAACATTTGAAGACGTTTTGAATGCCGAAATAAGAGAAGTAACATCGAAAGCAATGGAAATGGGAGCAAAGCCCGGAATTAGGGTAAGGGATTTACTAAGAGTCATCTGAAGATTTGTGACTCAGTAAAATCCAAAGTTCAGTTCACGATCTTGAATGTAATTTTTTCCAAGTCTCAAAGCGATCTCAGCTTTCATGAGCTCTCTGCCAAGATATGCAGCGTGATCAAGCCTTGAAACGAGTCCAAGCCTGAGTACAGTGTCTATTATTTCCTTCGCATTCTTTCCAGCAATTGTAGCTTTTTTATGCTTGCAAAATATTTTTCCATTTGCAATAAATAATATAAAGTCTCCAAAAGGATCTCTGTGGAACTCTTTACTTTCTTCCGCGATTAAAAAGTCCTCTACTTTTGCGGTTTCGTATTTTACTTTTTCCTTCAAGGCCAAAAGGCTAATTCCAACATCTTTTGGTGGAGATTTTCTTATTTTTGAAATTTTAGCCAGATGAGAAGCAATTCTCAGCTCTTTTACACTTCCAGTAGTTTTGGGGCTCGCTTCAGTTGTAAAAATGAGGTTACAACTAATCTCTTCAGCAATAAAGGCAAGAAGTGCATTCATTCCAATGCTGTCTACATCACTTAATTCAGTAACATTTCCAACACCAAAGAGAAGGGGGGTCTCTGAGTCAAGTCTTCTGAACTCCAGATATCTCTCTATCGATTTTGCAACGCTGAGCGGGGGATCGAGAATGGGGTCTGCAATTACTTTTTCTGTTCTCTTTCTTGCGTTCTCTAAAAGTTTAAATAAAGCCTGAAGGTTCTTTTCAGCAACAACCACAGCCTGATCCTCTATTAAATCGAGAATCTCAAAATTAGAGCTCGATAAGCTCATTATCATATCCACCCCATGTTTTACTGCGATTTCAATCGCTTTTTTGCTGAAAGTATCCACGCTAACTGGTTTTCTCGATTCATCAACTGCAACTTTTATCATTTTGCTTACCTCATCGCTTTCAAACTCCATTGGAATTCCCAAATCAATTATGTCGGCATTTTCTGAGAAATAATCTATTTTCTCTCTTAAAAATTCAATCCTTGGATTTACTATTTCCGCAACTATTTTCATTCTACTGTTTCCTCCAATTGCAACGTTTCGAATTCTGAACTTTGCAGTTTTTTCAAGCTTTTCAACTTCTTTGATAACTTCTTCAGCTTTTACAGCTTCGATTAACCTGCATGCTGGGATTTTATGCGAGAACTCTATTTTTCCTGCAAAATCGAGAACTCTTCGTAAATCTGCCGCGTGCAAAGGTCCAAGACGTACCTTTACACCCTTTCTTCTTTCAAATTCCTCCCAATTACAGTCCTTTGTAAGTCCAGGGACTAAAACGAGATCGTAGTCCCTTAGATCCAATTTCTCGAGATCCTTTGGAGTTATAAACGCTGCTATGTCAGTATCGCAAACATAAATCTCTGCTGTGCTTGCATTTTCTTTAACAATCTTCTCTGCGAGTCTCCCGGTTATGAGAAGAATTCTCAATTCTCCACCTCAAAATTATCGGAATCTCATTTCAGGATTGGTCCAACATCCGGATAACCCTGCCTCTGCCCAGTTCCTGCAAGTTTTTGCAACCTCTTTGGATTCATAAGCAGATCAACTGCATTTCTAACGTGTTCTCTAATCCTGTTCTCTGCAATTGCAAGCAAATCTTTCTCACTTTCCGCCTCATCTTCATGAATTGTGACATCGATTACATGCTTCCCTGTAAGAATTTGAACAGTGATCAGCCCAACACTGAGGGCAAGATAGCTAACGAGATCTTTTTGCGTTTTTCCAACCCAACCCAAGGAAATTACAACATCGCATCCGTTGTCAAGCAATTTTTTAACAGCTACGGGTAAATCTTTAATTCCCGGAACTGTGTAGCGTTCATATTTAAGGCTTGAAATCTTTCTAAGCTCGTCAATCGCAATTTTCCCCATGTCAATTCTCGAGAAAGTTGTATCTGCGATGCCAACCTTCAACTCAATCCCCCAGAACGTGCATAGCCTTCTCGATTGCTGGAGTTATTGTTCCCTTTCTCAGCAACACGTCCTCGATTGCTGAAAGTGTGGCAATTACTTCGAATTTTCCAATGTTACCCATTGTTCCAATCCTGAATATCTTCCCCTTAACTCTATCTTGGCCTCCACTTATCAGCAAACCGTATTCCTTTCTAAGAGTATCCCTTAGTTCTTTTTCACTTATCCCGGTCGGGATCCTTATTGCAGTTACCGTATTTGAGAATTCCGCTTTTCCATCTGGCTCTGGAAACAGCTTAAGTCCTGCTGAAATTGCCCATTCACGAACAGCTTTGCTCATCTTTCTGTGTCTTTTTATTCTGTTCTCAAGCCCTTCTTCTTCTATCATCCTTAGAGCCTCCTCGAGAGCGAAAAACAATGGAATCACGGGTGTGTAAGGGGTCTGGAGCTCAGCAAACTTCTTTCTGTATGCGTTCAGGTCAAGATAATATGGGCACCTTGGGTTGTAATAATCCCAAGCTTTATCGCTAACCGCAACAACTGCAAGCCCTGGTGGAGCTCCAAGGCATTTTTGGCTACCAACGATCGCCACATCGATTCCCCATTCATCCATCTTCACATAATCTCCACCTGCAGATGTTATCGCATCCATGATTGTTAAAGCGCCATATTTCTTCGCAATCCTTGCAATCTGCTCTGCAGGGTTCAGCATTCCTGTTGAAGTTTCGTTGTGAACGAATGCAACAACATTTGCCCCCTTTTCAAGTCTCTCTTCAAGTTTCTCAAGCTCTATTGGCTTGCCCCATTCAAAACTAACTCTATTAACTTCGCAGTAACGCTCTGCAATCTCACCAAGTCTTTCTCCAAATTTTCCGTTCTCAAGAGTTACGAACTTGGCAGATTTGCTGAAGGAAGCAATAGCAGCTTCAATTCCAGCTGTTCCCGAGCCTGAAATGAAAAAAACATCGCTTTTTGTTGCAAACACCTTTTTCATAATTTCTGCACAGTATCTCAGTATCTCACCAAATTCTGCAGAACGATGACCAATCATCTGCCTGCACATAGCTCTTATGATCCTTTCATGAACCTGCACAGGGCCCGGGATCATCAGCAGCATTATTTCACCCCATACTTCTCGAGTATTTTCTCAATAATTTTATGTGAACTGCAGAGTCCACCCTCTTCCTTTGCCCTGATTCTCACAACCTCGCACTTCAGGTTACGTTTTTTAAGCTCTTCTCTCAGCCATTCTTCGTTAAAATGCTGATCGTAACCCAGAACTATGATGTCTGGCTTTAGATCCATTATTGGCCTGAATATGTCGTTTTCATCGCCAAGAATTGCTTTGTCTACGAATTTAATTGCTTCAACAACTCTTCTTCTTTGCTCTTCCGGTATTACTGGCTTGGGTTTGTGCTTCACATTTCTCTCTCTTGCAACGATAACTATTAGTTCGTCACCAAACTTTTTCGCCTCTTCGAGGAATCTTATATGTCCGGGATGTATTATATCAAAAGTCCCTGTTGCAACGACTCTTCTCATCCCTGAAACTCATTGGGTATTTGCATAAACGTTTTTCGATCATAAAAAATAAGCTTTTTAAACTTCTAACTCCTTCACCCTCCATGAATCAAAAATACGTCGTATTGCTCGCTACAACAATTTCATCCTTCTTTACCCCGTTTATGGCATCTGCAGTGAACGTTGCCGTCCCCATGATAGAAAAAGAGTTTGCACTTGATGCAATTCTCCTTGCCTGGATTTCCACATCATTTTTGCTTTCTACTGCGATGTTTCTCGTCCCAATGGGTAAACTGGGAGACATAAGGGGTAGAAGAAATCTCTTCATTCTTGGGCTCTCGATCTTTGCTATTTCTTCACTTTTCTGCTCAGCCTCCTTTTCAGGATTGATGCTTGTTGTATTTCGATTTTTGCAGGGAATTGGTGGTGCGATGATTGCAGGGACTGCAATTGCAATGGTAACTGCAGCTTTCCCCCCACAGGAGAGAGGAAAAGTGCTGGGGATAAACACGTCTGCAGTTTACGTTGGTTTATCCTCAGGGCCTTTTGTTGGGGGGATAATCACACAATTTCTCGGCTGGAGAGCACTTTTTGCTATTCCGCTGTTCATGGCACTGGTCCCCATCTACTTTGCGCTTAAAGTTAAGGAGGAAAGGGGAAAGATAGAGGAGGTTTTTGACCTGAAGGGATCGGTTTTATTCTCCATAGCACTTTTATTGCTAATCTATGGATTTTCAACTCTTCCAAAACCAACGGGGTTCGGATTTGCTATTGTTGGAGTAGCTATGATAATTCTTTTCACATTTGTGGAAAGCAAAAATCCGCAGCCCGTGCTAAATGTTAGTCTTTTCAGAAAAAACGTAGTTTTCGCGATGTCAAATCTTGCAGCATTGCTAAATTACTCCGCAACCTTTGGTGTAGCTTTTCTAATCAGCCTGTATCTTCAGTTTGTTAAAAATCTCAGCCCTCAGGATGCAGGAACAATTCTCCTCACACAACCCGTTGTTATGGCAATCCTTTCGCCAATTTCTGGCTGGATTTCAGATAGAATTGAACCAAGGGTAGTTGCATCTATCGGAATGGCTATAACTGCAATTTCTCTTTTCCTTTTCTCTTTCTTGGATTTTGAAACACCAGTTGCAATTGTAGTAGCTTACTTACTCCTAATCGGTTTCGGATTTGGGCTCTTTAGTTCTCCGAATACAAATGCTGTTATGAGCTCGGTAGAGAAGAAATTTTATGGCATCGCATCCGCAACACTCGCAACTATGCGCGTTCTTGGGCAAGCTTTGAGCATGGGTATTGTTATGATAACTTTTGCAGTAACCATAGGGGCTGCAAGAGTGAGCGAATCTCTTACAGGTTTTATGAGCGCAATGAAAATAGCGTTCGCAATCTCTGCAATCCTTTGCCTTTTCGGCGTATTTGCCTCCTTAGCAAGAGGGAAAGTTCATTAGTGGTGGGCGCGCCTCGGGTCGATTCGCTGTTTCTGCTAAGCTGGGCAACGAATCCCTCCTCCCCGTGCCCCTGAAAGCACCGGACGTTCGAGGTAGGCTTGCTCCCTTCCGGGCCTCAGCCGGTGCCCTCGATAAATACCACGAACCTCTCCTCCGAGAAGCCCGTGGTAACCGCCGGTCCTTCAGGACGAGGACTCTACGAGACTTCGCTGCCCAGCATTCGCAGACATGCGAACCTTCCCTCGGCTTCGGCCCCCGCATATCGACGGTTTCGGGTTACAGAGGACGCCGAGTCCCCCGGCCTAGCCCACCATTTTATTAATGTTCACTTTCTTAATAAGCTTTTCCATCGAAATTTGAGAATTCTTGCATCTTAGAAATGCTCAACTCCATATTGCCAAGAATTTGTACGTCACCTCTTTTTCCAGTATTTTTCTCTAACGAACCTTCTTAGAACTTTTCCAACAGGGCTGAGTGGTAACTCCCTAACAAAAGTTATCGACTTTGGCACCTTATAAGATGCCAATCCCTTTTCCTTACAAAACCTTTTTAGCTCCTCTTCACTTACAATTGCCCCCTCTTTAAGCACAACTTCCGCGTGAACCGCCTCGCCCCACTCTGGGTGTGGAATTCCAATAACGCAAGAAATCGCAACTGCTGGATGTGAATTCAGAACGTCCTCAACTTCTTGTGCATAAACATTCCAGCCACCCGTTTTTATCATATCCTTTTTTCTATCGTAAATGAAAATGTATCCATCCTCATCATAGTAGCCAAGATCACCGGATTTCCAGTAGCCCTCTTCAGTGAATTCCTGTGTAGTAAGATCCTGTCTTTTGTAGTAGCCTCTTGCAACTGTTGGTGCGGAAATCCAGAGCTCACCAATCGTTTTCGGTGGAACTTCTTTTCCATTTTCATCAACTATTTTTATATCAACACCAAGTAAGGGTCTTCCTATCGAATTCACTTTCTCTGGGTTTTTGTAATCCTCTCTTAAAGTATGAACAATGGGTGCAAAAGCTTCAGTTGATCCGTAACCCTGAACAAAAATCTGTCTCCCAAACACTTTAATAACCTGCTCGATCCTCGCTGGTGAAATTGCCTGTCCTCCAACGGCCAAGATTTTAAGCGAACTGAGATCATATTTTTGATAGAGCTTTGCATCGAGGATTCTGTATACGACTGTTGGCACAAGAGAGACCATTGTAATCCTTTCTCTTTCAATTGTTTGACATATGAGCTCGATATCAGGTTTATTGAGCGTAACAATTTTTCCACCCTTGAAATAGGTTGGCCAAACACTCAAACCTGCCATGTGGGTTGCGGGAAGAACGAGTAAAAGTCTGGTTTTATCGCTGTAAGGTGGATCTCCCTTTTCGGGTAGCGAGTATAGCATTGCGAGATGAATAAGAGAGTCCAGAAACCTCCTCGCCACAGGTTTTCCCTCTCCAGTTGTTCCGGCGGTGTATCTTATAACCGACGGCTTAGTTATATCCACCAAAACATCCGGTGGAGTTTTACTTTCTTCTTTCCATAACTCTGAAAAGTTCTCTACATCCTCATAACCCTCAGGTGGTTCATCCATGCAAACAAGCTTTATTTCTTTCTTTTTGCAGTATTCATAGAATAGCGGAACAAAGTCTCTGTCTACGAACAAATGGGAGGGATTTACGAACTCAATCTGTGCAACGCAAGAGGCGAAGGATTCCCTTATACCCAGCCATAAGTTCAGAATTGGCAGTTTTGGAACTGAAAATCTACAAAAAATCACCTGATTATCGTTGTAAACCATAGTTGCGATTTTTTCTACTCCAAGTTCAATTAGAGCATTAGCCATCTGATTGGTGATATTAGCAAGCTCCTCAAAAGTTAGTCTCCTCCCTCTTTCCACGTTAACTATTGCTTCTTCCTGAGGATAATAAATTGAAGGCCAATCTATAATCCGGCTCATTCTCAGATTTATACCTTCAAGTTCCAATTTAATCACCTCTCTCCAGAATTGTGAGAGTGCAGGAAGCGCCGGAATTGTAGAAGTAGCCTCCATGGTTCAATGCTAAGGCTCTCTTTGCACCCTTCACCTGCCTTTTTCCCGCCTCCCCGCGCAGCTGTTCGACGAGCTCCACAATTTGCCCAGTCCCGGTTGCACCGACTGGATGCCCTTTACTCAAAAGTCCACCACTCGCATTAACTGGAATCTCCCCATCAATTGCAGTAACACCATCTTCAACTATTTTTCCGCCTTCTCCTTTTTTGCAAAGTCCTAAATCTTCGCAATGTATGATTTCAGCAATCGAGAACGCATCATGGACTTCAATTAGGTCTAAATCCTTTTTGGGATCGTTGATCCCAGCAATTTTGTATGCTTTACTCGAAGCTTTTAGCGTTAGGTAATTCGTAGTTGGATCTCTCTGCATTGCCATATCGTAGTTGCCAGTTACATAAACTGATGTAACAACTTTAATTGGTAAATCGCATCTCTTAGCAATCTCCTCGGATGCCAAAATTACTGCCGATGCTCCATCTGCATTTGGACAGCACTCAAACAGCGTTAAAGGATAAACAATCGGAGGAGACTTAAGGACTTCTTCAACTGTAACGGGTTTCTGAATTCTTGCATAAGGATTTAAAGCACCATTTTTTCTGTTCTTTACAACAACCATTGCCATCTGCTCGCGAGTTGTGTTGTATTTTTGCATATGCAGAACCGCTGCCATCGCGTAAATGCCGGGAAAATTGAGTCCTCTATGAACCTCCACATCACTCCCATACGCGATTGCGTTTATTGCCTCTTCAGTGCTCAGATGAGTCATTTTTTCGACTCCGCATACGATTGCAACGTTGTAAACACCTGCAGCAACCATTTTGTATGCCTCATAGAAGCAAACCGAAGAACTCGTGCAAGCAGTGGAGTTGTTTATCACAGGTATTTCTTTAATTCCAACGCGATAAAACACCTTTTGTCCAGGTAAAGACCTTGATTGTGGACTTATATGGCTGCAACCACAATAACCGGCTTCAATTTCCTTTGGATAAATATCGGCATCCTCTATCGCTTTAAAACAGGCTTCAGCACCAAGTTCAAGTATATCCTTTCCTTCATGTCTACCAAACTTTGTCATTCCGGCGCCTATAATATAAACATTCCTCATAAATTCTCACCTTACCGGAGAAAACATGTGAACAACCCTTTCCTTTCCAAGCCAGTTAATTTTCCTGAAAACGAGCTCCATCTCCATACCGTGCCTTAGATTTTCGTGTTCGGTAAAGGGGGCGAAAACAACAATGCCCTCTTTTTCCAACGCCACATAGCCAAAAGCGTATGGAGGTGTGAAACCGGGAAGAGGTATGTATGAGACTACGAAAACGTCAAGTTTCCCTCTTTTGCTTAACGGAACATCTTTTACCACCTTATTTCCGCAGTTAAGGCATATAAGTGGTTTTGGAAAATAATGCTTTCCGCATCTTTCACATTTTCCCCCTCGAAGAAAGAGCTCTCCATTTATTTCCAATACTATATCGGTATTTATCATCCTATTCCCTCCATTTTGGCTTTCTTTTTTCTAGAAAAGCCCTTTTACCTTCAGCAGAATCCTGTGTGTAGCCTGAAAGCAACATATTTTTCTCAGCAATTCTCATGAAGTGCATGTAACTCCCCCATATCGTTCTCAAAACATCTTTTATCAGCCTTATCGATGATGGCGCCTGTTCCCTTAGCCTGAACAGAAACTCAAGTGCGACATCGAGGACTTGTTCTTTTGGCACAACAACGTTGATAAAACCAAATTCCTTCGCCTCTTTCGCAGTTATTGGTTCCGCAGAAAGAATCCATTCTACGAGTTTTTTTCCAAACATTAGAACTCCTATGCTGGAAGCAATTGGCGGAATTGCAGCAATTTTCGCCTCTGGAACGCAGAAACTCGCGTCCTCTGATGCGACTACGTAGTCAGCAAGGAGACAAAGTTCAGCTCCTCCTCCGTAAGCAAGACCATTAACAGCCATAACTATGGGTTTAGAATAATTCAAAATCTTGTTTACAGTCGGTCTGGGGTATTTCTCAGCCCATTCAAATTTCTTCTCAAGCGTATTGAGTTCTGGCATCTCCCTTATATCGTCACCAGCACAAAAAGCTCTACCCCTTCCTGTAATAACAACTCCGATTATTCTTTCATCTTTTTCAGCTCTTTCCAGCGATTCATAGATCCCTCTCCACACAGACTTGCTCAAAACATTCAAAACTTCGGGTCTGTTCAGAGTTATAATCGCAACGCCGTCCCACTTCTCGTAAATAACACTCCCTTCTCCAAATTCGATGTGTTCAAAGGGATAATCAAAAAATCCTTTTCCAGTTTTTATTCCAAGTTCTCCTCTGCTTAGCATTTGCAAAAGAAGCTCATCTGGTTCGTATTCCTCAAGCCCGGTTTCAGATTTTTTCTTTTTAAGGACTTCGACAACTCTGTCTATCCCAAATCTATCTGCAAGTTCCAGTAATCCAAATCTCCAGCCCATAGCCCCCAATATGGCATTCTCTATCTCATTTTTAGTGCAAACTTCATTCCTGATGAGCCAAGCTGCCTCGTTTATCGCTGGGGCAATTATTTCAAGAGGGGGAACTTTATAAGCAAGTGATTTTTCGATTTTTACCCTTGTATACTTTCTTTCAGGATACTCATAAAATCCTTTTCCAGTTTTAAAACCAGTTTCCCCCTTTTTAACTTTCTCTTCGAGCACGTTAACTGGACTCATTTTAAAGCCACGCTGCATCATCGCCTTCCCAGCGTAGTAAACTGTATCAAGCCCAACGAAATCTGCAAGCTCTATAACACCCATAGGCATTCCAATGCGATACCTCGCAGTAGCGTCAATCTCTTCCTTGGAATACTTTTCCAGCAACCTAAATGCCTCATGGAATATCCTTGCGTTCAGCCTATTGCCAAGAAAACCGGGGACATCTTTTTTGATTACAACGAATTTTTGTCCCAGAGTTTCAGCAAACTTTTTCGCAATTTCGAGTGTCTCGTCTGAAGTTTTGTTACCCATTATTATTTCGAGATAGGGGAGAAGGATTGGTGGATTCGTAAAATGAAGACCAATAAACTTCTCCGGTTTTCCAGTAGATTCTGCGAGTTCAGAAATCGGGATGGTAGAGGTGTTTGTTGCTATAATAGCATCTCGCTTCGTCAAACTACCAATTTTTCTGAACAAATCCTTTTTCAATTCAGCGTTCTCTGGAATTGCCTCTATTATAACATCAGCCTCTTTTGCTGCAACTTCAAATTCCGTAGTTGGCTTAATTCTGCCAATTATAACCTCTGGCTCTTCTTTAATCTTTTTCTTCTTTTTCAGTTCCTCAAGGCTCCATCTTATCTTGTTCATTGCCTCGTTCAGCTTTTTCTCGTCGATGTCCACGAGGTAAACTCTGTAAGCAGCGTTTGCACAGACCTCTGCAATTCCATGTCCCATAATACCTGCTCCGAAAACAGCTACGGTTTCAATTCTCATAAATCACCTCAAAAATTTCGTATTTTACGATATTTTTCTTTATTGCTTTCATCAAAAATGAATTTCTCTTTCCAAGTATTTATATTTTTTGGTAAAGACTTATATAGAATGTTAAAACAAAAGACAGCTCAGAAAGCTTTTTACTGCAGATAAATGAAGGAAGAACATGAAATTTGAAGTCGTGAAAATTGAAGTCCCTAAAGATTGCAATGTGATTCTCGGCACAGCGCATTTTATAAAAACAGTAGAAGATCTATACGAAGCTCTCGTAAACTCTGTACCGGGAATAAGGTTTGGTGTAGCGTTTTGCGAAGCGTCGGGAAAATGTCTCGTTAGACATGAGGGAAATGACCAAGAGTTAAGAGAGCTTGCAGCAAAAAAAGCATTAGAAATTGCGTGCGGGCATAGCTTTATAATTTTCATTCGAAACGCATATCCAATCAACGTTCTCGGCAAAATAAGAGAAGTTCCGGAAGTTTGTACGATTCATGCAGCAACTGCAAATCCTCTCGAAGTGATAATCGCAGAGAGTGAACAAGGCAGGGGGATAATAGGGGTAATCGATGGCTTCAAAAGCAAGGGAATCGAAAAAGAGGAGGAAATAAGGGAAAGAAAAGAGTTTCTTAGAAAAATAGGATACAAACTTTAATTTTTTATATTTTAGTATATTTTGCAATAAAAAGCTCAGGCTCCACAAGTATTGAGACGTTGTAAAAAGCTACCGCGCCGATTGTCTCCCCTCTTTTTATCTCTGTCTTTCTTAGACTGCAAATTATGGCTTTATCAATGCTTTTGCTTTCCTCAACGAGTTTTGGCGTCTCCGAATAAAGATCGATAAGGCATACATTTTCTGTTATCCCTGAAATTGGCTGAAGAATCACATTTGGCGATATTTCGATTTTATCGATTTTCAGCAATCCAAAACTTCTTTCTTCAAAGGTTTTGTCTTCTGCAGCTTTTATGGGCAGTATATATCCACTTTCACTCCTTTTGAAAGTTAGTGGTGTCAGTTTCACACTCTTTCTCCTTATTACACCATTTCTTATAGAGACTATGTTCGCCTCCGGAATTTTAACAAGATATCTAACAATGCTCGAGCTGAAATTGCCAACAGAGACGTAAAAAACGTTCATAACTCCAATTAAATCCCCTCGCTCCACTAAACCATTATGCACAGGAACAAAGATTGCCTCACTTATAAATCTCCTTTCTTCAACCTTTTTTGGTTTTTCCGGGCTTATTACATCTACTACGGTTCCAATCGCGTTTCTTGAAATAGACAATGGAACAGGTATCGTGCTCTCCGGGATTTCAACACTTTTTATCTTAATTCTTCTTACAACTCCCCTTTTAACTTCCACGTCTTCATCTGCAACAAGCGGATACCATTCCGCAAGATGCCACCTTCGATACCATCCGTCTGAAACCTCTGTAAAATTCCTCTTTATTTCTTTCTCCCTGTAAACAATATTTGCAACCTGTTTTCTCAATTCAACCTTCACTTCAACCTCCTCATCCCCTATAGTTGTTGGATAAACCTTCACAACTCCTATAACGTCTCCTTTCTCAACCAATCCGCTCTCAATGGGTAGAAAAACTGCTTTTTTTAATCTCTTCTCCTCCTCAATTTTTCTCTTCTTCTCCATTTTAACATCGATTAAACTCCCCAGAGCATGCCTCATAATTGAGAGGGGAGCAACCATTGTTTTAGGTGGTAGGTTTATATCCCTTATTGGGATTAACTCCGGTTTCCCAGCTGAGAGCTCGACATTTTCATCCGCTACTACGAGTTTCCAGTATGCATATCTTCCAGTTTTGAACCTTATCTCATTCATGATTAATAGTTGATTTAGAGTAATTTAAAGTTTTCCCCACAAACAAATGAGAGAAACGATTTTATTTTAGGAGAGAACAAGCTTTGTGGAATACATTTCACATCCGCTTATAAAAGAGGAAACAGTAGAAAGAAGAATTTATCAACTTTCGATAGCCGCAAGCGCCCTTTTGCGAAACACCCTTGTTGTTATCCCAACCGGGCTCGGAAAAACAACGATCGCTCTTCTTGTTTTAGCATCCAGATTGCTAAATGAGGGGGGAAGAGCACTTTTTTTAGCTCCAACAAGGCCTCTTGTAGAGCAACATGCAGAATTCTTGAAGAAAACCCTTAAAATTGAGGAAAAAGAGATAGTTGCACTCAGTGGAGAAGATGAGCCGGAAAAAAGACTTGGATTATGGAACGATGCGCGAATTGTGGTTGCAACACCACAAGTTGTTGAGAACGATGTAATCTCTGGAAAGGTTAGCCTCGAAGACTTCGTTCTTTTAATATTCGACGAAGCCCATAGAGCTGTCGGAAGCTATAGCTATGTTTTCATAGCAAAAGAATACATGCAAAAAGCAAAGAAACCATTAATTCTCGCTTTAACAGCTTCACCAGGAAGTGATCAGGAGAGAGTGATGGAGATTATAAAAAATCTCTTTATAGAGGGTATAGAGCTTAGAACGGAGTTTGACGATGATGTGAAGCCTTATATAAGTGAGAAAGAAATTGAATGGATAGAAGTGAGCGTTCCAAAGGAAATAATTGCTGTTAGAGAAAAAATAGAGACAAGTATAAGGATCAGGCTGAAAAAATTGAAAGAGCTTGGTTTTGAAATCTCAGAAAAAGCTACTAAAAGAGAGATGCTTGAGTTCCAGCAAATACTACAAACTGAGCTTGCAAATTCACAGAAATCGGAGCTTTTTGAGGCAGTTTCTTTGCTGGCTGAAGTTTTAAAGCTGTCCCATGCAATTGAACTCGTTGAGACGCAAAGCGTAGAGAGCTTTCGAAATTATGCAAAAAAGATTTTAAAAGAGGGGAGCTCAAGGGGTGGTAGCAAAGCCTCAAAAAATATTGCAAATGACATAAATTTTAGAGATGCCTTGCTACTTGCACTGAGAATTCAGGAAGAACATCCAAAAATTCTAAAACTCAAGGAGATTGTTTCCGAGCAGTTGAAGAAAAAGGAGGACTCGAGGATAATAGTTTTCACAAATTATAGGGATTCTGCAGATTTTCTGGTTTCTGAGTTACAAAAAGTAGCGCCAACTGCAAAATTCATCGGACAAGCGAACAAGGAAAGTGAAAAAGGGATGAAGCAAAAAGAACAGATCGAAGTTCTTCAGAAATTCAGAGAGGGGGTTCACAGAATAATAGTTGCGACTTCTGTTGGTGAGGAGGGGCTCGACATACCATCTACAGACCTCGTTGTTTTTTATGAGGCAATCCCATCTGAGATAAGAGCAATTCAAAGAAAGGGAAGAACAGGTAGGGGTAGAAAGGGAAGAATCGTAGTTTTGATGGCCAAGGGAACGAGAGATGAGGCCTATTACTTCATAAGTTTAAGAAAAGAGAGAGCGATGTATGAAAAACTCAGGGAGATAAAATCGATCATAGAAAGGAGGAAACCGATTGAGCAATTAAAACTCTTCCAGAACCTCGGCATCAAAGTTCTTGTAGATTCAAGAGAGATGAGAAGTGAAGTTGTAAAGCATTTAAGAGATCTCGGAGCATCAATTGAAATAAAAAATTTGGAGATCGCAGACTATGTTTTAAGCGATAGAGTGGCTGTTGAAAGAAAAACGGTAGAAGATTTTGCTGAAAGTATTACTGAAGATAGGCTTTTCCAGCAAATGATGAAGTTAAAAACATACCAGAAACCAGTTGTAGTAATAGAAGGGGAGAACATTTATCAGCGAATTCATCCAAATGCAGTGCGTGGAGCCATTGCGACAATAGCAGTGGACTTTGGTATTCCAATAATTAGAACGAAAGATGAAAAAGAGACCGCAGAATTTCTGATTGCAATTGCAAGGAGAGAACAGGAAGAAAAGAAGCGAGAAGTTGTCGAGCACTACGGGAAGACGAAGAGAACGCTTAAGGAAGAACAGGAATACCTTGTCTCTGCAATCTCGAATGTGGGAAGTGTGATTGCTAAAAATTTACTTGAGCACTTCCAGACGATTGAAAAAATAGCTACAGCAAGCAAAGAGGAACTTATGGAAGTTCCAAAAGTAGGAGAGAAGACTGCAACCCGGATAAGAGCTCTTATGACCACTCCTTATAGTGAAGCTGATAAATTCGATATCGAAAATCTTTAAATTCCAGAGTCCCAATTTTAATTGCGCCACGGTAGCTCAGCAGGGAGAGCGCTTGCTTGGTAAGCAAGCGGTCGCGGGTTCAAATCCCGCCCGTGGCTCTTTAGATTTTGAAACGAGAACAAAAGCAGGCTGAACTTGGTCTTTTATGGCTTTAAGAGACTGTTCTACAAAAGCTGAGATATTTGAGACGTTTTTCTTGAGCCAGTCGTAAAGCTCCTTATCGATGGTCAGATGCAATCGGGGTCTTAAGCGGTTTGTTTGGCTTTCTGAGCCTTCTGGAGCCTTTTTCTTCTGTCCAGACAAATGGGTTTTTGTGGTCATGGTTTTCTGTAGTATACCTCATATCTCTCTGTCCTACTCTAAAAAACTCTCTCTTTGAAGCCCTTTTATCTCTATTGTAGACCACAAATAAAGTCTCAAGATTTTGTTCGTAATTTTGATCAGATTCCTTATGATTTTGATAAACTTTAGCCAATTCTTCCGTATATCAATTTTGGAGCTAAAAACTATACAAATTGATTTTATAAAATTGGTTAAAAATTGCATCTCAAGATTTTTGATAGCTTTTTGACCAAAAAATTTTGGTTTTAACTTTTCTTTTCTTCTGATTCTTCCGGTTGACTTTTAAAAATCTGAGGTCTTAATTTTTCGAGAACTGTATAAAGTTCTTGAACGTCTTTGAAATTGGATTCAAGTCTGATTTTGTATCCAAAAGAGTTTATATAGAGATATGCTTTTCTAATAAATCTAAGAATAAATAAGGCTATTCCAAGAATCATCAGGATTATAACTAAAATAGTATAAATAAAAGACACAAAAAAAAGTTAGCATAAAACAACGATTTTTGCGCTGGTTTTTATCAGATATCCTTTTCTCTCGCTCCCTATGTTTTTTATTTTCTAACCTATGCAAGACCAAATTTCGTTAAATCAATACTTCCTTTTGCAGTTCCAGCCACATAAGTTATCTCGAAATTCTCTTTGTATGCCTTCCAAATGAGATCCATTCTGGCATTCTGGTTTCAATGAATTCCTCGTATTTCTCTAATTTCCATATTTCTTTGTCAGTGGGAATGAAATGCGCTTTTAAAACCCCAGGATAATCATTAAGGTATTCTTCAGGT
>JAWBZL010000021.1:0-22326 GCA_038866255.1 Archaeoglobaceae archaeon
GGGATTGATGAAAAATACGTAATCGTAGACGTGCCCCCGACTGAAGAGGTGAGGGAGTTTAGAGTAAAGGTTGAAATTAACGGCAATCTTAAGAAACTGGAAGAAGTCTCTTCGCTCGTTAGAGTGCTAAAAACTTCCTGGCTTGATAACTGGAGATTTGGTGTTTATACAAAAAAGGAGTTTGTTGAAGAAGTTAAAAAAGCTGCAATTGAATACTTCGGAATAGAAAAAAGTTTTCAGAGCCGGCTTTTTTAGCCTTCAATTCTTTTTCTGAGAACCGGATCTCTCGAAGCAATTTCTCTCAATGCAGATTCAAAGCACTCGTTTATGGGAATTTTTTCGGAAAGATAGATTCCTGTTCTTCCAATCTCCCTCCTCCTGCCGAGAACTCGAATTCGTTCTGTAACGATGTCTATTGAAACGTTTAGTATTTTTGCCACAACACTTGGATGCATGTCCTGAATTGAAACTTCTCTATGTCCTTTTTCCGTTGGCAGTATAAGCATGAGTCTTTTATCTACTCCTGACACTCTGAGGTTTTTAATCAGCTCTTCATAACTCAAGCATCCTCCGAATTTGTAGAAGTCCATCTCTCTAAGTTTCATTTTGACAAGGGGGAAACTAACAACAGTTTCGTGGTCGAGAACAAGTTCGCCCTTGATTGCGTAATTTGGGGTTGCTTGGACAATTCTTTTTTCAAGGAATTCGAAACCATCAAGTGCTAATTCAATTTTGAATGAGGGGATAAGTTCTGGGATAAAAATATCCACATCGCTTTTTGTATTCACATCTCCTCTTGCTGTGCTACCATAAACAATGCTGTTAATTCCGAATTTTTCGAGTCTCTCCATTATAGCAAGTGCTTTCTCTCTTTTAGTCTTTAAAACTTCCCAATCTTTTTTCGAGTATAAAACTTCAACCCCGATCATTCAACGCTCCTGTCGATCCAGTCAAGAAACTCTCTAAGCCCTTTATCAATGGATATTGAGCAAATACATGGAGTAGTGTAACTGTGAATACTTTTTACAAAATCCCTAAGTTCTGAGAACTTTTCAGCTTTTGTTTTCACGATTATTCCAAATTCTTCAGCCCTTTCAATCTTTCCCTCCCACCAGAAAAATGAATTTATTGGAAAAATGTTAACGCAAGCTGCAAGCTTTTTTTCGAGCAGAAGTTTTGCTATTTTCTCCGCCTCATCCCTTGAACTTGCAGTTATGTAAACAAAACTATACATCTTTACACCTTCTTTTTAACAACAACTATGTCCCCAAGTGTTGGTGTGTGTTGCGAAGATTTCTCAACTCTAACCTCTGGAACCGCTTCCCTTAACCTGATTCCGAACAGTTTCTCGATTTTCTCAACAACAGCTGGCTCGGGTGTTATTTCAGCATTCTCTATCTTTTTTATAACGGACTCTTTCTCCTGAATTTTCTTTGCCAGCTGCTCCTGACTCCAGCCCCTTTTCTCTCTTTCAGCCCTTATTATCTGGTTGTAGTTCTCTACAAGCTCTTCTCTGAATTCTATTTTTGTTTGAGGCTTCTTTTTCTTTATTAGTATTCTCTTGACATCTGATTGTCTTGCTGCAGATATTTTTTCGCTTCCGTATTTCTTGCAGTTTCCGCAAACCTTCAACTCTGTTCCTTCAACAAGAATTGTGTGACCAGAACCCTTTATCTCTTTTCCGCATATTTCGCAGTTCATACGCTCACCAGCAATAACTTCATATAGTTGGAGGATATATAATTATTTGGAGGCTTCCGGAAGAGGTTGATGCAATGGGTGAAGATCTAAACTACTTGCTTGATAAGCTCAAAAAGCTTGAAGAGGAATATTACAAACTTAGGGAACTCTATAGGAGACTTGAAGATGAGAAAAGGTTTATTGAAAGTGAAAGAATAAGATACGAAAGAGAAGTTAGGAGACTGAAGAGTGAAATAGAGCGTTTAAGATCACCCCCTTTACTTGTTGGCACAATTTCGGATGTTCTTGAAGATGGAAGAGTAGTTGTTAGAAGTTCAACAGGACCAAAATTTGTCGTCTACGCTTCCCAATACATAAATCCCGATGAACTCAAACCCGGGACGAGGGTTGCGTTAAATCAGCAGACTCTCGCAGTTGTTAATGTGCTTCCATCTTCAAAGGATCCAATGGTTTACGGATTTGAAGTCGAAGAAAAACCCGACGTTACGTATGAGGATATTGGTGGTTTAAATCAGCAAATCGAAGAAATAAAAGAAGCGGTTGAACTTCCAATGCTGAAACCAGAAATTTTTAAGGAGGTTGGAATAGAGCCACCAAAAGGGGTTCTGCTTTACGGCCCTCCTGGCACAGGAAAGACTTTGCTTGCGAAGGCAGTAGCGAATCAGACAAAAGCAACTTTCATAAGAGTTGTTGGCAGCGAATTTGTTCAGAAATTCATAGGTGAGGGAGCTAGGCTTGTAAGAGAGGTTTTCCAGCTTGCAAAAGAAAAATCGCCGTCAATAATATTCATCGATGAGCTCGATGCAATCGCTGCAAAAAGGCTTAGCAGTGATACGAGTGGCGATAGAGAGGTGCAGAGAACGATGATGCAGCTTCTTGCAGAGCTTGATGGTTTTGATTCAAGAGGAGAAGTCAAGGTTATCGGGGCAACAAACCGCATAGACATCCTTGATCCCGCAATTCTTCGCCCCGGGAGATTTGACAGGATCATAGAAGTCCCCCTTCCAAACTACGAGGGGAGAATCCAGATATTCAGAATACATTCCCGTAAAATGAAGCTTGCAGAAGACGTGGACTTCAAAGAGCTTGCAAGGATAACCGAGGGAGCAAGTGGTGCAGACATAAGGGCGATCTGCTCTGAAGCAGGGATGTTTGCAATAAGAGAAGAAAGGTTAAAGGTTACAATGCTTGATTTTCTGAGGGCTGCGGAGAAAGTTCTGCGGAAAAGTTCACCGATACCAGATCTCAAGGGAGTCATGTTCATCTGATCCCGGAAGCCTCCACCACTTTTACAAAAAGTTAAAAATCTGAACCACTATAACTTGCGTGGAACTTGGCTGCCTATCTGTATCGCACAAAAAAGCAAAAGTTGAGGAAATCGAGAAAATTGTGAAGAAGTCTAACTTTATTTCACTCTTATCATCCTATCCATTTTCCGAATTTGCATTTCTCTATACCTGCAACAGGTTTGAAGTATATGCAATTGGCTTTGGAATTGAAAAATCGCTAAAAAGACTTGCAAGAGAACTTGGGGTTGCAGAATTATGTGATTTTTACTTTGGCGATGATTGTATTCGTCATTTGATGCGCGTTTGCTCGGGAATTGAGTCAATGATTGTTGGAGAAAATGAGATTTTAGGCCAAGTGAAAAGAGCCTTCTGCAAATGCGAAGAAATGAAGATAGTTGGTGAGAATTTGCAGAGGATATTTTCAAAGGCAATTCAAGTTGGAAGCAAAATTCGGAGAGAAACGGCAATCTCAAAGGGGGCGTTGTCAATTGGCTCCGCTGCAGTTGAGTTGGCCGAGAGAGTTCTCGGTTCTCTGAGAGGGAAAAAAGTTCTCATAGTTGGTGCTGGAGAAATGGGGCAGCTTGTTGCGAGAGCGATTCGAAGAGATGCAGAGACAATTTTCATTGCAAATAGAACTTTCTCAAGAGCCGAAGCACTTGCAAAAAAGCTGAATGGAATTGCTGTTAGATTTGATAAGCTTGTTGAATTTCTCGAACTTTGCGATGTCGTTATTTCCGCAACTTCAGCTCCACATGTTGTGATCACGAGGGATCAGGTTGCAAAGGCGATGGAAAAAAGAGATAGGAAGCTCGTTATAATAGACATCGCATTGCCGAGAGATGTTGAGGAAACTGTTAAGGAGCTTCATGGCGTTGAGCTATTTAATCTCGATGATCTGAGAGAGATTAGCGAAGAAAATCTGAGAAAAAGACTTGATGAAGTTAGAAAAGCTGAAGAAATAATTGAGAAAGAGCTCGAACAGTTCAAAAATTATCTTCAGGATTTGAAGGCGCAGAAGGCAATTTCGGCGATGTATAGCCTTGCTGGGAAATATATTGAGGAAGAAGTTGAAGAACTCCAGAGTGAACTGGAAAAACTTGGATTTAGGGACAACGTTAAACCAATTCTCAGAGCTTTTGCCTTTTCTCTAATAAAAAAGTTTCTGAGTAGACCGAGTATGAATCTTAAGAAAGCTGCAAGAGAAGGAGACTTTGCAGTCATAAATGCTGTTTTAAAGGTTTTTGGTGATGGAAATGTTCCCGGCTGTGAGAATGAGAAGGCTGAGAAGGGAGAATCTGAGAGATCTCTTCCAGGACTCAAGGCTGAGGGTTGAGCAGCTAATTGTCCCAATTTTTGTTGACGAAACGGCGGAAGAGAGAAAGCCAATAAACTCAATGCCAGACTATTGCAGAATTCCTTTAAAAGATCTCTGCAAAGAGGTTGAGGAATGTTTGGATTTGGGGTTGAAAGCATTTATTTTCTTTGGGATACCAAAGAAGAAAGACGAAATTGGTAGTGAGGCTTTTAACGATGAGGGAATTGTTCAGAGAGCTGTTAGAATTGTGAAAGAGAACTATCCCGAAACTGCTGTGATCACAGACGTTTGTCTTTGCGAATACACAACCCATGGCCATTGTGGGCTTGTTAGAAATGGTAAAATCTTGAACGATGAGACGCTTGAAATAATCGCAAAAGTTGCTTTAAGCCATGCAAAAGCTGGGGCAGACATTGTTGCCCCCTCTGGCATGATGGATGGGATGGTTAAAGCGATTCGCTCCATCCTTGATAAAGAGGGCTTTACAGATACCCTGATAATGAGTTACTCTGCTAAATTTGCTTCAAGCTTTTACTCTCCTTTTAGAGAAGCTGCAGAAAGCGGATACAAATTCGGGGACAGAAAAAGCTATCAAATGGATATTCACAACAGCAACGAGGCTCTACGGGAGATTGAACTTGACATCCTTGAGGGAGCAGACATAGTAATGGTTAAACCAGCGCTGGCGTATCTTGATATAATAAGAAAGGCAAAGGAGACTTTTAAAGTTCCATTAGCAGCTTACAATGTGAGCGGTGAATACTCAATGGTGAAGGCAGCGATAAAAATGGGTTGGCTTGGCAATGAAGTTATTTACGAGATTTTGAGTGCAATTAAAAGGGCGGGAGCAGATTTGATAATAACTTATCATGCAAAAGAGATAGCCAATGTTCTTTAATGAGCAAAAGCTTTAACTTTTTTGCAATCAAATTGCATTGATGTCTGAAGAAGTTGTTGACCTTGAAGAAATTCCCGGAGTTGGTCCTGAGACTGCAAGAAAACTCAGAGAGGCAGGGTTTACAAGTATAGAAGCTATAGCAATCGCATCTCCATCGGAGATTTCTGCAATCGCGGGAATTGGTGAATCGAGCGCGGTAAAGATAATCCAGCATGCAAGAAAAATGGCGAGTATGGGTGGTTTTGAAAGTGGGGACAAGGTTCTTGAGAGAAGAAAGAACGTCAAGAAAATCACAACTGGCAGCAAAGATCTTGACGCTCTTTTTGGTGGTGGAATTGAAACTCAGGCAATTACCGAGCTTTTTGGTGAGTTTGGGAGTGGAAAAACACAGCTCTGTCATCAACTTGCAGTTAACGTTCAGCTTCCTGAAGATCAGGGTGGGCTGAATGGTTGTGCTGTTGTCATCGACACTGAAAACACTTTTCGTCCTGAAAGAATAATACAGATGGCAACAGCAAAGAAACTCGATCCCGGAGAGGTTCTCAAGAACATCTACGTTGCACAAGCTTACAACTCAAATCACCAGATGCTCCTAATTGACAACGCAAAAGAACTTGCAGAGAGATTGAAAAAGGAGGGGAAGCAGGTAAGATTGCTGATTGTTGATTCGCTAACATCGCATTTTAGAGCAGAATACGTTGGGAGAGGGACACTTGCAGATAGGCAGCAGAAGCTTAACAGGCATATGCACGATCTAATGAAATTTGGCGAGCTTTTTAATGCCGCAGTTGTTGTGACAAACCAAGTAATGGCTCGTCCTGACATCATGTTTGGGGATCCAACGAAACCTGTTGGAGGGCACATTGTTGCGCATACGGCAACTTATCGCGTTTATCTGAAAAAGAGCAAGGGGGATCTCAGAATTGCAAGACTCGTAGATTCTCCTCATTTGCCAGAAAGCGAAGTAGTGTTCAGAATCAGCGAAAAAGGTATTGAGGACTCGAAGTGATTGGAAAGCCTTATATTCTTCTTTGAAAAATAGTGCTATGGATTTTTACAGTGAGACAAGGATCCAGAACTGGATTAAAAAAATAAACGATACAAGGGTTAGTGAGGAGGATCCTTCTTCCCTCCTTGTTTTTGATCAAATGCTTGAAGACGTCATCGTAGCCTGTTTTAGTATTCTCAACGCAGTTAAGGAGAGAGAAATAAAAAAAGCGGAAGCAATCAAAGAGGTTGAAAAAATATCGGATTTATTCAATCGAGATTATGAATTAAATTCTGATTTGAAGACAGATATATTTTATCTGACAGCAGAATCGATAAAAGCTGTTTTGGCATCATTTCGATATTATCTCGAGGGTAAAATAAGCAAAAAAGAGATTCGCGAGCTATTAAAGGAGGCATTCGAAAATGAGAGAAAAGGAAAACTCGATTTAGCATTTGATGCAATTGCAAAAATAGGGGCAAAGGTTATAAAAGGTGAAGCGCTGCCAGAGATAAATCTTACAGAGGACAGCGCGATTTTGAGCTGGTTTGACGGTGTGGATGCAATAGCGATGATGGTTGAGCTCTCAAAAATTGATACATCAAAAGGCGATGATTCTGAAGAGTGAGGTTTTGAAAACAATTGAAAAAGGTCTGGGTTACGAGCTATACAAAGCTCTTTTCCTCAACTACGGGAAAAGAGGCGAGAAAGCTTTTTTCTACGTTTCTCAAAGAAGAGTTAAAAAATATCTTGATCTCTTCGTGGTTGTTGGTAGAAACGAATACGTTGTTGAAGGCTTCTTCTGCAACTGCCCGGATTTTCAGATAAATCTGAGGGGAAAGGAACCATGTTCGCACATAATTGCTGTTGAAATCGCGAAGCTATTGAAGTGTTACGATGAAATCGATGCTTATTACACAGATTTCCAGAAGATTTAAATAATTCCCACTAAGGCGAGGCTGTGGATGTCATTGTTGCAGGTCTTGGGATAGCTGGAGTGTTTGCTTTAAGAGGTCTTTCAAAATCCTTGGATGTGCTTGGCATAGATAAGAGGGAAAAGCTTGGCTATCCGGTTAAATGTGGTGAAATAGTTCCAACAAAAAAAGAAATGAGAACTCTTTTGCCAGATATGGATGATTACACTATTTTTGACATCCCGAAAAGGTTTGAAAGCAACAGAACAAAGACGATTTCCTTTTGCCTATCTAATGGAAAAACTTACGAAATCGATTTCGAATTCCATGTTGTAAGAAGGGATGAGATGATCCAAACTATCGCAAGGGAATCCGGGCACAAAATTGAGAGGGCACTAATAAAAGACTTCAGGGATGGAAAAATTGTAACAGATAAGGGGTTTAGGGAGGCAAAGGTGATTATCGCAGCAGATGGAGCAAACTCAAGGATTGCAAAATCCTTGGGAATATGGAGCTATGAGCTCTCTTCTGCAAAGCAGTTTGTAATGAAAAACGTTGAATGTGATGAGGAAACGGTTTACATGTTCCTTGGGAAGGAGATAAGCCCGGGAGCATATGGCTGGATAATACCAAAAGGCAATAGCATTGCAAATGTTGGTGTTGGCTTTAGAAAAGGGTTTTCAAATGTCACAATTCATAAAGCTCTCGAAAACTTTGTTAAAAATCATCCATATTCTTCAAGATTCCTCAGAAATGCCGAAATCCTCAGCAAAGTTGGAGCTGTTGTGCCAATTGACAGACCACTGAAAAAAGCGGTTTATGGGAACGTAGTGTTTGCAGGGGACTCGGCAAGTATGATAATAAGCCATACTGGGGGTGGTATTCCAATTTCAATGGTTGCTGGTGACATTGCTGCGAGAGTCGTTAACAGATATTTCGAGGGCGGGAAACTCAAAGATTATGATGTGCTTTGGAGAAAATACCTCGGAAAACCGTTGCAGAGAGCATACATGCTAAGAAAAATCTGGGATATTTTTGCAAAAGACGAAGAAAAGTTTTTTAAGGCAATGAAATTCGCAAGTGCGAAAGATTTGGCAAAAGCGCTACGATGCAGAGTTCCAGCAAAGCTTTTGCTTCTTTATCCTTTTCTAAGGCTTTTGGCATGAATTTAAATATTCAGAGCAAACTCTCTCCATGTTCTTTGACGACATCGGTAGCTTTCCATTGCCCCATGGAATAAGCAAAGAATGGGTTGAGAGAAACTTTGAAAGCAGAGAATACGAGGAGATGGTTCAAAGAGCTTTTTTGATGAAATCAAAGTTCGTTGAAGTCCCAAATTATCCGCAATTTAGAGACATGATTAAGATGTTTATCGAACCAATTAAAAATCCCGATTTTCAGGAAGATGTTCTCCTAATAGCGAAGGAGTTTGCATTAATTCCGGAACTCGAATTTGTGCAAAAAATGAGGGTTCAAAAAGTGAGAGTTTGCATAACTGGAGCTTTTGAACTTTACTATCGTGAGTTTGGGGGGAGAATTTATGAGGACTTACTTTTAAACCTTTCAGAATCTGTTTACAGATTTGCAAGAAATGCATGCAGATATGAGAACGTTTCATGCATCAGCTTTGACGAGCCAAGTGTGGGTCTTGTTCCGGATTTGCAGATAGAAAAGGAATTAATAGAAAGAGTTTACAGTAAAAAGCTTCCAGTTAATGTGCAAGTTCATCTTCACGAGCCTGTTTTTTACGAAAAATTTCTCGATACCAAAATAGATATCATTGGTGTTGAAAGTGCGCGAAACTTGGAAAAACTCCATGGAATTGATGTGGAAGAGCTTAAATCTGCAGAAAAAAAGCTCAGAGTTGGTGTGGCAAGAACAGACATCGACTGCATTTTAATGGAGTTCAACGAAAAACACGGTGTAAACGCTTGGAAAAGTGAAGAACTTGCTGAACTCGCTATTGAAGAGTTTGAGTCTGTGCAAAGAATATCTGAAAGAATAAAGCTTGCAAAAGAGAAATTCGGTGACCTTGTTGAATATATTGGTCCAGATTGCGGACTTCTCTCTTTTCCATCGCAGAGAGTAGCTCTAAAGCTTCTTGAGAACGTAAAGAGAGCAAAAGATCTATGGACTACCTGATTTATTTCATCAAATGCTTTGTAACCTTTTTTGTTATCATAGATCCTCCAGGAAACCTGCCAATTTACATAGCACTAACGGAAAAATTCAGCGAAAAAATTAGAGAAAGAATTTCAAAAAGAACTACAATTATAGGGCTTCTAATCCTTCTTTTCACAACTATCTCTGGAGGAAAGCTGCTCGAGTTCTTTCACGTTTCAATAAACAGTCTCAGAGTTGCGGGAGGGATTCTTTTGTTCATCATTGCAGTAGACATACTCATAGGCAGAATGGCGAGAGAGCAATACAGGAGAAGGGCTGAAGAAAGCGCTGAAGTTGACTCCATTGCGGTTTTTCCATTAGCATTGCCACTCTACACAGGTCCAGGGGCGATAACTGCGGGGATTGTGATGTACTCTCAGGCGGAGGAGTACTTTTTGAAAATCATAGTCATTTTGAGTGCAATTCTTGTTTACATAACAGTTAGGCTGAGCCATCTCTACACGGGAATAATTATAAGAATTCTTGGCAAAAGCGGTGCAGACATAGTTGCAAAAGTCCTTGCAATATTCCTTGCTGCAATAGGGGTTGAATTCGTTTTTCAGGGGCTTAGGGGAGAGTTTTTGAAAGTCTAACCTCGACAACGCATTTTTCTTTGCATTCAGCTACAACTTCGACATCGAAATTAAAAGCTATAAAAAAGCCCTCAAGATAACCTTTGCAAGCAGCCTCAGCTTTCACGAGCTCTATTGCATTTACTGGACATGGGGAAAAGAAAATTGTTTTATCTTTTATCTCAACTTCAACCCCTGAGATCATTCCAAGAAATTTTCCAACTTCTTCGAAGCTGAGTTTAAAGCTTTTTGCAATCTCCTTGCCTTTCTCAAATCCGTAGTCGAAGGAAACTCTATAAACATCGTTTTCAACAACTCTGTGGATTTCGTTGACAATTTCGATTGCAAGAGATGGTTTTTCCCTCGTTAATCTTATTAGTTTCCATTTCTGTGCAATTTTCTCACTCTTCATTTATCTCACTGTTGAGTAAAAAATCGCAAACATTCCGAGAATCTGCAGAATTATTGCAATGATGAAAAAAACCTCCGAGAGATTTAATGCGAATGTAATCACTGGCAACGCTCCACCGATAACGAGAAGGAAAAATCCAAAACCCAGCATAAGCAAAAATCTTTGCTTAGTTTTCGAATATGCGCTATAGAGTAGAATTATGAACCCCCCTCCGAGGAGAAGGAAGGCCGAGGTTAAAAGGAAAAGCAGAATCTGGAGCATCTCTTTCACCCCGGTCTCCAAGTCTCTTCTTTGATTCTTCTAATCGCAATGATACATTCAACCATGTTAACGCCTTCAAGTGCTGAAATTGAATTTGAAATTTCGCTGATTTTTTCAATTCCGCTACCCCTAACTTTTGCAATAAAGTTAAAGTTCCCAAATACTTGGTAAAGTTCAAGTAGTTCCGGAATTTCTCTAAGCTTTTCAGAAATTCTCTTTTGATCACTTGTGCTGATAAGCAAAAAAGCTGTTATCTGATTAAACTTTTCTGGATTTACAATTATTGTATACTTCTCGATCACATCTTTTTCAAGCTTTTTGACTCTTTTGTGTACACTCGAGATTGAAAGGCTTAGTTCATTGGCAATTTCTTGCAGAGTCTTCCTTGAATCCTTTGCGAGGAGAGAGATTATTTTAATATCTTTTTCATCCATAAATTAAAATATTCTATTACCATGATAAGCTTTTCGGTTTGTGCCTACTTGCAAAAATGTAATAAAAATTTTTTAAATCTCAGCTATCTTTAGTATTGTGAAAGCAAGGGAAAGAATCTTCCTTGTCACAATTCCCGTCGCGACTCTCCTTTTTCTCTTATTGATGAGCATAACTCTCTCGATCGAAAGAGAATCCATGATGACACACGCAAAAATCTATGCTGAAGAAAAAGTTATGATTTTTGAGAAAATGCTCGAAATCGAACTTCAGAACGTTGAAAGACTCTGTGCTGATTGGGCTTTCTGGGATGACACATATGAGTTTATAAAGACGAGAGAAGAGCGATATATAGTTTCCAATCTTGGAGAGAGCACATTTAAAAATGCAAAAATAAATTTAATGATTTTTGTTGATGAAATTGGAAACGTTGTTTACTCGAATTTTTACGATGAAAACTGGGACAAAATTGAAGTTCCCACTATTTTCCTGAGTTCTGAAATGCAAAATAAAACAGGATTTATCAAATTTGGGGAAAATTTGGTTCTAATCTCCTCGAAACCCATTCTCAGAAGTAATGCAACTGGGGACGCAAGAGGATATCTGGTAATGGGGAGAATTGTAGACAAAAACTGGCTTAGAGAGGTTGAAAAAGTTCTCAACGCCGAAATATTTTATGGAAGGGGCGAGGAGATTTATGCAGACGTTGTAATCACGAATTCGAGGATAAAAGATCTGTTCGGGGGAGAGATAGTGTTTGTGATAAAAGCAATCAATCCGTATTATTCGGATCACATTCGAAATCTCATTTTCTTTCTTATCCACTTCTCACTTCTCTCCCTCGTGTTCTATTTTCTTGCAATTTTTTTGATTGACAAAGGAGTGATCTCGAAAATCTTAAAGCTTGAAAAGTTCGTTATTAGTGCTAAGCCCGGGGATAAAATAGATTTAGAAGGATCTGATGAAATTAAAAGGCTTGCAGACGGTATAAATTCGATGCTCTCTCGAATTGCGAAAAGCGAGAAGGAGATTCGATTTTTGCTGGGAATATTAAGACACGATCTCCTGAATATTTTTACTTCTATAACCGCATACATGGAATTCTTGAAGCATGAAAAGAGACAAGATTACCTTGAAAAGGTTGAAAAACAGGTTGAGAGGGGCATAAATCTTATTAAAGCAATTAAACAGCTTGAAGATGGTAAAACAAGGAAGATTAGAATCGGGGAGGTTGTTGAGAAATTGCGGGGAACATTTGCAATTGACATCGAACTTGTAGGTGATGCAGAAATTCTTGCGGACGATGGTATTTACGTTATCTTTGGCAATCTGATAGAAAACGCAATAAAACATGGAAAGGCGAGCAAAGTGAGCATTGAAGTGAAGAAAAATGGCGGGATTTTAATTAAGCTCCGTGACAATGGCACAGGATTTTCGGAGATTGCAAAGGAGAGAGCCTTTAAAGAAATCTACACCGAAGGAGGTACTGGAGTTGGGCTCTTAATCGTGAAAAGGCTTGTAGAAAAATATCGTGGCTGGATAGAAATTATGGATTCAAACACAATAGCGATGCGTTTCCCGAGTCCAGTTTCATAATTTTTGGCTTAGAATTTCAAATATCCCCTCCTTTCAAGCCATTCAACTTGTGGATTTGTGTATCTCCAAACTATATCAGCGCGATCATTTTGAAAACTCCAAGGAACAACTATAACAACATCGCCCTCCTTAATCCAGATCTTCTTTCTCATTTTCCCCGGTATTCTTCCCAATCTCTCTACACCATCCTCACATCTAACCTTTATATGACCAGCTCCGAGCATTGACGAAACGATCCCAAACATTTCCCCTTTTCGTTTCTCTGGAAGGCGAACTCTAATTACTTCCTCATCACTCAGAGCGACACCCTTTAACTACGTGTTGCCCTTGTTTAAATAATTTATCGAAACATCTTTCTGTGCAAGGAGTCTATTTTCTCACCAAGCTCTCTTATTTCTGGTCTCAAAGCTCTCGAAATTCTCGTTTCGAGTTCGTCGGAGCTGATGGCAATCGTTCTTTTTACGCTTTGGAATTCTTCTGTCATGGCCTGCATTCTGATTTCAACACTTATCAGAAATAGCGAAAGGCTTGCAATAAGTAGAGCAGCAAGAAAAACGATTACGAAATCAACTCTCTCATATAGGGATAGCCACTTATAAACAAGTCCTGCTGCAGAGAAAACCATTATTACCGAAAGCAAGATCTCCCTACCCATTTCTCTCCAGGTAAGCATGTTTTTAAGTGACATGTAGAAGTATTTATATTTTATTATCTTATCGATACTCAAATTTCGATCCTCTTTTTTGAGCACTTTACAAGTAACTTTACTTTTTGATACTCAAAAGAGTTGCGAAAAGGATCATCGCACCACCAATGATTTGTTTTGCATTCAGAACTTCACCAAAATAGATGTATCCTATAAGCACTGCAAACATCGGCTCGACGAGTGCTATTAGTGGAGCTTTTTGCAGCTTAACTTGTTTCATCCCGTATGCAAAAAGCATGAATGGGATTGCGGTTGGTATCAAACCCAGTCCAATTGCCCAGCTCAGAGAAAATTTTTCATTCTGGATGAGAAAGTAAGGCAAAAGAATTAAAGAGCCGAAAAATACGTTGAAAAAGCTAATTTGGAAAGAGCTGTGAATCTCTCTCGCCTTTTTTGAGAATTTGAATACGAAAGCGTAGCTTATCCCGGAAATTATGCCAAAAATTATTCCGGGTTTAAGCTCAACATAAGGAGAGAGCATGAGCCATAAACCAAGCAACCCAAGGGGAAGAGATATGAAGGTTTCTCTCTCAATCCCTTCACCACTTGCGAAAGCTATTATCGTTACATAAACTGGAGCCATGTAAAGGAGCAATGCTGATACGCCCGCTTCGATTTGCTGGATCGCAGATATGTATGAAACTATTGTTAACAAGTTTAGGAGGGAAAGAAAAATGAGCAATTTGCTTATTGCAAATTTTTCACGCTTTATAAAAGCAAAGAGTGAAAGAAAAAGTGTTGCAAAGAAGAGGCGAAGAAATGTAACGCTAATTGCATCATTTCCAGTATTGCGAACAAAGATAGATACTGTACTCATTAAAATGGCTGAAAAAAGAATAGCAATTTCTCCACGCATTAGGTATCCGGGAGCTCCCCTCGGAGAAATTCTTCGTAGGCTTTTAAGTCAAAATAACCATGCCCGCTTAGGTTGAAAATGATCACTTTTTCCTCGTTCCTCTTCTTGGCCTCGAGAGCTAAGTCAATGGCAACCCTTATTGCATGCGCACTCTCTGGAGCGGGCAAAATACCTTCAGTTCTCGCAAAAAGAACTCCTGCTTCGAAAACAGGTCTCTGGCTGACCGCAATGGGTTTTATTATTCCATGTTTCACGAGCAAGCATAGCGAGGGAGCGTCGCCATGGTAGCGAAGACCGCCTGCATGAATTGGTGGAGGTATGAAGTCGTGGCCAAGGGTATACATCAAAAGCAGAGGCGTTAAACCTGCAGTGTCTCCAAAGTCGTATCTATACTCCCCGGCAGTAAGTGTTGGGCAGGCTTTTGGTTCAACAGCGATTAGTTCAAGTTCTTTCTTCATTGCATCCTTAACAAACGGGTAACAGAAACCAGAGAAATTGCTTCCACCGCCAACGCATCCAATCATCACATCTGGTTTTAAATCGAGGAGTTCAAGTTGCTTTTTAACTTCGAGCCCTATAATAGTTTGGTGGAGTAAAACATGATTTAAAACGCTTCCGAGGCTATACTTTGTATTCTCGTTCTTAACCGCAGTCTCGACTGCCTCGCTTATTGCAATTCCAAGACTTCCCGGGCAATCTGGATCTTTTTCAAGGATCTTTTTACCGCTCTCTGTTAATTTGCTCGGTGAAGGGATCACTTCTGCGCTCCAAGTTTCCATCAAAACCCTTCTATATGGCTTTTGTTCATAACTCGCCTTAACCATGTAAACACGGCATTTCAGGCCAAAGAGATTTGTGGCAAATGCAAGAGCGGAACCCCACTGTCCAGCACCAGTCTCGGTTGTGAGCATTTCAACACCTTCCTTCATGTTGTAATATGCCTGCGCTATTGCTGTATTGGGCTTATGACTTCCGGGAGGACTTACGCCCTCGTATTTGTAAAATATCTTTGCCGGGGTTTTAAGTGCTTTTTCAAGCCTTTCTGCTCTTATAAATGGAGTTGGGCGATAAATGCGGTAGATTTC
This sequence comes from Archaeoglobaceae archaeon, assembly GCA_038866255.1. Taxonomy (GTDB): domain Archaea; phylum Halobacteriota; class Archaeoglobi; order Archaeoglobales; family Archaeoglobaceae; genus WYZ-LMO2. Next base: position 15,189 of record JAWBZL010000021.1, read on the forward strand.
AAGCACTTCCTCGGGTATTTTTATCCATCTTTCTTCGCTTACTTCTTGAGCTATGAGAGACTTTGGAAAAACGGGTTCAAGTTCTTCCGGTTTTATAGGCTCTCTTGTTGCCGGATTTAGTGGTGGTGGAAGTTTTTCAGGCAAATCTGGAAGTATGTTATACCAGCACTTTGGCAAGTATTCGCCTTCAAGAACGTATCTACTCATGGTTCTTAGGATTTTTCTTGTTATATAAGCCTTTTCTTTTTTTGTGTGCTCGAAAATCGCGATCATTCAAAACTGCGAAAAAACTTAATAATGAAAATACAATTAACAAATAGGTGAGAACATGAAAAAATTTGGAGAGGTTTTATATACTCCAGAAGTCGAAGATAAGCTTGCAATTTCCAAAAGAGAAAGTCACATTCCGAAAATCGAAATCCCAAAGGAAATAAAAGCTGGAGAAACTTTTTTGGTCAAGGTTTTCATTCAGGGGCATCCAAACACTGTACAGCACTCTTTCAGATGGATCGAACTCTACTTCTATGAAAATGGCAGAGACTTTAACCCAGTTTTCATCGCAAGAGCTGAGCTTACACCAGAAATCGCGGAGCAGGAGGCAACTTTCAAAGTAAAGCTTAGCAAACCCGGTACTCTTTACGCAGTTGCATATTGCAACCTGCATGGTGTGTGGGAAAACAGGGTTGAAATAAAACTCATTTAGTTTGGAGCACAATTGCCCTTATTTTTTTGTATTGCTCATATATCTTCTCGTATTCACTCTCCGATGGGTTTATTACTTTGAATTCTGGAACAAAGTTTTTGAGAACATCTTTTAACTTCATTCCCAAGCCAAGTGCTGCAAGCATCGCAGCTCCTCTAACTGTTGCTTCGACGTCTGAGGAAACGAGGCAGCGCTTTTTTGTCACATCTGCAAAAATCTGGTTCCATATTTCGCTCCTTGCACCACCGCCGTCAAGGCGAATTTCATCAACAGAGATACCAAGCTTCTCCATTAACTCTATGTTGGTTCTAACTTCAAATGCAACGCTCTCCATTACAGCCCTTGCAATGTCACCCCTTTCATGCGCAAGCGTTAGACCAAAAATTGCCCCTCTTGCTTTTGAATCCCAGTGGGGACATCCAGCACCGGCAAAGAATGGAATTATTATCAACCCTCTTGCTCCAACTCCTGATTTTGCAGCCTCTTTGTTTAAAACCTCGTAGCCTTCGCTGCCATAAAAATTCCTTTTAACCCATTCAAGTAAACTGCCCGTTGTGAATATGCTGACCTCTGCCACGATTTTCTTAATCACATGGGCAGAATAAACTATATCCCCTCCACGCATCTTATCTACTGGAGCGATCATGAATGTTCCTGTGCCCGTTGTGGATTTCAGAGTGCCAATTTCAACAACTCCTTGTGCCAAAGCGCTGCATTGCTGATCTCCCCCACCAAGAACCACAATTGGACTCGAATTTACCTTAATTTCTTTACTTTTAAGCTCTCCAATAACTTCACCAGAATTTCCAAGCTCTGGAAGCTTATCGAGATCGATCTCAAATTTTGAGGCAATCTTATCCGACCATTTTCGATTTTCAAGATCCATCAGCATTGTTCTGGAGGCGTTGGAGAAATCCGTTAAAACATCTCCAGTAAGCTTGTAAACAATGTAATCGTGCACAAGCATAAATTTCCATGTATTTTCAACAACTTTTGGGCAATTTCTCATCCACCAGAGTATCTTTGGCAGTGAAAAATATGGATCGGGCTTTAAACCAGTTATTCTTGAAATCTCCTCACCAAATGTTGACTTAATGAGCTCAACCTCCTCTGTACTCCTCCTATCCTGCCAAACGATTGCGTTTGCAATTGCAACCCCATTTTTTGCCACAGGAACAATTGTTTCACGCTGATTCGTCACTGCTATCGCCTCAATTTCCTTTTCAGCTTTTGCAATCTTTATAGCCTCATTACAGGCTTTAACAACGCTTTTCCACCACTCTTCAGCATTTTGCTCAACCCACCCAGGTTTTGGGTAGTAGCTCGGAAATTCAACATAGCTGTGGGAAATAATTTTTCCATCCAGAGAATAAATGCAAGCTCTTATTCCAGTTGTTCCTGCATCTATTCCGAGGAGCATTCAATCACCAACTTCATGTTTTTTAGGAAAGGAATATATACTGTTCGATGACTCGGGAAAGATGATAGATGTCGTCATCATCGGCGCTGGTGTTACGGGCAGTTTTATTGCCAAAGAGCTCTCGAAATTTGATTTAAAAGTTACAGTTCTCGAAAAAAAGCTTGCCCCCGGACTTGAACAAACAAAAGCATGTTCAGGAGTAATTCATCCTTTTCAGCTACCATTTAAACTATTCAGGAGCAAACTCTGCATTGAAGGAAATAAGCTTATGGACGAGGAAGCGAAGGAACTTGGTTTCAAGTTCAGACGAGTTGGGTTGATTGCTGTTGCGACAAATTTTTTAACGTTTCTTGCAATCCCTTTTATAATTTTATATCTAAGAATACATGGAATTGAGGCAAAAATGATTGGAAAGAAAAAACTTCTTAAAATGGAACCAAATCTTGCCAAAAGCGTTTATGGGGGAATTCTAATACCGTCTGCCGGAGTTGTAAATCCCGTTGAAATGACAGCAAAGGCATGCAGATTTGCACGGCTAAATGGTGTTGATTTTCGTTATGGGTGCGAGGTTATAGGCATTGATGTAAAAAAGGAATCCTTCATCGTAAAAACAACTATGGGAGAATTCGAAACAAAAAGCATCGTAAACTGCGCGGGAATTTACGCAGATGAGATTTCGAGAATGGTTGGGTATGAAATTAAGATAATTCCGGGAAAGGGAACACACATTGTTTTTGGCGAGAGAAATTTTACAAATCACTTGGTCGTTCCAATACCATTTAAACTACATAAAAGAACAAAAGGTGGAGGAGCGCTCGTTTCTATTGATGGAAAAGCTATATGGGGCCCAAATTTAATCGATGTTGATGAGAAAGATGACACCAGTGTTAAAAAAGAAGAACTCGATGGGATAATTGCAAAATTCGCACCGCTTTTTAAAAGAATACCGGAAGAGATAATAGCCGTCTATGCCGGGCTTAGATCGGTTGCTGGCAGTGATTTTATCATAAATGAACCACTCAAGAGATTTATAAATGTGGCAGGCATTCAGAGTCCTGGATTAACTGCGGCGCCAGCTATTGCAAAATACGTTGTTAAAATGCTTTCAGAGCACTTTGAATTGAAGAAAAAAGAAATTTTCAAGCCTAAATTTGAAAAGCAAGACTTTGATGAAATAGTTTGTCTTTGCAACATGGTTACGAGGAAAGAGATTGAAGAAGTCGTTGCTGAATGGCAATGTGTTTCTGCAGTGAAACATCTTACTTGGGCAGGAATGGATTGCGAGAAATGCTTGGCGGAAATAATTAAGATTATTGGCTCAAGAGTTCCGAAAGAAGAGGTAGGAGGGGAGATTGCATGGTTGTGATTGTTGGCGCTGGTTACAGTGGGATTATTTGTGCAAAGTTTCTTAAGGAAATGGGTCATAATTTTAGGATATTTGATTATAAAGCTCCCGGTGGGGAAATTGCGATTTTTTCTAAAATTCCTGAGCTTAATGAGCAGTATTTGGAATTCATCGATGAGATGAAGGCTGCGATGAAAATTTTGAATATCGAAAGAGGCTGCGTTTTATCAACGAATCCCTTGAGAGTTTTATCCACAAAAGGTGTTGAAATTTTAAACGAGAAGGCGATAATAGCAACAGGGGCGGTTGACAAAAATCCTGTAGTGTTTGGTAAAAGACCAGCGGGTATTTTTTCCTTGGAAACGGCAATAAAGTTGATTGCAGCCGGTTACAGGATTGGGAAAAAGATTTTGATTGCTGGCAACGATAAAATTCTTGATATCCTTGAAATTGCTTTGGCGAAGAATTACAAAGTTGAGAGAACTGAAAAAACTGATATTTATGTGCATGGAAGCAAGAGAGTAGAAAGAGTTGAATGTGATGGAAAAGAGTTTGAATGCGATACTGTAATCGTTTACAGAGGGAGAAAAACTTTCAATCCGAGAAATTTGAGCGGTGAGTTGATTGGAAATGCTGTTGTTTGTTGTTACGATTACTCGAAGGTTAGAAAAAACGTATTGGATTTCATAAATCGCAAATTTGAAATAACGTAGTAAATGGGAAAGTGTATGAAGTTCATCCTTGTAGCTTTACTCTTTCTTGGCGCATTAGATTCCGGTTATCTCTTCTATGTGAACTACCTTCCCTACACTTTACCATACTGCCCTATAAATTTCTGTGTTCCATTGGATTTGCCCTTACCACCTTATATTCTTGCATTACTTGGTTTACTTTGGTTTTTGTCCGGATTTGTATTGTTTTTTTTGATAAAATCTTGTATTCTTATCAGAACATGGCAAGTCCTCGGAATTCTTGGAGCAACCTCTCTTTTTCTTTTTTCGTTGTATATTGGCTACTACTGCCCCTATTGCTATGCTGCACACTTTTTTGGATTTATTTCATCCTTGCTAAGCTGGAAATCTAATTTTTAAAAGAAGACCAAGCTTGATATACCTCGAGATACAGGAATCTTAATGCTCTGGGCTGAGAAGTATCGCCCGCAGAATATCAATGAAGTTGTTGCAGATAAGGAGACGATTTCAAAGGTTTTAGAATGGGCTAAAAACTGGGAGAAAGGATCCTGGAAGCCTTTGCTACTGGCGGGACCACCGGGAATTGGAAAAACCTCCCTCGCTTTGGCACTTGCAAATACGATGAAATGGGAAGTTGTGGAATTGAATGCAAGCGACCAGAGAAACTGGCAGGTAATAGAAAAAATTGTTGGTAGCGGTGCTTTTAATGAAACAATAAGCGATGAAGGTGAGTTTTTATCCTCAAGAGCTGGAAGATTGAAGCTCATAATTCTTGATGAGGTAGACAACATACACAAAAAAGAGGACGTTGGTGGTGAGAGTGCACTTATAAGGATAATCAAAAAAAAGCCCCGACAACCATTAATTTTGATAGCAAATGATCCTTATTTGCTTTCTGCTGAACTAAGGAAGTTATGTGAATTTGTGGAATTTAGGAGGATAACAAAAACACAGATTTTAAAGGTTCTGCAAAAAATCTGCACCAAGGAGAATGTTACCTGCACGAAGAATGTTTTGGAAAAAATTGCAGAAAATGCTGGTGGAGATTTAAGGGCTGCAATAAATGATCTGCAAGCAATTGCAGAAGGAAGAAAAGAAATAACAGAAGAGGATGTTTTTGTTAGCAAAAGAACGCAAGAAATGGATGTTTTTAAGGTTCTGCAGAAAATATTCAAAACCAATTATCCCGCTTACAGCGATGCAATGTTGCTCGATGAATCTCCGGAAGATTTTATCCAGTGGGTTGAAGAAAACATCCCCTTGGAGTACGAGGGCAAAGATTTATTTAAAGGTTATCTTGCGCTTTCCAGAGCAGACATCTTTATTGGAAGAGTGAAGAAGAGACAATTTTACAGGCTTTGGAAATACGCTACATATCTAATGACAAACGGCGTCCAGCAGATGCGGGAGGAGAAAAAAACCGGATTTACTCGCTACAAACGTCCTCAAATGTGGCAATTGCTGTTTCAAACGCAGCAGAAAAGAGATTTAAGAGATTCAATTCTGAAAAAGATATCTCTTTACTCCCACCTCTCAAAGAAAAAGGCTAAAAGCGAAATGCTACCATTTTTGCTAATTCTTTTCCAAAATCTTGATTTAAAAGCTTGTGCAAAGATTTCCGCATTTTACGATTTCAGCTTGGATGAGCTGAGATTTCTTGCAAAAGAGAGAGCTGAGGAGATATTTGAGATTGTGGAAAAAGAGAGACTTCACAGAGTTGATGAAAGCTGGATCTCTCCTAAGCCCGAGGTTGAAGAAGAGGAAGAAAAAAAGGTAAAAGAAAGGGAAAAGATTCAAAAGGTAAAAGATTTAACGCTTGAGGACTTCTTCACATAGTATGTTCGAACTCGAAAATGCAGTAATAATCGAAGAGTCGCTCATAGATAGACTCGTTGGAGAGATATCAAAAAAGACAGGTAAAAGTTTTCAGGAAATATTCTCGATGATTAGCGAGAAACAGGAAAAAATGAGCAATATTGTGAGTTTTGAAGTGGCAGCTCTTGTTGTTGCCAAAGAACTGGGGCTCAACATTGCCGAGTATTTGGAAGCTGTTGAAAATAGAATTTTCAATGAAGCTGCTGAATGAAGCAGTAGTTATAGGGAAAAAAGCGGTAATTGCAGATCTGCATTTCGGACTTGTGCCATTTTATGATAGGGAATTGCTTGAAAGAACACTAAAACTTGCAGAGAGTTTTCAGACACTAATAATTGCCGGCGATTTTAGGCATTTGGGTAAAAAGAGTCCCGTGCACGAATTTATTAAAAGGATCTCTGAAACTGTAGAATTAGTGATTGTGCGGGGAAACCATGATATTGGTATTCAGGGTTACAAAGCTTTAAAGCTCGGAAACTATGTTATTTTCCATGGGCATGCAAAGATTGATGAAAATCTTATGAATGCGAAAATTTTTATTTTTGCCCATGCGCATCCCTCGGTTTTTATTCCTTCCGAAGTTGGTGGGCATAAGGAGAGAGCTTTTTTAATCGGAAAAATAGATTTCTGTGGTGAGAGGAAGAGAGTTGTAGTCTTACCCGCGTTTAACGAGCTTTGCTCATCAACTGCGGTAAATCTTGAAAAACCTGCTGGTTTTATGTTTAGAAGATTTGATTACCTTAACTGGGATGCAGTACTTGTTGACGGAACTGTTTTGAATTTACGAACAATTTCAAAAAAGTGAAATATCCATCGACAACTTTAAGCATGCTCCTCCTCGAACAGGAAGCCAAGGAACTACTCGAAAGCTACGGAATAAGCGTTGCAAGGGGGATTATTTGTGAAAGTGAAGAAGAAGCAGTAAAAGCAGCGAGAAGCCTTGGCTTTCCTGTTGCGATGAAGGTTGTCGGTTTTCTGCACAAGAGCGACATTGGAGGAGTTATTTTGAACTTAAAGACAGAGGAAGAAGTAAGAGAGGCTTTCAGGAGAATCTCAGCAATAAGCGGGAAAGTAAACGTGCAGAAAATGCTCTCGGGAATCGAAC
>JAWBZL010000022.1:0-21940 GCA_038866255.1 Archaeoglobaceae archaeon
TACAAAGAGAACGAAGAGGAGTGGATTTAAAAATTGCTTTGCCAAAACGTACAAAGGGCTCTTTTTCTTCACTTTAATCTCATTTAATCCAAATTTTTCCAGTCTTTTTGCTCTTTCCTCTTCTCTTAAGCCAAAAGGGCTCGTTTCAAGTCTTCTGAAAACTTCTTCGATGTCAATTGCCCACCAGTTCATAAGAATCCTCCTTCTGAAATTTATAAACGTTTTCCAAATTTGAATACCGAAAGTTATTTATAGTTTTGGTAACAAATACCATCAGATGGTTCCAAATCTGGCTGAGATACAAAAGTTCTGGGAAGAAGTGATGAGGGTTCAAAGAGAATTCATGGAAACACTTTCCTCGATGCTGAGATTTTTTTCTGGATTCAGCATACTAAGCAAGGACATTGCGGTATTTAGAGCAAAAATTCAGACTGGAGGGAGAATTTCGATTCCTGAAGCAGAAAAAATTGCGCTCGGGCTTCAGGATGGAGATGTTGTGAAGGTAATTATTGTAAAAGAAGGAGGTGAAAGATATGGAAATGAAGGAGTTTCTGGAAGCGGGTAGAGGGTTTTACAAAATGGGATTTGGGGTTGCAAAAACAACGCTCGATTTGCTAAAGGTTTCGATGGATAGCTACATAAGCATGTATGAATTTTATCTGAAGCAGTTCGTCCCAAGCGAGAGCTTTGAAAGCATCAGAAAGGCAATACAGCTTTACACGGAATCGCAGACAAGGGTTTTTGAGAACTTCAAGAAATTGCTTGAACAGCTTGAAAAACAGCAAGACGAGATTTACAGCAAAATGCTCGAAATGACTCCAAGAGAAGAAAAGAAGAAGCAATCCTAACCGAAAATTTTTTATTAATTCAAATTTTTCTTTTTTTTATGTTTGAAAGATTTTTTAGACTTGGATTTTTGCAGGTTGAGGTATCAACGAAGTGCCAGCTGAGCTGTGTGATGTGTCCAAAGTCATTTTTTGAATGGGAATCGAAGAACATGGACTTTGAGCTTTTCAAAAAGCTTCCTTTTTCGAGTTTCAGATATGCGCATCTCCAAGGCTGGGGGGAGCCATTGCTAAATCCTGAAATTGGAGAAATGATAAACTTTGCTTGCAAAAAATGTAAGGTTGGATTGACGACGAATGGTTTGCTAATCAATGAATGGATTGAGGATCTCGCAAAACTCGATTTAATAGCAATTTCTATTGCAGGAATCGAGGCTCAGGGAAAGATAAGGGGAGCAAAACTTCAAAAAATTGCAGAAAACATAACCTTGCTAACAGCCAGAAAAAAAAGGCCAAGGATTGTAATTGCAACGCTAATGATGAAAAGAGCGGTTGAAGAGTTACCCCAGCTTGTCCAATTTGCAAGCTCTGTTGGAGCAGATGAGGTTGTTGCTAACAATCTTGATTACATTCCGTCAAAAGAGCTCATGGGTGAAGAAGTTTTCTCAGAAGTCGTTGATAGCAGTGTAGCCCAGAAAATCAGAATAGCTGAAATGAAAGCCAAGGAAGTCGGAATTGGATTTACACCAAGACCGATTAAGCTTGAAGAAGCCCTAATCTGTGCTGAAAATCCATTAAAGAACTGTTTTATTACTGTTGATGGCCTTATTGCACCATGCGCATATTTGCATTTACCAACGAAGTCAGACGAGATAATCCGGTTTTTTAAGGGGAAGGAAGTTAAAATAGGAAAGCTATACTTTGGCAGAGCCGAAAATTTTAAGGAAGTATGGAGAAGCAAAGAATACTCTGAGTTTAGAAAAATTTATGAAAAACGTCTTTCAGAATGTTTTATTCCTGATTTGCCCGAGGTTTGCAGAACTTGTTACAAAGCCTACTCCGTATGAGCTCCTACGTGCTCATTCTGGAAAACGAAGTTAAAAGAACACTGAAAATTGGAAGTCTTGGAGTAATCGAATTTGAAAAGGGTTACTACTACTATGTTGGAAGCGCAAAAAGGATTAGCAGGGTTTTAAGACATTTCCGTGATAAAAGAAAAAGATGGCACATAGATTATATCTCAGATGTTTTCAAAGTTATTGGGGCAATTGTTTTCAAAATTCCTGAATGCGAGCTTGCATCAAAGATTCAGCTTGATAATATCAGAAATTTTGGCTGTTCTGATTGCAGTTGCGAATCTCATCTTTTCTATTCAAAAAGTCTAACAATCGAAAATCTGTTTGCATGAACCTCCAATCCTTTTTTCCCTTCTTTTACAAAGCCGTTGTAAATTTCAATGTTCATCCCTATCTCTGCTTTGTAGTAAATTTCTCTATCCCAGAGAAGAACTCTTATTCTTCCAGTCTCATCCGAAACGAAGATCTCGTTTGCAGTTTCAGGGCTCCCAATCCCGCTAATTCTACCCTTTATGTTAACCCTCCCTGGGCCTATCTCGCTGATTTTAGTGAACTTTATTCCTGAATTTGAATAAGAGGCAAGCTCTTCAATTGTATTCTCATCGAGCAAATCTCCAAATCTATCCATTATCTCTTTTCTCCTATCCATAAACCCACCAAAGCCATAGAGTGGAAATGAATCCAAGAATAAGCATGAGAATTCCAAATCTCTCCCTTACAGAACCCATTCTCTCAACTCCTCGGGAGCGGAGGAGAAGAGGCGAAGACATTCGTATTCCATGAAGTGTATTCTTTTTGCAAGAAAGACAAGTGTGTGCAAAGGTTCGCCAAAATCGAAGTCGATCAGTTTTTCTGCAAAATCGCATTTAACTATCGCCTCATCACTCCCAGCTCTTGCGATACCAACTGCAAAATGCTTTGATAGACTTTCATCGAACTCAAGAATTCTTGGAATTGCATCGCAAATTCTCATTGGTGGATTAAGGTCGAGGAAAAGCAAAGTATGGGCATCTATGCTTAAATTCGCCTTAATCACATCCACAAAAGCTCTTGATTTGTGCCAGCTAACGGTTGCAGATTTTCCAAATCTGTAGTTCTGAAGCCCTGTAAGGGTGCAGACTGCATTTATTATGCTTGCGTTGTTCACAACTTTTGTTTTCACACCAGCTTTTTTTGCCTCGAGCAGAAGTGCTATGTGCGTCGTTGCAATCATTGGATCTCCTGCCACGAGGATCACTACTTTCTTCTTTTTCGCTTCATCGATTAGTCTTGCACTTTTGTTCTCCAGCTCTTCTCTCTCCAGAACTCTTATCTCTTTTCCCAGAAAATTTTTTATCTCCTCAACCGGAACTGAAAGTCTCGAGGTATAGAATTCTGCATACACAACATCAGCCTCTTTTACCGCCTCATATCCTCTGAAAGTTATATCTTTTGCATCGCAAAGTCCAAGACCGACGAAGGTGAGCATAAAAGCGCTATGTTCAGTGACTTATTTTTCTTTGGGTCAGACTTTGGGCAAATATTTTAAAGGGTAGAAGGCAATCCAAAAACATGCTCTATCTCGGCATCATCGGATATCCAATTTCGCACTCTATATCACCAGTCGTGCACAAAGCCTTGATGAGCCATTTCGGGATCAGGGGGGAATATCTTGCTTTTGAGGTAAAACCCTCTGAGCTAAGGGAAGCAATCTATGGTGCAAAAGCACTCGGATTTGTGGGATTGAATGTTACAATACCATTTAAAGAAGAGGTGGTTAAATTTGTGAAACCACTTGGCGATGCGAGGATTGCTGTAAACACCATAGACTTGAAAAAAATGGAAGGTTATAACACCGACGTCTATGGAGTTGAAATGGCCTTTAAAAATGCGGAAGTTGATTTAAATGATAAGGTTATCCTCATTATTGGCGCCGGTGGAGCAGCGAAAGCCGTTGCGCTGGCAGCTATGAGAATGGGTGGCAAAGTTGTGTTAACGAACAGAACAGAGAGAAGGGGTATTGAGGCAGTTCAGACCCTTAGATCCTATGGAGACTGCTTTTTTTGCTCAATGGATAAAATTGGAACACTAAAAATAGACGTCCTTGTCAATGCAACTCCTGTTGGTATGAAAGGCTTTCCTGGAATGCCGATTGATGAGAAAATCCTGAAATCGGGGATTGTTGTTTTTGATGTTGTTTACAACCCGGTCGAAACTCAGCTGATTTCAAAGGCAAAGGAGAGGGGTTGCAAAGTTATTACTGGGCTTGAAATGTTCGTTTATCAGGCAGAAAAGGCTTTTGAGATCTGGACTGGAAAAAAGCCTCGAGCTGAGCTTATAAGGGAAATTGCAATTGAAGCCCTAAATATTCAGGAGAAAAACCCAAGTTACGTACCATCCAGTTAGACATAGAAAAGCCAGTCCAACCCAGTCCTTTGGCTCAAGCTTTATTTTTATCTTTGGAAAAATAAATTTCTGGAGGTAAATGAAGAAAACGAGCACTATTATCCCAAAAGCATCTCTCTCGCGAAGATTTTGGGTTATTAGAAAAGACAGCAGCCCTGCAATTATGCCAAGAAATATGGGTATTAAGACCTTTTTCATTTCACTCATACAATCACCTGAACTGTGCTCGCATTGATAGCAGTTTTGGCAAAGGCAGCGGCAAAAATGGTTTTCCTGCGCAGTGTTTTTCAATTTCCCTCTTTAACTCTTCAAGCGTCATTGAAACTCTTCTCTGTTTTTCAATTGTCGAATTCTCCCTTATACTTACGCTCAACTTCCCTTCTCTAACTTCTCTTTCACCAACAACAACGATATACGGTATCCATTCAGTCGAGGCATCCCTTATTTTCTTGTTAAGCGTTTCATTTCTGTCGTCTACATCAACCCTCCATGGCAAAGAGTTTGCAATCTCTATTGCCTTCTCTATGTACTTTTCACTGACCGGAATTATTCTAACTTGTGTTGGTGAAAGCCATACTGGAAGTGTTGGTAAAATGCCTGAATCCATTGCGAGTTTTGCCTTTTCAAGCAAGGCATACATAACTCTCTCAATTGCCCCACTTACCGAACAGTGAAGGATCAATGGCGTCTTTCTTTTACCATCCGAGTCGACAAATGTTATCCCATACCTCTCCGCGTTCTCAACATCGATCTGAACTGTAGAAAGTGCTGAGGCTTTGTCGAGTGAGTCAACAAAGTTGAACTCGAATTTAAGAACGAAGTAAAAGAAGCGATGATCCCACATCTCAATCAAAATTGGCTTTCCGAGTACTTCTGCAATCTTCTTTATAAAATCCTTGTTCTGCTCATAGAAATCTTTTGTAATCCTTATTGCAACTTCATAATCCTCTGGCAGAATTCCTATTTCACTCAGAACATTTACGGAAAGCTTGTATTGTGCAAGAAATTCCTCCATAGCCTGTGAAAAATCCTTAACGATTGTGTGCATATCCGGCATTGTGAAAGCTCGAAGTCTTCTGAGTCCAACGAGTTCTCCTCGCTGTTCTTTTCTGAAAGAATATCTTGTAAGCTCATAGATCCTCAACGGGAGATTTTTGTAAGTAATAGTTGCATCTGAAAGCATTAAGAATTGACCAAAACAGGCTGCAAATCGCATGAAAAACTCTCTTTTATCTCCTGTAAGTATGTATTGTCTCGCAGGAAAACGCTCGAGATACTTTCGAAGTGTTGGATGATTTCTGTCATAGATTATTGGTGTCTCAACTTCCATTGCACCGTATTCAATGCACTTCTGAGTAATGAAACGCTCAAGTAAGCTTTTAATCAATCTGCCTTTTGGATAATACCTTATATGCCCGGAATCGCTTGCATTTTCATAATCTGCAATCTCAAGTCTGCGCATGAACTCAACGTGTGCTGGAATGACATCTACGGCCCTTCTCTTCTCTATTTCATAGTTTGCAAATTTTTTCAGTTTTTCGTGACCATCAAAATTAAACTTCTGCACTTCTACAAGTTCCCCGTCCGGATTTAGAATTAACCAGTAGCTGACAACCTTTTTTTCATCTTTCAGAGCTTTTGTAATCTCCTCCTCTTCTTCCCCGCTTATCTCCCTTGAAAGTTCGCTCAAGGGATGCCCCTTGCATGAGAGTCGAAAGGCCTTATACCAACCGAATGGAGCTCTTTTTACCTCAAATCCATCTATTTCAGATTCAAGCAATTTCAAAACTTCGATAGCTTTTTCAGGATCTGCAAGATTTGATGAAAGGTGAGCATATGGGTATATTAGAATTCTTTTTGCTCCAACTTTATTTGCAACGTCTTTGATGTCTCCAACAGCCCTCTTTACAGTCTCTTCACCATCTCCTTTCTCAACGGAAGTAAATACGACGAGAACCTCCTCAACTCTCTCACCCTTGTCTTCAAAATCTTCAGCAATTTTTGTTTTCTCCTTTACTTCGTATTCGATGTAGTCTGCATGGATAAGCAGAAGTTTCATGCAAACTCAGAAGTAAGGGGAAAGATAAATTTTTCTAATAAAGTGTGAACTCAAAACCAAATTTTTCCACAAAATCGTAACCGTTAGTAAACCTCTCCCCGAAATCGACTTTAAGAATTGCGAAATTTGCCAAACCATAGGGATTTGCGCATGAACCAACTGTTACCAGCATTCCATTCTGTTCAACTCTCAAAACCTTGTAAGGTTCATGAGATCTAACTACGAGCTTAACTCCAAGTCTTTCGATCAGATTCTTCGTAGCCTTTTTGCCAAAAAAATTCATCAACCCCCTTCTGAAGTTCTCTCCGCACTCCTCTCTTTCCCATGGATCATTCCAGAGTATTTCGAGCTCAACCTCTTCATCTGGATCCTTGAGTAACGATTTGCTCACATCTCTACATGGCACACCACCATGAGCAAGCCAGAGATCGTTGTTTAGAACTGCAGAAATCGGCATTCTTTCCCATAGCTCCTTTAAAGCACTGTAAATTTCTTCTCCATTTTCATAGGAATTTAACTGCCATGGCAGCTCGTGGGGATACACGTTTTCGCTCTCATGGTTCCCCCTCAAAAGCACGGCTTTATCATCTAAGAACATTCGAAGAACTTTTTCATAAACCTCTACCGGATATTCACCACGATCCGCATAATCGCCCAAAAAAATTGCCTTTCCATTTATCTCTTTTTCAATCATCTCCAGTGCTTCAATGTCAGCATGAACATCGCCTATTATTACGCATTCCTCCTCACTCAACTCAAGCATTTTTTTCCCCATTAAACTCCTCGCCTCATCAATCATTTCGAGTAAATCCATGCGTTTTGTGGTGTCAACCCTTATATATTACTTCGCAGATTAATTGCGATGAAGCACCTAATATCAATAGATGATTTAACTAAAAATGAAATAATTAAAATTTTGAATAAGTCGGAGGAGTTCGAAGACATCGCATTGGGTTTAAGAAATAGCAGAATTCTTGAGGGAAAAATACTTGCAAATCTATTTTTTGAGCCATCTACAAGAACAAGGATAAGTTTCGAGGTTGCAATGAAAAGGCTTGGTGGAGAAGTTGTGAACGTCTCAGCTCAGGAGGCAAGCAGTATGGCGAAGGGAGAAACCCTTGCAGATACAGTAAAAGTTATCTCAAATTACTGTGATGCAATTGTCATAAGACACCCCCTCGAAGGGGCTGCAAGATTCGCTGCGGAGAACTCAGTCGTTCCAGTCATCAACGCTGGCGATGGCGCAGGGCAGCATCCGACTCAAACACTGCTTGACCTTTACACGATAAAAAAGGAACTTGGAAGAATTGAAAACGTTAATATAGCTCTTGTTGGGGATTTGAGATATTCGAGAACAATTCATTCATTGATAAGGGCTCTTACACTCTTCAAAACCAAGATCTATCTTGTAAGCCCAGAAATTCTGAGCCTGCCAGAGGATTTTCTTGAAGAGCTGAACGGCGATATCGAAAAAGCAAAACTTGAGGACATAATTGGAGATGTAGACGTTGTTTATGTGACGAGAATTCAAAAAGAGAGATTTCTGGATGAGGAGGAGTATAAAAAGGTTGCAGGAAGTTACAAAATAACGAGGGAAATTGTGGATAGAATGAAGGAAAATGCGATAATCATGCATCCATTGCCGAGAGTTGATGAGATTTCGATTTCTGTGGACTCAACAAAACAGGCAAGGTATTTCAAGCAGGCTTTTTATGGTGTGCCGGTGAGAATGGCTATACTAACGGAGGTGATGTTGTGAGGGAGCTTGTGATAAGTAAAATTCGTGAGGGGACAGTTATAGATCACATAAATGCTGGAAAAGCAATGCTCGTGCTCAAAATCCTTGGTATAGATGAGAATACAAGGGAAACCGTCTCAATGGCTTTAAATGTTCCAAGCAAGAAAATGGGTAAGAAAGACATTGTAAAGGTTGAGGGACTATACATAAGCGAGGAAAAGCTAAACAAAATAGCATTGATTGCTCCGAATGCAACGATAAATCTGATAAAGGAGTATGAGATTGAGAGAAAATTCAAAGTAAAGCCGCCTGAAATTGTGAAGGGGATTTTGAAGTGTCCAAACAGAATGTGCATTTCGAATGCAAAAGAACCCGTTGAGTCTATTTTCTACATAAAAGTAAAAAATGGTGAGGTAACCGCAAAGTGCCACTATTGCGGGAAAAAGATCATAGATTTGGCAAAGTTTATTGTCTAAGATTATGCAAGTCCTTTTGCATGAGTTAGAATGTGGTTAAGGGAGGATTTTATTATTTCAAGTCCAAGTTTTACAGCTTTTTTCGATCCGGGAAGGCAAAAAACAACCTTTCCAGCAATAATTCCCGCAGTAGCTCTTGAAAGAATTGCAGCATAACCGATTTCTTTGAAACTTTGAATTCGGAAAATCTCCCCAAAGCCATTGATTTTTTTGTCAAAAAATCCTTCAACTGCCTCGATTGTGAGATCTCTCGGACTAAGCCCTGTTCCTCCTGTTAGGATGCATACATCGGCATTTTTTAGCAGATCGAAAATAGCAGCTCTTATCTGCAACAAATCATCGGCAACGAGACAGTAATCAACAACTCTGCCCTCAAAGGCATTTATGATCTCTTTGCCCGATTCATCATCTTCAGGGATGTTTTTAAGTCCACGAAGGTTACCATATTTCTCAAATCTCGACGTTGAAACTGTGATGACTGCAATTCTGTAATCGATCTTTCTTTCGTGCATTAAAACCACCTTTCGAGCGTGAACTGCGAAGGTTTAAATTTCAACTTCTCCAGTGCTTTCTCAACTCTCTCTCTGCTGAAATCATGCTCTTCGCACAGCATTTCAATCACCTTCTCTTTGTCCGCTTCCCGGAATTCAATGCTGTAGTCATCGCTTACCTTCGGGTTTAGGAAGAAATTCCTTATCTCCTCAACGTTCTCGATTTCCACCTTCAAAAATTTAAGCACGCTAAAAATATCCCTGTATGTTTTTATGTAATTGTATGCTTTTTTTACACCAACCCCTTTTATCCCTTCGTTGTAATCAGTTCCAGAGAGAATCGCAATATCTATAAGCTGCTCTCTTGTTATTTCAAGTCTCCTTAAGTTTTCCTCAAGTCGAATTATCTCTGGATTGACATCGATGTAAATGTTCTTTCCGGGGAGCTTTCTCTTACCTGTTATCGCGAGATTTCTCGCAAGTTTTGGTGCTCCAAAAAGCAAGGAATCGTAGTCCTGACTCCCCACAAAATCCGCGTCACCTTTTCTCACCATATGTGCCGCCTGCGCCTCCCCTTCGCTCAATGCCTGAACAAATGGAATTCCCATGTATTCTAAAAGTCTTTTTGATGACTCCACAACATATTCATCGACCCTTGCCGAGGCCTGGGCATATTTCTTCGCATACGCTTCCCCGCTTTGAACCGCAACCACCCATTTCTCTTCAGCCTCAGCCCTTTTCTTTTTTCTTTCCTCAATTTCAGCTTTTTTGAAGTCTGGTGGTTCACCATCAAATACGAAGATTGGCTTTATTCCGAGTTCAAACATATTCGTAACCCTGTAGAGAATTCCAGACAAATGAGACGTTATTCTTCCCTCCGAATCCTTCAAGGGGGTTCCATCTGGTTGTCTTATCGTTGAAATAAACTGGTAGAGTGTGTTAAAAGCATCAATCGCTATTTTTTTTCCAGAAAAAGCACTTAGCTCAACTTCTTCTTTTTCAAGTATGTCTCCAATTTCTGCACCCATGAAATTCGTTTCTACTTAAAAATTTAAATTTTTACTGCTATGCGAAATCGATTAGAATCGAGAGGGTAGAATTCGGAAAGAAATATAAATCGAGCAGAGGATTTTGAGCATGGAAGACATTTTAAAGAAGATTACGGATTACAAATGGGAACTGGATAAGGATTACAAGAGGGGAATGAGGGTTCCGGCTTACTTTTACATCAGCAGAAAACTCATGAAGGATCTTGAAAAGGACGCGGTTGAACAGGCTGCGAACGTTGCTACGATGCCGGGGATAAGAGTTGCCTCTCTTGTTATGCCCGATGTGCACGTTGGCTATGGATTTCCAATCGGTGGTGTCGCTGGTTTCGATGTTGAGGAGGGTGTAATCTCACCTGGAGGTGTTGGTTTCGATATAAATTGTGGAGTTCGAATGCTCAGAAGCAATCTTAGGGTTGAGGAGGTTAAACCCAAGCTTAAGGAGCTAATAGATACTCTCTTCGTTTCCGTTCCTTCGGGGGTTGGTAGCGAGGGGAAGATAACACTAAAAGACAAGGAACTCGATGAAATCTTTGTTTCCGGAGCCAAATGGGCTCTTGAAAATGGTTACGGATACGAGGAAGATCTTGAAAAGTGTGAAGAAAACGGAGCAATGCCCGGGGCAAGGGCGGAAGTTGTGAGCAAGAAAGCAAGAGATCGCGGCAGAACCCAGCTTGGAACTCTGGGGAGTGGAAATCATTTCTTGGAAGTGCAGTATGTGGAAAAAATCTACAATCCAGAGGTTGCAAAGATTTTCGGACTTGAAGAGGGTGCTGTGACTGTTATGATCCACTGTGGAAGTCGAGGTTTGGGGCATCAAGTTTGCACAGACTTTCTTGAAGTCCTCGACAGGGCTGTGAAAAAATACAACATCTCATTGCCAGATAGACAGCTCGCATGTGCTCCAATAAGGAGCAAAGAGGGTGAAGACTACTTTGCAGGAATGGCTGCAAGTGCAAACTTTGCTTGGTGCAATAGACAAATAATTGCGCACTGGGTAAGGGAGAGCTTTAGCAAAGTCTTCAAGATGAGTGATGAAGATCTTGGCCTCGAAGTTGTTTACGATGTTGCTCACAACATTGCAAAATTTGAGGAGCACACAATTGATGGGAAAAAGATAAAAATGTGTGTTCACAGAAAAGGTGCAACAAGAGCTTTTTCAGCTGGAAGAAGTGAAGTTCCATCGGTTTATCGCAACGTTGGTCAGCCAGTGCTTATTCCGGGAAGTATGGGGACTCCAAGCTATGTTCTCGTAGGTACGGAAAAGGCGATGAGTGAAACCTTTGGAAGCACCTGCCATGGCAGTGGAAGAGTTTGGAGCAGGGCTGAAGCTAAAAGAAAGATGAGAGATAACGTTGTGAAGCAAAATCTCGAAAAAAGGGGAATTTACGTTCGAGCTGCTGAAAAGGGTTTGTTATCTGAAGAAGCTCCGGAGGCCTACAAGTTAAGCGATGAAGTTGTTGAAGTCGTTCATAGGGCAGGAATTTCAACGCTTGTTGCGAAGCTACTCCCTCTTGGCGTAACGAAGGGTTAAATTTTTAATTTTGAATAAGTTTTGGAGAGATTAAAACTTTATATTCTCACGAAACTTTTTAGCTCAATGAAAGCAGTGGAGATATACGTTGATGGAATCGTTCAAGGGGTTGGTTTCAGATATTTCACACTCAGAATTGCGAGAGAGCTTGGGATTAAAGGATTCGTAAAAAATCTCTCTGATGGGAGAGTATACATTTATGCTGTTGGTGAAGAAGACACGCTCGAGAAATTCGTCTCAAGCGTTAAAAGAGGCCCCCCACTTGCAGTTGTGAAAAACGTAGTTGTTAAGGACTCGGAATTGAAACCATTTGACAAGTTTGAGGTGAAGAGATAATGCTTACAAAGCGAATAATTCCATGTCTCGACGTCACTTTTCGCAATGGAAAAGCAATGGTTGTCAAGGGTATAGAATTCTTGAATCTTCGCGATGCTGGCGATCCGGTAGAGCTTGCAAAGAGATACGATTCCGAGGGGGCAGATGAGCTTGTTTTTCTTGACATAACGGCCTCCCCAGAAGGAAGAAAAACAATGATTGATGTGATTGAAAGAACTGCCGAGCAAGTTTTTATTCCACTCACGGTTGGAGGGGGAATAAGGAGCATTGAGGACATTGAAATCCTTCTCTCAAGTGGTGCGGACAAGGTTTCAATAAACACTTCCGCAGTTAAAAATCCGGAACTCGTAGAGAAAGCTGCCCAAATTTTTGGTAGACAGTGTATTGTGGTTGCAATAGACTGCAAAAGGAACTTTGACATGGAAAAGGGGAGATATGTTGTCGATCTTGAGAATGGTCAAAAAGCGTGGTATGAAGTTTATGTCTATGGCGGTAGAAAACCCACTGGAATTGATGCCATCTGGTGGGCTAAAAAAGTTGAAGAACTTGGAGCAGGGGAGATATTGCTTACTTCGATGAACCGCGATGGCACAAAGGACGGATATGACATTCCAATAACTCGTAGAATGAGTGAAGAGCTAAGAATTCCAGTAATCGCCTCCGGTGGAGCGGGAAAAAAAGAACACTTTTACGAAGGCTTTGTGCATGGCAAGGCTGATGCATGTCTTGCGGCAAGCATTTTTCATTACAGGGAGATAACAATTGAGGAAATAAAGGAATATCTCTCAGCAAGAGGGGTGAAAGTGAGATGGAAATAAGCGATTTTCAGCGAATGATTGCAGAAATCTATCTACACAGAGACATGCAGAGGGGGATAGATAAAACGATGCTTTGGATTGTTGAAGAAATTGGTGAGCTCGCAGAAGCTGTAAGAAAAGGTGAAAACATTGGAGAGGAAATTGCAGACGTCTTTGCTTGGCTTGTAAGCCTTGCAAATCTTTGTAGAATTGATGTTGAAAGAGAAATACTTAAAAAGTATCCAATGGTTTGCATACGTTGCGGGAAAAAGCCGTGTGAGTGTGATGGGATATGAGGTTTCTTATTGTTTGCGAAGAGGACATAAAGATTGGAGCGGTTACGGATAAATATTTTCTCTGGACTGAAAAAGTTTTGAAAGCGAAAAACTTGAATCCAAAGGTAGTTATGGAAGTTACAACTTCTGAATGGGGAATATTTGCTGGTCTTTGTGATGTCCTAAACTTGCTTGAGGGATTGCCTGTTGACGTTTATGCAATGCCCGAAGGAGCTGTTTTTTTCCCGCATGAGCCAGTTTTAACTGTAGTCGGAAAATATCTGGATTTTGCAAGATTTGAAACTGCAATTCTTGGTTTTCTTTGCCATGCAAGCGGTATTGCAAAGCAGGCTTTCAAGTTCAAACTTGCCGCAGGAGATAAAAAGGTATTCTCATTTGGGACAAGAAGAGCACATCCAGCGATTTCTGCAATGATCGAAAGATCTGCAATTATTGGAGGGGTTGATGGAGTTAGTAATTTCATTGCAGAGAAATATCTTGGTGTTGAAAGCATGGGAACAATGCCACATGCATTGATAATAAGCTTCGGAGACCAAGTCAGCGCTTGGAAAGCCTTCAATGAAGTTGTTGATGAAAGAGTTTCGAGAACAATGCTGATTGATACGTATTTCGACGAAAAAACGGAGGCAATTCTCGCTGTAGAAAATGTTCCAAGAGTTGATGCAGTCCGCCTTGACACACCTTCATCGAGAAAGGGAAATTTCCGGAAGATAATCGAGGAAGTGAAATGGGAGCTGAACATAAGAGGGAGAAAAGACGTTAAAATATTCGTGAGTGGCGGATTGAGGCTGGAGGATGTAAGGGGATTAAGGGATTTAGCTGACGCATTTGGGGTGGGAACTGCTATAAGTGCCGCAAAACCGATTGATTTTGCTATGGACATTGTTGAGAAAGAAGGAGCTTTTTGTGCTAAAAGGGGAAAAAGAAGCGGTATGAAACAGGTTTACAGGAACTGGGATAAATTTGAAGATGAAATAAGGCTTTTTAAGGAAGAAAAGCCAAGGGAAAAGGAACCAATGCTAAAGAAAGTCATTGAAAATGGGAAAGTGATTGAAAGGTCTGAAACTATGAGGGCAAGAGACCTCGCACTGAGACAGATGGAAATTATAAGAAAATTGGGGAGAGAAGAGGAGTTCTTAATGTCCGAGTGAGGTGTAAATCTTCCAAAGTTTCTCCTCTATTTCTCCATTCTGGACAGGAATTACTCTATATGCTTTTTTAGTATATTCTTTCAGTTTTTCGGACTCGTATTCCACGAAGACTTTGCTGAATTTTTCTTGCATTGAAATATATTTCTCTATGAATTTCGGCACATTCTCTATGATCCTTCTTTCCTCAATGAACTTCGTGAACGTGTTTCCCTTTGCGAACTCTTCGTCACTCACAATTGCCATGTGAAGCGGGATGTTTGTTGTTACACCGAGAATTATGTATTCTGAAAGTGCTCTTTTTGCCCTCTCTATTACCTCACTTCTGTTTCTGCCGAATATCGTCAGCTTTGAAATCATTGGGTCGTATTCTTCAGCAATTCTGCAACCTATATGCACAGCACTATCAATTCGAATACCAAACCCACCAGGGCTGCGATAAAACTCTATTCTGCCCGGAGAAGGTAGGAAACTTATTGGGTCTTCCGCATAAATTCTGAGCTCCATTGCATGCCCTCTTGGCTTTACATCACGCTGATCAAATGAAATACCCTCCCCATAGGCAATTCTTATCTGCTCTTTTACAATATCGATTCCTGTAACAATTTCTGTTATGGTGTGTTCAACTTGAAGTCTTGCGTTTATTTCGAGGAAGTAAAAGTTTCCATTTTCATATAGAAACTCGAAAGTCCCTGCATTCGTGTAGTGTAGGCTTTTTGCTCCTTTGACTGCGAGCTCGCCAATTTTTCTCCTAAGCTCCGAATTCAGGCCCGGAGAGGGTGTTTCTTCGATTACTTTTTGATTTCTGCGCTGGATGCTGCATTCTCTTTCGCCGAGATGAATGATTTTCTTTTTATAACCAAGAACTTGAACTTCAATGTGCCTTGGTCTGACAAGCCATTTTTCGAGATAAACCGTGGGATCTCGGAAATACTTTTCTCCAAACTGTTTTGACTTCAAAAATGCTGATTCGAGCTGTTCTTCATTCCATGCAAGGCTTATCCCTATCCCTCCACCCCCACCGGAGGCTTTTACAGCAATAGGATACCCAATTTTCTCTGCCCAATTATAGGCTTGGTCGACATTTTTAAGTGCTGGTGAACCTGGGACGACAGGAAGACCTGCAGAAATCATCTTTTCTCTTGCCTCAACCTTTGATCCTGAGATCCTGAGAACTTCCGCAGAGGGGCCAATAAAAACTATCCCTTCCTCTTCACATCTCTTAGCAAATTCGGGATTTTCGGAAAGAAATCCATATCCTGGATGAATCGCCTCTGCATCGCTCTTCTTTGCTACATCTATGATCTTTTCAATGTTGAGATAGCTGTCTCGTGGATCTGCTTTTCCTATGTAGTATGCCTCATCCGCGTAGTAGCGATGCAAAGCCCTCTCATCTGCTTGGCTAAATATTGCAACACTTTTTATCCCCATTTCTCTACATGCTCTCATCACTCTGATTGCTATTTCCCCCCGGTTTGCAACGAGAATCTTTCTAAACATCTACCCACCGAAAATCTTAGGATTTTTAAGCTTTTCTTTAAAAATTAGCCTAAAATACAGAAAATACAGAATTTGGCTTTTGAAATACGTATTCGCTTAGTATCAGATGGAGATTTTTTATCTGTAATATTTATTATATACTTTTACCGAAAACCATTTAGCCATAGTCTTCGCAGCAAAAGCGATGAGACAAATAAGGATATTTGATACAACGCTCAGGGATGGAGAGCAAATGGCTGGTGTTTCGCTTACATCAGTTTATAAAATTCAAATTGCAAAAGCCCTTGACAGACTTGGTGTAGATGTCATCGAAGCGGGTTTCCCTTCAGCTTCGAAGGGGGAATTCGAAGCTGTAAAAGAAATTTCCTCGCTTGGGCTTAATGCAGAAATTTGCGCACTTGCGAGAATTATAAAGGAAGACATAGACTCCGCTATTAGTGCTGACGTTGACATGGTTCACATTTTTACACCTACTTCGAAGATACAAGTAGAGCACACATTGAAAATTGGCTTCGACGAAATAATTTCAAGATCTGTCGAGTGTGTCGAGTATATTAAAGCCCATGGTCTTAAGTGTATGTTTTCAGCAATGGATGCAACGAGAACCGATTTTGAGTTTCTAAGGAAGATATACAAAGCAGTGGAATCTGCAAAGGTTGATATAATAAATATTCCCGACACAGTTGGAATCGCAACACCTTTTAGATTCTACGACCTTGTTAAAAAACTCAGAGAAGAGCTCAGGGTTATGATAGATGTCCACTGCCACAACGACTTCGGCTTAGCGGTTGCGAACAGCTATTGCGCAGTTCTTGCAGGTGCGGATGAAGTGCAGGTAACTGTGAATGGAATTGGAGAAAGAGCTGGAAACGCAAGTCTTGAGCAGGTTGTGATGATCTTGCACTCAATTGAGGGGATAAAAACAAACATAAAAACAGAGCTTCTTTTTGATACTTCAAAGCTTGTTGAAAGGCTTACTGGGGTTAAAATGCCCCCAAATACCCCAATAATTGGCGAAAACGCCTTTAGTCATGAAAGCGGAATTCATGCTCATGGTGTGCTTAAAGAGTCCTCAACCTTCGAACCAGGTATAATGACACCAGAAATGGTTGGACATAGAAGAAGAATTGTGATCGGCAAACATGCGGGGAGATATCAGATTAAGAAAATACTCGAAGATGCCGGATACTTAGTGGACGAAGAAACACTTGAGAAGATATTTGTGAGAGTTAAAGAAATGGGCGACAAGGGTAAGAAGGTAACTGACAGGGATCTTTTCACAATAACAGAGATTGTGCTTGGAGAAATAAGAAAAGAAGAGAGAGCCGTGGTTGTTGATGAGATTACAGTTATTACTGGCAACAGAGTGACACCAACCGCAGTTGTAAATGCCCAAGTTTCCGGCGAAAAGAAGGTGGCATCAGCTATTGGAGTTGGTCCCGTTGATGCATCGCTAAAAGCTGTTTTGCAGCTTGTTGGTGGGAGAATGCAGATAAGAGAGTTCAGACTCGATGCAATTAGTGGGGGGAGTGATGCGATTGCAGAGGTTTATGTAACAGTTGAAGATGAAAATGGGAATATTTTCACATCTCGCGGAGCGTCACAGGACATTGTAATGGCATCTTTTGATGCTGTGCTTAATGCACTCAATTATTTGCTGAGAAAAAGGGATAAGAAATGAAGTTTACAAAAATGCATGGAAATGGAAATGATTTCGTGCTTATTGATGAGTTTAAAAAAGAACTCGTGCCTGAGGAAAAGAAAAGCACTTTTTCAAGATTTCTCTGTAACCGAAACTTTGCGGTTGGAGCAGATGGTGTAATCTTTGTTCAACGCTCCGAAATTGCAGACGCGAAGTTCAGATTTTTCAATCCTGATGGTAGTGAGGCAAAAATGTGT
The DNA here is from genome assembly GCA_038866255.1 of Archaeoglobaceae archaeon. Classification (GTDB taxonomy): domain Archaea; phylum Halobacteriota; class Archaeoglobi; order Archaeoglobales; family Archaeoglobaceae; genus WYZ-LMO2. The sequence continues at coordinate 17,567 of JAWBZL010000022.1, forward strand.
GGAAACGGAATAAGATGCTTTTCCCGGTATGTTGTGGAGGAAGGTTACACTGGAAAAAAGTTTAGAGTAGAAACGCTTGCAGGAATAAAAGAGCTTGAAGTTAGCTTTGATGGGAGATGGTGGATAAAGGTAGACATGGGCAAACCAGAGTTCGAAAAAGAGAAAATTCCTGCAAAAAAAGATGTTTGGGGAATGAATTTCGAATATATGGGCAAGAATTACAAGCTTTACGCTGTAAACACAGGTGTTCCTCATGTGGTTGTTTTTGTTGACAGCCTTGAACTTGACGTGGTTAACCTTGGGAGAATAATTAGATTTTTAGAAATCTTTCCAGAAGGAACGAACGTAAACTTCGCCAAATTTAGTGACAAAAAATTTTACGTTAGAACGTACGAAAGAGGAGTTGAAAACGAAACGCTTAGCTGTGGTACAGGTAGCGTTGCAGTTGTGGCAGTTGCAAAAAAGCTTGGAATTGCTGACAAGGCAGAGGTATGGACTAAAGGAGGTTTGTTGAAAGTAGAGATTGCTGAAAATGCATTTTTGACGGGTTCGGCAACAAGGGTTTTTGATGCCGAACTTCGGGAATATGAGATTTGAAAACCGTCTTGTGCTTTCTGCGATGGCCGGGATAAACAACGCTGATTTTTGCTCAAAACAAAAAGCAGGACTTTTAATTCTTGGTGGATTTAACGCGGATAAGGGGGCAATGACTGCTGCGAAAAAGCTGGTTGCAAGGGGTAGAAAAGAATTCATCTTTGAGGATCCACTCGAAGGAATTGAGAGGGAAGTGAAGAAGATCAAAAATAGGAGATTTGCAGTCAATATTCGGTCTTCAACCCTTGAAGGTTACATTGAGGTTGCGAGACTTGTTGAAACCTACGGAGGGATTTTAGAAATAAATGCGCACTGTAGACAACCAGAATTTATGGCTTCGCATTGTGGAGAATACCTTCTTTTCAATCAGGAGGATCTGGTAAAAATTGTTAGGGAGGTAGCAAAAATTGCAATTGTCTCAGTCAAGATCCGTGGTGGACATAAAATAGACTATAAAGGTCTGTGCAGCAAGCTTTTCCAGAATGGGTGCAAAATTGTTCACGTGGACGCGATGATCCCTAAGGGTGGCTGTGATGTATCTTTGATAGAGAAAATAGCAAATCTCGGTTTTACAATTGGAAACAACTCTTTCGTCGACCTAAGCTCGGGGGAGAGGATAATAAAGGCAGGAGCAAAAATGGTTTCGGCAGCCAGAGCTGTGCTTAAGGATGAGCAGTTTTTTGAAAAAATGTTAAAAAGCAAAATTCTTTCAGAAAGCGTTGAACTTGTATAGGAAAAATTCTTTGCAGGTTTTAATGCAAACATCTAAGTTTTTGTAATTCTAACAAAGTTCTCTAAAATTTTAAGGCCGGTCTTTCCACTTTTCTCTGGATGAAATTGCACACCAAAGCAGTTTTCGCTTTGAACAACAGAGGCAAATGTGATTCCATATTCAGTTTCAGCAACAATGAATTTCTCATCTGTTTGGAGGTAGTAAGAATGAACAAAGTAAAACATACTTCCATTTTCAATTCCACTGATTATTTCGCTCTCTTTTTTGATCCAAATTTCGTTCCAACCCATATGGGGGATTTTTCCAACAAAATCTGGAAATCTAATTACTTCTCCCGGAATAAGGTTTAAACCTTCATGGACACCATTTTCGTAGCTTTTTGTTGCAAAAATCTGCATACCAAGGCAAATTCCAAGTTTAGGAACATCCGGGATTGCTTTCAAGATTTTATGAAGTTTCTCAATAGCGGGTTTAAATGCCCCTACACCTGGAAAAATAATTCCACTCGCTTTTTTAATCTCTTCTGGATCTGATGTAACCTTGGCTTTCCCTCCAGCTCCTTCAACACCTTTCAGGACACTTTTCAGATTTCCAACCCCGTAGTTTATTATTGCAATCATTGAGATTCGTTACTGCATAGACTTTTAAGCATTTCAAAAATCACTACAATTAGTATAATGTTTATCACAATAATTTTTACACAACAGCAAAACTTATATAGCATGTATTATGTCAAGCTCAATGATTACAAAATGCGAGGTGAGAAAATGGGTGCAAAAATGTTTGTAGCCTTGGGACTTCTTTTTGTGTTTTTAGTGTATCCAGCATTTGCACAGCTTTTCCCAGTGCCACAGTGCCCGAATATTTTGAGGATTGCGAGCGTTTCAGATGTCAGCATAAACCAGTGGCTTACGCCATATGATGTAGCAATTTCGAAGCTTCCGAAAACAACTACCGTTACACTTGTGACTGGGCAAAGGCTAACTGTGAACTTAACTTGGCTCTCCATAACCGATCCGCAGTTCCCGGAGTTCAAATACAATCCCGCAACAGCAGCATCCACGCCAAGCTATAAAGCAACCGCGAGAGTTGAAATTCCAAAGAGTATTTGCTCTGCTGAAGTCAAGATCTCAGCCAATTTAAGCTTAGCGTCACCAGTTTTACCAGGTATTTTCTCAAATGCGGGTATTTACCCTGACGGAAGAACTCTGAAGATCACAGATAGGACTCTGTTCAATCTCTCTGGCACTTATAAGACTGTTAGCCTTTACTACGGTGGATTAAGCAGGAGCTACCATTACTACGTGCCCCCTACTTACAATCCAAGCAAAGCGGTCCCACTTGTGATCGTTCTCCATGGAGCGGGCTCATGCGGTTTGGGAGAACTCCTCGTTGTTGACGACTTTGCGAAGAAATACGGCTTCATAGCTGTCGCTCCAGACGGTTACAACTACGTTTGGTTGCGCACGAGGGATGTTTCCTTTATCTCAAAGATCATAGACGACATGAAAGCGAGTTTCAACATAAGCAAGGTTTACGTTGCGGGAATTTCAAACGGCGGAATGATGGCAAGCTATTTGCTTTACGATCTATACAATAAAATTGACGCAGTGGGAGTTATAAGCGGTCCCGCAGCACTCGAAAGCTTGGCAAGTAGCAGTGCACCACCGAAGCCAATGAACATCGTTGTAACCGCGGGAACAGACGAAAGGCTCTCAACAGGAGGAAACATGAACTCGCACATAAGTGCAAGAAATGCGGTCTCTTACTTGGTGCTAAGGCTTAACTGCAATCCAACTCCAGCCACGCAATACTGGCCAAGCACAGCGGAGGATCGAACATACGTGACGAAATACGAATACAGTGGTTGCAGAAACAATGCAAAGGTCGTTTACTTCGAGATCGGTAATGGGGGGCACGCCTGGCCTGGAGGATTGCAGTATTTAATTCCGAGTGCAATTGGATGGGTTACAAAGCATGTGAATGCTTGGGATGATTGCTTGATGCCATATTTTAAGTGATCCCTTAATTTTTTTAACTCATTCGAAAATTATATTTACCATGTTTTAGGTTGAGAAACATGAAGGGTTACTTATTCTTGTTGATGGTTTTAGTGGTCTTGTGCAATTGTATTCAGAAACCTACTACAGAGGGATCCAAGCAGCTATATGATAAATGCCTTGAAGCTCTTGGAAATGAAATTGATCAAGATCACACTTTTATCGGGATCGAGAAGCACAGATTAGGGGAATCTGAAGTTGAGATGTGCTGTGCTAAAGTCAAAGGCGAAGAAGGAGTTGTGAAGTATTGCTTTGAGCCCGTATTGTCTGAACTGAGCCCAATAGATTATCGCAATGCGATCTTCTGGAGCTTAAACGAAAGCGGTGAGACTAAGTTGCTCGAGGGCTACGAAAAGAATGGAAAATTCTTCTGGATCTCCTACGAAGACGGCAAATTCAGTGGTATGGTTGAATACTATAAGGAGAATGAAAGAATATGTGCTAAGTTCTTTGATGCGGAAAAAAATCTGGTTGGCAACAGCTGTGAATAAAGAAATAAAAAGAAAAAGGAATTTAGTTCAGCTTTGACTTAACGATGTTGTAGACCGTTGTGTCGGTAAGCATTGCAATGTGTCCGCAATAGACCATTCTGTTGTCACATCCTTGTAGCTGTGGAGAGGTCATTGGCTGCACAAGCTCGTCAATCGGGCTGTAGACGCAGGTGTAGGAAACAGTTCCAGGAGTTTCATCGCCTGAATTTAGCCTTGTTAGGAATGGGCTCCCAATGCGCATGTCACCGTAGAGAGCATAAATCGTTCCATGGTGCGGTGAAGCGAGGCTTATGTAGTCATCAACGTTCGCAGTCCCGCCCATGAATTTGAGGTAATATCTCGTGCTCAGCCCACCCATGCTGTGAGCTACAATATCAATTTTGCTCGCTCCAGTTGTTCTCTTTATGTAATTAACCCAGTTCGCAACTTCCTGTGCATTTCTAACGTTTGCTCCATCGCTTGCATCGTATGGGTTCGAGAAAGTGAAGGCAAAGAG
>JAWBZL010000023.1:0-21516 GCA_038866255.1 Archaeoglobaceae archaeon
CCCTTTTCAAACTTAATAATCTTCATCATGTTTGCGGAAGTTATGGAGTTTGCCGTAATTGCTATAGGGGAATCGTCAAGTCTCCTCTTTTTTGAAACCACAATTACGCTGTAAACTTCCCCATTGGAGGCAACACAGAACTTCTTTGCCTCATAATTTTTTCTGATGAGCTCAAAAGCTGGAATTGGAGCGTAGCATAGCTCTCCACGTTCGAACATTTCTGAAAGCAATCTCGGACTTCCCTCTATGATCTCAAATTCCCCATCTTTTTCAAGCTTGTAGTATGGCAGAAAGTTATTAATAAACCCGAACTTTCCAATTCTCATAAATCCGCAGCAAATTGAAGAACGCATCTCTTTCAGCAGCTATCTTACCAGCATTTCTTATTATCTTCAAAATTTGTTCCACGCTTAAACCCGTGGGTGTTTTCGCACCAGCTGAGTGTGCAATTTTCTCGCTCCCTACCGTGCCATCTAAATCGTTTGCTCCGTAGCTAAGCGCAATCTCAGCCAATTCCAAGCCAAGCATAACCCAGTAAGCCTTTATACCTTTGAAGTTGGACAAAACTATGCTTGAGACTGCTATTGTCTTTAGAACATCAATTGTCGATGGTCTCGTTTTGAAATCAGTATCGTCTGGATGAAAAGGCAATGGAATGAAAGCAAGAAAACCATGAGTTCTCTCCTGAAGCTTTCTAAGTTTGTGCAGATGCACTGCCCGGTGTCTTGGTTTTTCTACGTGCCCAAAAAGCATGGTAGCATTACTTTTTATACCAATTTCGTGTGCTATTTTCATTATTCCCAGCCATTCATCGCTTTTACACTTTTTTGGACAAATTGTAGCTCTTACAGAATCCACAAGGATTTCTGCCCCACCTCCAGCGAGTATTTTCAATCCAGACTCTTTTAAACGAGATAAAAATTCTCTTCTACTCATTTTATCTTTCCTCGAGTAGTAGTGAACTTCAGCAGCTGTTAAGGCTTTGATTGTTGCATCACACTGGGAGGAGATTTTTCGAAAGATTTCTTCGAAGTATTCAATCCCCAACTCTGGATTGTGCGAACCTACGATGTGCAACTCCTTTGCACCACTTTTTGCTGCAAGAACTGCTTTTTTAACAACTTCATCAACGCTTAGCGTAAAGGATGGTTTTTTATAATAAGCACAGATTCTGCATTTTGTTTCGCAAACATTGCTGTAGTTTATGTGTTCGTTGATAGAAAAAGTTACCAAATCGCTCTGTCTCGCCATTAATCCAAGTTCATGAAGTTCGAGGTTAAACAAGTTCTTTATTTCATTTATTGACATCGTAAAGCACATCTATGTAAGGTTTTTTAATCATTCCTTTTTCCTCTGCCATTTCAAAAAGCTTATCCATTGCCTTTAAAACACTGGGTGGCATTTGGATTGAGTATTCATTCACGTACATCAGAACAAACTTTCTCAGCTCCTCTCTGCTCAATCCGCGAGAATATTTTTCCGCATAGCTGAGAGCTTCCTCAACATTGTTAAGAGCATAAATTATGCTTTCACGCATTTTTCTAAGAAACTCAACCTGTAAATCATTTCCCAAGTCCCTTCTTATTGCGTTAATTCCCAATGGCAAGGGTAGCCTTGTTTGCGAAAACCACCACTCGTATAGGTCTAAAACTTTCTTTAACCCGTATTTTTCATAGTTTAGCTGTGCTTCATGTATCAAAAGACCCGCATCCACTTTTCCAGATTTCACAGCCTGCAAAATTTCGTCAAACCTCATTTCAACTGTTTTTGCATTCATAGCAAGCTTTAACAGTAGATTTGCAGTCGTGTATCTACCGGGAATTGCTATTTTTGCATTCTCAAGTCTTTCTTTTTTTGCCACAACTATTGGTCCGTAACCATCACCAACACTTGCACCTGCTGAGAGTATTCTGTATCTATCAGAAACAAGAGCGTAACCATGGACAGAAAGAGCAGTTACTTCATATTCGCTTTTGAAGGCTTTTTTGTTGAGTGTTTCAATGTCTTCGACAATGTTTTCGACTTCAAAGGTCAACGGAATTTTACGTGTAAGCATGGCATAAAACATGAAAGCATCATCCGCATCTGGTGTATGAGCAACGCGCATAAAAAAATTCTTTCAGGGTGTTAATATCTTTCGGCAAAAAATTGATTTATTTTTCCAGTATACGCAGTTCATGTTACTCGACCCACACATCCATAGCGAAGGGCTTGGGGCTTGTGAAATAAGAAAAATGGCAGAAAATGGAATAAAAAAAGTTTTCAGCCTTTATTTCTATCCTATAAAGCCGCTTTTTCCGCAAACACTGATAGATGGATTTAGAAGACTTGAGGAATTCGAATCTGCACGTTGTTTGGCTTTTGGAGTTGAATTAATCCCAGGAGTCGGCATTCACCCCCGTTGCATTCCGCCAGACTATGAGACAGTCTTAGATCACCTCGAAGCCAACGATTGGACGCTTTTTGGTGAAATAGGACTTGAGACCGCATCTGAAAAAGAAGTAAAAGTCTTTGAAGCTCAGATAAGGATAGCAATGGCAAAGGATATTCCATGCGTGATTCACACGCCGAGAGCGAAAAAAAGGATTGTTACTGAAAAAACACTTGAAATCCTTGAGAGACTCTCTTTTCCGCCTGAGCTGGGAGTTATTGACCATGTGAACTTTGAAAATCTCGATTTACTTCTTAGCAAGGATTTTTGGATCGGACTTACAGTGCAAACGGAAAAGCTTAGCGCGTTGGAGGTTTTAAGGATTGTTGAGGAACACGGAACTGAGAAATTTGTTGTGAACAGCGACGCTGGGTTTGGAAACGAAAATGTTACGGCAATTGCTGACGTTGCAAAACTTCTTGGTAAAAAAGCGGAAAAAGTTTGCTTTAAAAATGCTTTAAAGTTTCTCGGGGTTTAGTATGCGTCCAACACTGGATGAATACTTTATGGAAATTGCAAAAGTCGTTGCTAAGAGATCAACGTGTCTAAGACAGAGAGTTGGGGCAGTGATTGTAAAGGAGAAGAGAATTCTCGCAACTGGTTACAATGGTGCGCCTTCAAATCTTCCACATTGCAGCGATGTTGGTTGCATGCGAGACAAATTGGGAGTTCCAAGCGGAGAGAGACAGGAGCTTTGTCGCGGAGTTCATGCAGAGCAAAATGCGATCATTCAGGCAGCAAAATTTGGAATAAGCGTTGAAAACGCGACACTGTATTCAACACACTGTCCATGCATAACGTGTGCAAAGATCATTATTAACTCTGGGATCAAGTGTGTGGTTTACGGAAAAGAATATGCGGACAAAAATGGGCTTAAATTACTCGAAGAGGCAGGAATAGAGCTAAGATATTTCCCAAGCGATTGATCACTTCCCCTTTCTCTCCCTTGACTTTGGCCTTAAGCCGCGATAGCCGCACTTTCTGCAAGTTTCTGCCTTAATGGGATTCCTTGCATTACAGCGCATGCAGATCTTCACATTGAATAGTCTCGCTTCAGCTTCAGGAAACCTCGCCATATCGCAACTGCTGTTCTCGATATATAATCTTTCTGCCCAAAATCTTTGACTACATCACCATTTTTCCTGATGCGTTAACTCCTCAATGGGGTATCTGTTTCTTCGAGATGGCTGCTCAGCGGGATGGCCAATCGGAATAATCGCCATTGGTCTGACATAATCTGGCAAATCGAGTATCTCTGCAACTCTTTCTTCATCAAAAGCACCCACCCAGCAAGCTCCGAGGTTTAAGGCTGTAACGGCTAAAAGAATGTTCTCTATCGCAGCGGTTGCGTCTTGTTCAGCATAAAGTTTCCCCCTCTCCCCATATACCCTCATACTTCTCGGATAATTCGCGCATACAACCACGACTACCGGTGCTTGGGCTATGAACATTTGTCTTAAAGAAGCTTTTGCAAGTTCAAGTCTTTTTTTTGGATCTTTAACAACGATGAAATCCCTTGCCTGTAAATTTCCGGCTGAAGGGGCGGCGTTTCCCGCTTCGAGAATTAACTTAATTGTTTCATCGCCAATCTCTTTTGATTGGAATTTCCGAATCGAAACTCTTCTAAAGATGAAGTCAAGCTCCTTTGTGCTCATAATTCAACTTCTCGAACCTGTTTAAATAAACATCCATTTATTCTTCCAAGATTGCAGGAGACACAAATGGAAAACCTCCAGCAAAAAATAAAAAGTCATGTGTCTACAAATGTAGGGTGGTGTATATCTTCTGGGAAATCGTCCTCTCAGTTGCGGGAATTGGAATGGGTTTTTTTGCAGGAGATTTCATGCTTGGTAGACTTGGAATAAAAAAAGGGAAACAAAGCCAGAGATTAACGTTAAAAGAAATCCCCGAATATCTGAAGAACAAGTTTCTCGTCAATACAGCCATATTAGCTGGGGGGGAGAAGAGGATTATTGGCTTGGAGGAAGTTGATGTGATTGAAATGAAAAAGATTGTTGAAGAAATGAATTGCAGTGAAATTGTAATTTTCAATGAAAATCAGTGCAGATTTGCGATAAAGAAGGGTAACACGTTCATATATGTTCGCGGCAGAATTGCATCGATGAGAGAGCTTTATGAGATCTGGGAAGTAATCCACAGAGCTCTAACGGAGGTGAAAAGATGATCGTTCTACTTATAGCAATTCTTTCAACAAACTTTGTAACTCAAGGAGATGCTGTAAATTTAACCCTTGCTCAGGAGGCTTTTGTTGAACTTGAAGATTGCATGTTTTTTGATGAGAATTTCGAAAGCTATGCGAATCTTTCTGCTGGGAGTCATAGGATTATTGCAAGCTACAGTTGCGAGGGCGCTAAAATTATCAAAATAAAGTCCTCCGCTGGTGAGGAAACGCTTCAGTTGGAGGTAAAAAAAGCAGAAAATTTTGATAAGGCAGTTGCTAATATCCATAGAGAGGCTTTGAAGCTTAGAAAGGAAGTTGAGGAGCTAAACTCAAGAGCAAGTTACTTGCAGACATTGGTGGAAGTTATCAATACGATCAATGTTGAGTTATACAATAAAGTAAGGGATTACACCGAGAGAAATGCAAAGTTAACTCAGGAATTGGAGACTGCAAAAGCTGAGATTGAAAACTACTCGAGAAATGTGTCCATTTTACAAACAAAAATTCTGGAGCTTCAAGATTTGGCTTCTGGGCTAAAAAAGCAGAACGAATACCTTGAATTAGAACTCGAAAAGACGAGGAGTTTTGTTTCCAATTCAAGCTTTTACATTGATGTTTTTAAGAACATTGCAATAATCACAATCGCATTTGCGGTTGGCACATACCTCGCTTTATTCCGGAGATACTGATGAGGCTTATTGTAATTGGCCCAGCAGGAAGTGGGAAAAGCACTTTTGTCAAGGAATTTGGGAATTTTTTAAAAGAGAAAGACTATGAAGTCAAGATTGTAAATCTTGATCCGGCAAGTGAGCCTATTTACACTGCAGACGTTGACGTTAGGAATTTCGTTAAAACTGAGGAGTTAATGAGAAAATTCGCTCTTGGGATAAATGGAGCACTACTGAAGTCTGTTGAGGAGATGCTGAAGTTCTCAGATGAGTTTAAAGTATCTGCAAATTTCGTTCTTTACGACACTCCTGGACAAATGGAGCTTTTTATTTACTCTGAAAGTGGCTTAGAGCTGATTAGAAGAATTTCAGATAAATTCACTGCAGGGATATTTTTACTTGACTCGTCAATGATTCAAACACCTGAGAATCTTGTTTCGGGAATTCTTCAAAACGTAGTTGTAATGCTCCGCACTTCGGTACCAATGATAACTGCAGTAACGAAATCGGACCTCTTTGAAGTAGAGATTCAGGAAAAAATTGGAGAATTGAGTTCCGCAAAAGGTGTTCTTGCCGAGATAATGGAGAAATTTGCGCCCCTCGTTGAATACACAACCCTCAGATTTCGAACCATTAAAATCTCAAGTGTTAAAAAAACCGGATTTCAGGAACTCTTTTCACTTATTCAAGAGTTATTCTGTGTATGTGGAGATTTGAGTTAATCTTCTGGAATCTTTATCTTTCCCTCATCAATCTCTCTCAGCACATCTTTTGGATTTTTTCCTTCCACCTTCACACCCATAGAAACACATGCGCCAATGACTTCTTTAACAACTCCTTTCAAGGAGTAAGCTAAGGACTTCTCTTTCTTCAGTTTTGCAATTTTTATTATCTGCTCGAGCTTTATGTCACCAACGTATTCCTTGCCAGCGTTTGCTGAACCCTTATCCAACTTCAATTCCCTCTTTATCAGCGCTGAAACTGGCGGGACTCCGACTTTGATTTCAAAACTGCGATCTTCTCGGACTATTATTTTCACCGGGACACTCAAGCCAGCATACTCCTTTGTTGCTTCGTTTATTTTATCCACAACCTGTTTCACGTTCAATCCAAGCGGGCCTATAACTGGGCCAAGCGGGGGTCCTGGTGTTGCCTGTCCACCAGTAACAAGAACTTCAACTTCCGGCATTTTTACACCTCCTTTTTATCCACAACTCTTACATTTTCGGCCTTCACAGTAACGGGTATCGGCACAACGGCTTCGAGTAACTCTATTGTGATCTCATTTTTTGCCTTGTCTATCCTTTTCACAATCCCACGTTCACCTTTAAATGGCCCAACTGTAACCTCAACCATGTAGCCCTCCTTTATTTGCTCTACAGCCTTTTTTGGTGTGAGAAAATGCTGAATATCAGCCAAGGTTACTTCCTGCTTAACAACTCCTCTAACATGCGGTATCCCTCTTATTGCCCTTATTGCATCCTCGCTGTTTTCAGATTCCAGTATTATATACCCTTTCAGCTCCTTTGGAGCTAAAATCGAGTAAACCTTTAGATTTTGTTTTTTTACTGCCAATTCCACGAGATTTGCAACAATTTTCTCTTGATTTGCAGTCGTTTTAACGGCAATGTATTTCATTTAAACGCCCCTGGCAGAATTTCGAGGAGCAGATATATGACGAAGCCAACAAGACCTACTATGAACATCACCGCTAAAGCAACCTTTGCGGTCATCGAAAATTCATCCCAGTTTGGTTTGCGAGCCATCTTCAGCACATTATAGTATTCTCTGAGCTTTTCTGATACCATACCTTCTTTCCTTGTTTCACGCGATTATTAAATTTTACCTAACGAAGTCTATCCCGAACTTCTGGGTTACGGGATAACCCTTTCTACCAAGAATTTGGGGGCTTTTAACCCCTGTAATAATTACGAGCGTTCTGATAGCGTTCTCGAGCTCTGGATCGATCATTGCGCCCCATATTATTCTTGCATCCGCATCAAGTTTTGTGTAGATTTCTTCAACGACGCTTTCAGCCTCCTCAACTGTCATATCAGGTCCACCTGTAACGTTAACGAGCGCCGATTTTGCCCCAGAAATGTCCACATCAAGCAATGGGCTCTTAAGTGCTTTTCTTATAGACTCCAGTGCCCTATCTTCCCCACTCGCCTCTCCGAGCCCAATCATTGCCACACCGCCTTTTTCCATTATTGTCTTAACATCTGCAAAGTCTAAGTTTATCAACCCGGGTTTTGTTATGAGCTCTGTTATTCCCTTTACAGCTCTCATCAAAACCTCATCCGCAACTTTAAAAGCGAGATTAAGCGGATAGTTTGGCACAACTTCGAGCAACCTGTCATTTGGGATGACAATTACTGTATCCGTCACTTCTCTTAACCTTTCCAGTCCAGCTTCAGCATTCCCCCTTCTTACGGAGCCTTCAGAAGTGAAAGGAAAAGTTACAACCCCTATTGTAAGGGCTCCCGCTTCCTGCGCAGCTTCGGCAACGATTGGCGAAGCACCAGTTCCAGTGCCACCGCCAAGGCCGCATGTTACAAAAACCATGTCACTACCTTCAACTATTTTCTTAATCTCTTCTTCACTTTCTCTCGCCGCCTCCTCACCTATCTGAGGCAAGCTTCCAGCTCCAAGACCTCTTGTCCTTCTTTTACCCAACAAAAGCCTTCGATTAGCCTTTGTAAAGTATAGGTGCTGAACATCTGTGTTCATTGCAATCAATTCTGCCCCCTCAATACCCTCTTCGTATAGTCTTGTAATTGTGTTGCAACCTGCACCACCCACGCCTATTACTTTAATTACTGTTTTAAGTTCATGTAGCATTTGAACAATCTCATCTTCAACATTTTCAGCTGGTTTTCCTTCCAATCTTTCCTTCTTTTCTCTTTCTGCCCTCGAAAGAGCTTCTTCAATTATCGATCTCAAACTCATCCCCTCCACAATTTTGAATTATGCATGCAAAATAGTATATAAATGCTTTCTTCTCTCCTTCCTATTAACCACCTGGAACTTCCCATCTCTTTTGAATTTCCCTAAACTTTTCCCTTGATCTACTGTAAAATTGCTCAGCTTCGCTATATTTCTTCATCTCTCTGTAGAGATCCCCGAGATGTCTAAGATTTGTTGCCACAAACTGGGAAAAAGTAAAATCACTCTTTTCAAGCTCTTCAAAGATATTAAGAGATTCCAGTAACATCTTTTCCGCCTCCTCATATCTACCCAACTTCTTTCTGAAGATGCTGTAGTTACTGAGCAACAATGCTAGGTCAAACTTGTTTGATTTCTCTTTCTCGATAAGATCTCTAAGCATCTTCTCAGCTTTATTGTAACTTTTCTCTGCATTCTCAAATTCTCCAAGTTTTACGTAAACTTCTGCAGCGATTGAAAAGCTGTTTGCAATTTCAGAACTAATTTTATCCATGGCTAATTTAATCGCAGACTCAATTTTGCTCTTTGCTTCCAAGTATCTGCCCTCTTCATAGTAAAGTGATGCGAGATCATTGTAAACGCTGATCGCATTTGCATGATCGTTCAGCTCAATACAAACTCTTTCAGCTTCAAGCAACATTCTTTCCGCTCTATCTTTCATTTTCATCATTATTAAAGCTCTACTGGCGTTAAGCATGAATTTTGGCATCAAAGACTTCATACCAAGTTCATTTGCGATTTTTATTGCATTTACGGATGCAATAACACAGGAAACGAGTGATTGATTGTCTGTCTCTTTTGTCAACGTGGAGGAGGTGTAGGCAAAATGGAGGAGAAGAGTGAGATCTCTCCAAATTCCCTCGAGTTTTTTCGTTTCCTCTAAATTGGATAGCGACCTTTCAATTTGGAGTCTTGTATTTTCTGAAGCCTGCGAAAGTAGAAGCTTAACAGCTTCATCAAACTTTTCAGTCTTTATCAATTCTTCAAACTCTCTCAGCGCATCCATAAATCACGATTTCGTTGACGTTTAAAACTTTTGTGGTATTTTGATGGAAGAAGCTAAGAACTTTTCCTCAGCGAAGAATCAAGCAAATAATTGTGTCTGCAATCTCCGATTCTCACTTTTTTGAACTCTCCAAGCTCCCCTCTCGTTATTACTGCTCTATAAGCATCACTTCTTGCAAGCATCCATTTCTTTCCGTGGCTTGTTACGAGAACTCTAATCTCTTCCCCTATAAATCTTCTGTTGTTTTCAAGACCGATTTTAACACAAAGATCTGTTAGTTTTCTCGATCTCTCCTTTATAACCCATCCAGGAATTTGTTTCAATTTCGAGGCAGTAGTTCCTTCGCGTTTTGAGAACCTCGTTATGTTAACGATATCCGGGCGAACATCTTCAATTAGCTCATAACTTTTCCAGAAAGAATCTTCGGTCTCAGTTGGATAGCCTACGATTATATCCGTTGAAAGCGTTATATCAAATCTTTTTCTAAAAGCCTCAACAACTTCAATGAAATCTTCAACGCTATGCCTGCGCTTCATATGCTCAAGAACTCTGTTATCTCCGCTTTGAACTGGTAGATGCAAGAATTTATAGATTTTCTCGTTTTCGTAAACATTTAGGATTTCTTCAAGCATAGCTCTTGCGAAGTGTGGATTCATCATTCCAACTCTAACTCTGAAATCCCCTTCAATTTCGCAAATCTTTTTGAGCAATTCTGGAAGCATAAACTTTCCTTTATCGAGTCCATAGCAGCCGGTATCCTGTGATGTGAGCTGGATCTCCTTAAAACCCTGTCTTATTGCAGTCTCAACTTCTTTAACTATGTTCTCAACAGAAAAACTCCTAAGCCTTCCTCTTGCAAACCTCGTTGCACAAAAGCTGCAGTGTCCCATGCAACCTTCTGAAATCGAAACAATCGCTATTACGTTCTCTTTAAGCCTGAGCTTTGGTAAAGTGCTTTTGTCAATGTCCCTCCAATCAAGAAAATTTGCTCCCCCATTAAAAGCCCCTTTTACAGCTTCAACAACCCTTTCAAGGTTATCTGGAGCGATTGCTGAGTCTGCGAGGTTTAAAGCCTCTTTTGATATTCTCGAGAGACATCCAGCGAGCACAACTTTCTTTCCCAAATTCTTAAGTTCTTGAACTCTGCGGATTATCTTTCTTTCCGTGAACTCTATTACCCCGCAGGAGTTTACTATAACCACGTCTGCATCCTCTACACTTGATAATGCAAAGTGCTCTGCAATCAAAGCGCGAATTGTGTCGCTATCAGCCTGGTTCATCGTGCAGCCATAGGTTTCTATTGCCACCTTCACCAATAAAAACTTCTCTAACTTTTAATAAAAGTTACCCCCATTGCGTTACGAATATTTAAAAAGTGCCGAGGGCGGGATTTGAACCCGCGACCTACGGATTATGAGTCCGTCGCCCCAACCAGCTAGGCTACCTCGGCAAAATCAACACTCTTTAATCCCCCAACTTATAAAGATTTTTGGTCTGAGTTAACAGATAAATATAATTTTAATAGCAATAAAAATTTAAACGTTTGTATTCTCAATTATCGTAGCTCCTCCCTGTCCACCGCCACCGCAGAGAGTTGCGCATCCGTATTTTGCGTTCTCAATGTTCAGAATTCTCGCAAGCGTTCCTGTGATTCTTATACCACTTGCAGCAAGTGGATGGCCAATTGCAATCGCTCCGCCTCTTGTGTTCACTTTCTCTACATCAAGTTTAAACATCTTCACTGCAAACAAAGGAACAACTGCGAAAGCTTCGTTTATCTCCCAGAAGTCGATATCCTTCACTTCGAGCTTTGCAAACTTTAAAGCCTTCTGTGTTGCAGGCACAGGCCCTTCACCCATGACACTTGGATCAACCCCTGCCCAGGCAATTGAAACAATTCTTGCTATTGGCTCAAGACCATATTCCTTCATCTTCTTTTTACTCATTAGCATTATCGCACTTGCTCCCGCGTTCAAAGGTGATGAATTACCAGCTGTAATAACCCCACCTGGCTTAAAAGCTGGTGGCAATCTTTCAACTGCTTCGATTGTTGTGTCAGGTCGTATGGATTGATCTGTATCAATCACTTTCTTGCTACCATCTGAAAGCTCAACTTCTACTGGTAAAATCTCGCCTTTTCTCTTCGTTGGATAACCCTCGCCATTCAGGAAGTAATTCTTTTTCAACGCTTCCGCAGCAAGTTTGTGACTCCTCACTCCCCACTCATCAAGGTCGCGTTTAGTCCAGGCAAGTTTTTCTTTCCATTTCTCGAATAGCTTCTCAGCAGTCAATCCCATGCTCACAGCGGTCATGAGATCGTATTTTTGAATCAAATCTGCTCTTTGCATAAGCGTTGGCGAGAGACCCATATGCGGGTTGAGATCTGGTTGCATCGGTAAATGTGTCATGTGCTCGAGTCCACATGCAATTGCAATTTCGCTGTAGCCGAGCATAACTTCCATTACACATTGATGCATGGCAGACATTCCAGAGATGCATACTCTTTCTGTGCCCTGTGCAGGGACTTCAATTGGGAGATCTGCAAGGAGATTGATGATTCTCCCACCATAAAGCCAGTTTTCGCCCATCTGCATTGTGCAGCCAGTAATAATGTCTCCAATCTCTCTTGCATCGATGTTTGTGCGGTTTATCATTTCCCTCACAAGCATCGCAGCAACTGCTGGCATGTCAATTTTGTTGTAAACATCTTTTTCAGGTTCTCTTGGACGAGAGCGAGAAAAAGCAGAGCGTAAAAAATCGACAATATAAACTTCTTCCATTCTTATCACCAAAAAAATATGTTACATGAGTGGATGCTTCCTTATCGAAGCAAGCCTCGAGGGTATTTTACCCATCAAAGACCTTGCAATTATTTCAAGTTCAATTTCTCTCGTGCCCTCATAGATTTCGAGGATTCTCACATCTCTATACATCCTTGCTACTGCCTGCTCGTTCAGATAGCCATAGCCCCCGTATATTTGCAAAGCTTCATTTACAATCTCATGCGCTGCATGGGCGCAGTAGTATTTTGCCATCGCAGTTAAACCCGGATCTGGTAAACCCATTTTGTCTTGGAAATGCGCGGCTTGATATGCAAGCAGCCTCGAAGCTTCGAGCTTGACACGCATTTTTGCAAGCTTATCCTGTGTAACTTGGAAGTCTATTAGCTTCTGTTCAAAAAGCTCGCGGTTCTTTGCATAGTTGAAAGCAAGCTCAAAAGCCCCTTGTGCAATACCAACTGCTTGAAAAGCAACCGGAATTCTTGTTACATTGAAGAACATCATGGTCTGATAAAATCCTTGCCCTTCTTGTCCAACGAGGTTCTCCTTTGGAACTCGAACGTTCTTGAAAACAACCTCTGCGGTATCGCTTGCCCTTATACCAAGCTTGTTCTTAAGCTTTTTGGCTTCAAGTCCGGGTGTACCTTTCTCAACAATGAAAACGCTCATGCCATGATGTCTCTTTGGTGGATTTGGATCAGTTCTTGCAAGAACTATGTAATAATCTGCAATTGTTCCATTTGTTATGAACATTTTTGTTCCATTTATCACATATTCATCCCCAACCTTGTCTGCTCTCGTTTTTATTCCCGCAACATCGCTTCCAGCCTGTGGTTCTGTGTAGCAGGCACAGCAAATTGCTTCTCCTTTTGCAAGAGGTGGCAGGTATTTCTTCTTTTGCTCCTCTGTTCCGTATGCAAGGATTTGCTCTGAGCCGAATGTTGAGGACAAAATCTGCCCCAATCCTCCATCAACCCTCCAAAACTCCTCAACCACAAGACACGAGTCGAGAACTCCTGCTCCTTGGCCACCATAGTTTTCTGGAATGTTCATTCCTATAAATCCGAGTTCGGCTGCTTTTTTCCAAAGCTCAAATGGAAACTTCTCCTCTCTGTCGCATTCCTCGGCGTATTTTGGAAATTCTTTTTCTGCAAACTCTCTGGCTGCATCCTTTATGGCCTTCTGCTCTTCCGTCAAGATAAATTCCGATAGCATTTTATATCACCAAACCAACTTCTTTTATCAGTATTTAAGGTTTGCTGAGTTTTAAATAATTTTTTAACATAAAAAAAGTGAGAATGGTATTTAAACTTAACTGTCTTTGCTGAGAGCAAAGTTTAAATGAGTAGAAACGACAACGCTGAAGATGTATGAAATTCGATGTTCTAATCATCGGCGCAGGCCCGGGAGGAATGTTTGCAGCATATAAGCTTGCAGGAAAAAAGAGAGTTGCCATTTTTGAAATGGGGAGAGATATTTCAAAAAGGAAATGCCCGAGCGATCTCTCACAAAGCTATTGCAAGAAATGCGATCCATGCAACATAACTTCAGGAATTGGAGGGGCTGGTGGACTTTCCGATGGAAAACTGAATTACGTAAATCCAAATTATCCATCAAGCTTTACTGTTGGTGGTGATTTTAATTTCCTCGAGCCAGAGTACGTGATTGAAAAAATGAAAGAAGTTGACGAGATTTTTTTGAAACATGGAGTTAAAGGGACGGTTTATGGGGAAGATGAGGAAAAAATAAATCGATTTCTAAAGGATGCGAATGCAGCGGGTATTGAATTTGTTCCGCTTCGACAGAGGCATGTGGGAAGTGATGAGTTGCCAAAAGTTATAAAGAGCATTGAAATTGAACTTAAAAAGAAAGGAGTTGAGATAAATACGCAAAGAACAGTTGTAGACATAGATCCGGAAAACAGAGAGATTAAAACAGACAAAGGAGATAAATATGGCTACGAACAGCTGATAATTGCTGTTGGGAGAAGTGGAGCAAATTGGCTGGAGGAGTGGGTTAAGAAGTATAAAATAGAGGTTGCGGAGAATGCAAAGGCAATTGACGTTGGCGTCAGGATTGAGGTTCCGGCATCGATTATGAGCGACATAACTTCCACGATTTATGATCCGAAGCTTAGAGTTGTCACAAGAAGACACGATGACTACCTGCGCACTTTTTGCACTTGTCCCGGTGGCTGGGTGATAAGAGAAGATTATGGTGACTTTTGTCTTGTTAACGGGCACAGCAAAGCCAAAGAAAGAACAAATAACACTAATTTCGCATTACTTGGACATTATGAATTCACCGAGCCATTTGAAGAGCCAAACGAATGGGGTAGGGATCTCGCAAGGATAACAACAAAACTCGGTGGTGGAAATCCTATACTCCAGAGATTAAAAGATCTCCGTCTTGGAAGGAGGAGCACTGAAAGCAGGATAAGGAACAACAGACTCGTGCAACCAACGCTTAAAACAGCAATTCCGGGAGACATAAGTTTGGCCTATCCGGGAAGGGTTATCGATGATATTCTTGATGCACTTGAAAGACTTGATAAGGTTATCCCGGGTGTGGCGGATGATTCCACACTTTTATACGCTCCTGAAGTAAAATTCTATTCTTTAAAGCTTAAAGTCGACAAGAAAATGCGAACAAACATTCCATTCATCTATGCAATTGGCGACGGAGCTGGAATTAGCAGGGGGATTGTTGGAGCGGCTGTTACAGGTTTGATCGCTGCGGAAAGTATTCTCGAGGAGTAGGCATGTTTTACGACATAAGAGAAGTTGAAATCGAATTTCTCAGCCTATCTCTTGAGAATGGTGTAGTTGAGAAACCAAGGATAACAAGTTTTAAGTCCAAGTGCTTTAGGGTACTAAAAAATGGTTTCTGGGGAGTTTTTGAAGGAAATGTAAGCGATGAAACTGGACTGAAAGAGGCGGAAAAGAACTTGATTGCGGAGGGTAGCTCTGAAGTAATTGAAATCGACTCTCATGGGAGATATGAGATGAAGGCAAAGGAGAATCCAAAAAACATTGACATTGAGCAAAAAGTGAGATTGCTTAAAGAGCTGCATACTGCAATTAAAGCCGAAAGCGTTAAGATAAGCTACATGGAAAGTTTTAAAGTTCTCCATTATAGAGATTCGCAGGGGAATGAGATTGAGTATTCTGTTCCACGCATAGGAGTTTCCATAATTGCAATTGGAAAAGGAGAGACATTGCAGTTCATTTCAAAAAGGCTAATGAAACCTGGAGGCTGGGAAAAGCTTAAAAATGTTTACGAGCTCGCTGAGGAGATCAACGATGTTTTACCAGAGCTTTTAAAAGCAAAAGCCCCACCTTCAGGGGAGATGAATGTTGTGATGGATTCGCAACTTGCCGGCGTTTTTGTCCACGAAGCTTTTGGACACGCTGTTGAGGCGGATCACGTGCTTCAGGGAGCGAGCGTTTTGAGTGGGAAAATTGGCGAGAAAATAGCTGGGGAGAATGTTACAATCATCGATGATCCGACAATTGAAGAATTTGGTTTTTATCCGTTTGATGATGAAGGTGTAAAGGCGAGAAAAAAGATTCTTGTCGAAAAAGGTATTCTGAAAGGCTACCTCCACAGTAGAGAGACAGCAAAAAAACTTAAAGGGGAACCAGGAAATGCGAGGAGTGAAGGTGTGAGTTTCCCAATTGTTAGAATGAGCAACACCTTTCTTGAAGAAGGTGATTTCAGCTTTGAAGAGCTCCTCGAGCTATGCAAAAATGGCGTTTTTCTAATTGGTTCAAGAGGTGGGGAAACGAATCCTGCAACTGGATTCTTTCAGTTCAGCGCGCAGTATGGCTACCTCGTTCGAAATGGTGAGATGGGGGAGATGATTAGAGATGTATCATTAATGGGGACTCTTGAAGTGCTCAAAAATCTGAAGATTGGAAAAGAAATAAAATTTGATCCTGGATTTTGTGGAAAAGCTTATCAAACTGTTCCAGTTGCAGATGGGGCACCTTTTGTGCTCTGCAGAGCCACAGTAGGTGGTTTATGATGGAATGGGAAGTTTACAGGCAAAAAATCAGGACTTTCTCTGCTGAGATTGAATCTGGTAGACTGAAGATGTTCAGGTCCTCAATGGACGATGGCTTTGCAGTGAGGGTAATAGTAGACAAGAAAGTTGGTTTTTCTTCTGGTAAAAACGTTCAAAAGGCAATGGAAGAGGCGAAAAAAATTGCAAAAATCTCCGAAGACTACTTGGAAGATTTTCCATGCGAAAAACCAACAAAGGTTGATGGAATCTATGATAGGAGCTTTGAGAACTTGAGCGCAGATTACATAAAGGAGGAATTTGAAATCTTAAAATCTTCTGTTGAGAAAGCAAACATCGCAAATGCATTCATAAGTCATGAGATCGCAGAGATTAGCCTTGAAAACTCTTTTGGAGCTGAGCTGCATAGAATGGAAACGTATTCGTTGCTTTCACTTGAAACCGTTTACGAAAAAGGTAGCGCTTATGCGCAGTGTGAAAGTAGGAAATTAAAACTTGATGTAGCCTCGGTAGCTACTTACGCTGAAGAACTCGCTGTTAAATCATCCAAGGCTAAGGAAATTGAAGAAGGTTATTACGACATTGTGCTTATGCCCTACGCGGTTCACCAGCTTTTTTCCCACACTCTTTACCCATCACTTTCTGCAGAAAATGTTGCTAAGGGTAGGAGCAGGGTTGAAATAGGTTTCCAGCTTGGCAACATTAGATTAATTGATGATCCAACTATTAGTGGTGGGCTTGCGAGTTATCCGTTTGATGATGAAGGTGCAAAGGCGAGAAAAAAGATTCTTGTAGATCGCAAGGTGTTAAACTTCTACTCTGACTGGAAAAATTCGAAAAATTTTGGAGTAGCCGGAAATGGATTGCGTTTGAGTCTCGACCTCCCCCCAATGCCAATGCCAAGTAACGTTGTTATCGAGGCTGACGAAAAAGTTGAAATGGATTCCGCTTTGATCGTTCACAGCATAATCGGTGCCCATACAGCGAATGCAGTTAGCGGTGATTTCAGCGTTGAAGTTTTGAATGCTGAATTTGATGGAAAACCCATTAGGAGTGCGATGATCTACGGAAACATTTTCGAAGTTTTATCAAGAGTTCAGGGATTTTGCTCAAAGACTGAGCAATTCGAAAACACCATCACATCTGCTTTGCGTTTTCACAGGCTTAGAGTCGTTTGAGTAAAAAAACAGAAATAAAAAATGCTGCACAAATTAAGAGCAGCAATATAAAGACTATTTTTGTAAATTTCACAATCTTGAACTTTTTTTCAATTTTTACAACCTCGAATTCGAGCGATTTGTAGCTTGGCTCGTAACCCTTTTCTTTGAATTTTATGTCAAGTCTATGTTTTCCGATCGATGGTGAAAGGAAAGAAAACTTGAATTGCCCCGTTTTCGAACTCGCTCTTCCTATTTCTCTGCCGTCAAGATAGAACTTCAATTCTCCATCTAATGGTTTCCAGCTTTTCTCTTTCTCATCATAAAACGTTAGCCAACCCTCAACACTTGTCACTTCACCTTCTGCAACGAAAGCATCAACAAAATGGGCAGAAATCTTCGTTTTAAACAATGAATTTGAAGAATACATATGTTATCGCCACCAGTATAAAGATATGCTTAAAACCAGCTTCAATTCTTCCTTCCCCCATAACTCCTGCAGCAAGACCCGAGAATATGGCTACAAGGTAAGAGGTTTCTGCAAAAACGTTAGTAAGCTCCTCCAAGTTCAAATTTGTAGCGAACTGTGAAACTTGTCCCTGAAGTGAGGCAAAAACAGAAATCATGTTCTTTATTAAAACATAGGCTGTGTAAAGAAAAACTCCAACGGCGAGGTAGATTATAATAATATATGAGCTCATTATACTTCTGAGCTTTTCTCGCATCTCTATCTCAAGTTCAGAAAGCTGTGAAGCCGTGTAAAATGCATCTTTAATACTTGGAGAAGACTCTATTGCTCTCACGAGCATTGATATTGCTCTTTGAAAGACACCGCTTTTAATCCTTTTCTCAAGTTTAACAAAAGCTGTTGTTAGCAGTTCTCCCCACTCGAGACTTCTTTTAAGCATCTTTATCTCCCTGCTAATAACCCCTATCTTGGATTCGCTGATGTTTTTCAACGCCTCCACGACATTTAGCCCAGCTTCGTTAAGCGAGGCAAGTTGTTTTATAAAATCCGGTAACTCTTTCTCCGCTTTTCTCATCAGCCTTTCTCTGTATTCGACAAAGAAAACCATTGGGAGACCAATTGCGAGGAAAGTGGAGAAAAGCAGGTAGTCGAACTCCATTTTTGTGTAGAATATCGCAAAGAAAACAAGGCCGGGAAGAAGTAAATAGAAAAGAACATATTTCATTCCCATTGCATAAGGCATTTCAAATACTGGGTATAGCAAAAAGTTCTTTATTTTGCTGTAAATTCTTCTTAACCTCCTAAATTTGAAATCATTTGGTTTTTCAGAAACTCTGGCAATTATATATTCCGGTTCAGTTATAATTTCGCTGATTGCTC
Organism: Archaeoglobaceae archaeon; assembly: GCA_038866255.1. Taxonomy (GTDB): domain Archaea; phylum Halobacteriota; class Archaeoglobi; order Archaeoglobales; family Archaeoglobaceae; genus WYZ-LMO2. Next base: position 18,543 of record JAWBZL010000023.1, read on the forward strand.
TTCTCTCTCTTTTCGTAGTTGAATAAGCGAGCCAGAGCACAATTAGTGAACCCATAGGGAGCATCGTGTATGCAAATATTCTGTAAAGTCCAAGGCTTGAACTGCCGATCATGTTAAAAACCACGAGAACAATCAGGAAAAACAAAGGAGCAACAATAAAGAGTGCAAGATAAATTTCTGCAATTATTTGCATCGATTCTGCGTAAACCGAATAAAATCTCTCTTTTTCTGTAAAAAACTGCTCAGACTTTGCCTTCAAATAATCAACAACATTTCCACCCCCGCGATAAACGTCGAGGAAGTTCTCAAGGAAGACTCTGAACTTTTCTGAAGGGGTTGTTTCTGCAACGAATCTCATTGCGCTCTCAACATCGTTTCCCATTTCAACTAAGACCGCGATTCTTTCAAATTCAACGCTCAACTCACCAAACAGTGGTTTATTTTCAGCAATGAATCGAACTGCTGAGATCACTGGAACATTTCCCTTTGCCATTCCAAGCATCATGTTCACGGCATGAGGTAAGGCAGCATCAATTCCGCCCTTTCTTGAATTTGCAACATAGTACGGCCACGCAAGGATAAGATAGCGTGTAAAACCAAAGAATATAAGGGATAGCAATACAGAGATTGCAACTTGAACTTTCCAGAACTCAATTGTCCCCCCAATGTATAAATCCCCAATACCAAATCTCTCTTTGATGAAGATGGAGCCTATGTAGCCTATAAGCGCTCCGATGAGCATTACAATAAGAGAAAAGAAGAGAGAAAAGGACAGAATTTCGGGAACAGTAACTCTTAGTCTTGCGCTTTCAATTGCTCTTTTAAGTTCAGCATACCTCGCAGGATTTGCCTCAAACTTTCTCCTAAAATATTTTTTCAGAAAATTAGGTGAAATCATAAAACCCTTGAAAAAGCTACTTCTGGATTTCTGTAATAGGCATGGACGAGCTTTGTGAAATCCCTGTAGTCTCTAACATCTTTTTTAATCATCCAATCTATGTATCTCTTTCTCCTCTCAAGCTCTTCGTAAACGTCATCCCCCCTTGATAGGGCAATTTTATCAAGTTTCTTCGGAACGCTGAGCTGAATATGCTCATCTATTTTTGCATCCCATCTCACGAACTGGTTTACTAAGAGGTTTTTGTCTGATGGATCTATCCCAAGAATTTCGTTTACCTCTTTCGTCCTTCTTATTCTTTTTGAACCTTTTAAATACATATTTTGCACGAGAACAATATCCAAAAACTGCAACATGCTTCTTGGAACATTTAAAGGATCGCTTTCAAAGCGATAGACCATCTGGTTTATATCGCCTGCATGAAAGGTTGAGTAACTCGCATGCCCCGTTGACATAGCCTGAAAAAGCGTTAACGCCTCTTTTCCGCGAACTTCGCCTACAACGATGTAGTCAGGTCTTTGTCTGAGTGAAGCTTTTAACAGGTCATACATATCGATCTCCTGTTCCCCTATTCCTGTTCTCGTAACCTGCGGTAACCAATTTTCGTGATAAAGCTTTAGCTCTCTCGTATCCTCTATTGAAACTATTTTCGCATCAGGAGGGACGAACATGAGAACGGCATTTAGTGTTGTTGTCTTACCACTTGCAGTTTCACCGACAACAATCAAAGAAAGCTTGTGCTCAATTGCAAGCCATAAATATGCCATTATTCCGACGGGTATTGTTCCGGAACGAATCAAGTCCAGTGGAGTCAGAGGTTGAACTGCAAACTTTCTTATTGTAAAACTTGAGCCTTTTGGTGTAACCTCAGTTCCAAAAGTTGCCTGCAATCTGCTCCCATCGGGGAGGGTTGCATCGACAATTGGATTTGCAAGCGAGAGATGTTTACCACTTTTCTGAGCCAAAAGAAGAACAAGTCTATCGAGAGCATTTTTCGGGATTTTTATGTTTGTCTCGAGATATCCGTAATTTTTGTGATAAACAAAAATCGGAACATCGTAGCCATCACAGGAAATATCTTCAACATTTGGGTCAATCATAAGGGGTTCGATTACGCTGTAGCCAAAAAACTCACGAAATAGGTAGTAAAGGATTCTTCCATAAAGATCGCTTCCAACTTCAATTCCGTATTCTTTTAAAAGCTTGTTGAGGTTCTTTACAAGTGATTTAGCCCTTTCTTCGAGATCGAGAGACAAATCAGTTAGTGTTAAAATCCTCCTCAAATCCATGATTAGTGAGGCAAGAATTTGCAATTCATCGGAGCTCAAATGTGGCTCCACAGCAAAGTATCGAAGTCTGTATTGCTCGGGATCTTCAACAATTAAAATTTTTACGAATGGTTCTGCAGCATAGTATTCAGTAACTGTATTTTCAAATTTTGCCTCCACAGCTGTTTCCGCGAACTCTTTAAGAATTTTGTATCTTTCAATCATTTTATTATATTATTAGGAGGAAGTGACATATATTCTTTTTCTTACAAAATTGAAAGCCAAACATAGACTCTAAAATATGCGAGGAATTGAAAAAGTAACCAAAATTTTATATCCCTCAAGACTACTTCTCTTAGGGGTCGTGGCGTAGTCAGGAAGCGCGGCGGGCTCCAGTGGTGTGATGAATTGTGGGTCTGCTGAGCGGTGATGACCCATTGGAGCGCTGACCCGAAGAGACCCGCAAGTCGTGGGTTCAAATCCCACCGACCCCATATTTTCATAGTTTCGTATTCAAAACTCAAGGAATTCCTTATCCGAGTCTTTTCAACTTCTTGGCACCTTGAAATTATAAAGGTTAAAAGTCCAAAATCTTATATATTCGTGTGTGCATGCATGAATATGAAAACGATAACCATCGCGGACGATGTTTACGAGAAACTCGCAAAGATTAAGAATAATAGGAGCTTTTCGGAAGTTATAAGGGATCTGATTGGCAGTAGGGGAAACTTTGATATTTTAATGATAGGATTTGGAACGAGGAGCAAAGAGGAAGCGGAGGAGCTTGAAAAACAGATTGGGGATGTGA
>JAWBZL010000024.1:0-19435 GCA_038866255.1 Archaeoglobaceae archaeon
ACTGTCTTGATGGTATAAAGTTTGCTGTCGAGGACATAAACAAGGCTGGGGGGGTTGTTCTCGGTGATAAATGGTATAAGCTCGAAGTCGTTGCAATCGATGACAAATACTCTCCAACACTCGCGGTTTCAAATGCTGAAAAGATTTTCGACGCTTACAAGGCTCCAATAATCTTCTGCCCGCACAGCGGTGGAATCCTGGCTATGCAGAAGATAAACGAGCAGAGAGGGTTTGTGATCGGTGCTTACACTTCAAGTCCGGCAGTTGTGCAGACTGGGAACAAGTTAACAGCTGTGATCACAGTTAACTTCGAGATAATCTATGTGCCTTGGATGTCGAATGTGTTCCTTGAAAAGGGTTACAAGAAAGCCGCACTTATGGCTGGAACACACGAATACGGCGTTCTCTGGGGTGAGCAGTTCAAGAAATACTGGACTCTGAAAGGAGGACAAATAGTTGCTGAAGCTCCGATTAACTATTATCTTGAAACTGATTTCTATCCATACGTTTCCCGAGTGTTGGGAGCGAAACCTGAGGTTATCGTAGTAGTAGGTCCATCAGAACCAATTGCAAGGGTTATAAAGATTGCAAGAGAACTTGGTTACACTGGTGGATTTATAATAGCAGAACAAGCAAAAATGGAAGAAATAATGAAATTCCTTGGTATAGAGTATGATTTTGCAACGAAGAGGGTGCTTAAAGGAGACATAAAGCTGGTTGACAAGTCAGCTGCAACAACAGCGCCCTGCATACTTGTCCAGACATCCGAAGCTATGCAAGATCCCCTATATCCAGGTTACAAGCAGCTCTGCGATGAGTTGCAGCCAAGACTAATGGGATATCCACTTACTTGGGAACATGGATTGCACTATCAATCAATGCTGCTATTTGCAAAGGCAATTGAAGATGCACAATCTCTCGAGCCAGCAAAGATAATAAAGGCATTTGAAGAAAAAGTATTCCCAGCTGATGGCTATAGAGGGCATGTGAAGTTCATGTATCTCGGCTTTGCAAATGTTAAGCCTTACAACACAAAAGGTGCAACGATAATCGCGGGTAGTGGATTGACAATATTCGATGGAATAGCAGCAACCCATCGCGTATTGCCGATTTTCTGGGGGCAAGAGTATTCCTATGTGGACTTAGAGGGCAAAGTGTTCGTGGATAAAGTTTACGGCGCTACATGGGGCTAAAAAATTATTAAATTTTAATTTTTTAATACTCTATTTAACGTCTATTTAACGCAAACGACGGGTTTTGTTGCATGTAAAATTATATCCTGTGCAACACTTCCAAAGAGAATTTTACCTGCTGGACGTCTTTTTCTTACACCAACAACAATCATGCTTGCGTTGACTTCGTCTGCAAAGTCTATAACATCTTCTGCCGGTTCTTTTCCCCGGACAAGTAGCTTTGTTTCGAATTCAACGCCTTCCTTCTTTGCAATCTCTTCCGCCCACTTAAGCAATTTTTCCCCTTCCTCTATCTCCTTTGGACTCGTTTTATCCTCTCCAAACAGTGAGTGAACAAAGATCACTTTTTCTTTCCTAACTTTGGCTTCTGCAATTGCAAACGCTATTACTCTTTCACTCCTATCCGATTTCACATCAAGCGCAGCAACTATTGCCATGGGAATTAAAACTCACCATATTTCATAAACTTTTCGCTATTTGAGGTCTTCTGCCCTCAGAACTTCAACACCATCGATTTTTCCCCTTTCATTGCTTACAATCTTCCCCCTAAATTTTTTAGCTGCAGCAATTGCTTGTGCAAGTTCTTCGCCATATTTGCTGTATTTTTTTATCTCCTTTTCTTCATTTGCTTCCAGAACTTCGATTTTCAGCCTCAGCGCAGCAGTAGGGGGAAGCTTTTTGAAGGTCTCTTTCGTAACGTAAACTTTTCCCGGGTATTTTTTCTGCATGAGCTCGGTTACTCCTTTTGAATCGGCTATAATCCTTGGCGGTAACTTTGGCATTGGCATCGAGATGAGCAAATAAATTCCAAGTGCCAGAAGGACCCATGTAGAAATAAGCAGCAAGATTGGGAGCCACTTTCTAATATCTCCAGACACGATGATGACGTCGAGTAGAATTAAAACGAGGAGCCCAAAGACTACAAAAGCAGAAGAAATTAAGACCGCTGCTATCGTATCCTTTCGCTTCGTTTTTTTAACAATTTCCTCTAATTGAATCTCAAGTTCCTCCATACCATATCACCGGAATGCCAAATGCCAGAGCAATTTTGCCTTCTTCCGCATTTCTTGCAACAATTGGTTTTTTAACCTTTATGGCAACTGAAATCGCCTCAGCACTTTCGCGATTTATTCCCAAGGATACCAAGTATGAAACAAGCTCGTGATCTGGCTCTACGATAATTCCATTCACTGCAGGGTTTGATGGGATCGTGTATATGCGCATTTTTGTGGGCATAATCAATTGTAACCTTTCTAAACCACCCGGGATAACTAAACCACGTCGCGACATGGCAGCAGGAACAAATACGCTTGCAATAAAAACCCCAAACAAAGCGGGTAGAATTGCTAAAGTATAATGCACTGCAATCTCTTTTGGTATCACTGGAGCTGGTATTTCTATTTCTGGAGAATAACGGATCGTTGCTGGGGACAATGGAGGTGGCGTAGTAAATGGAGGCAAAGTTTGCGGTGCTACGGGGGTTACGACTGGAAAAACTGGAGGGGCTGGAGCAACCGGTGTTACCAAAGCTTTGGAGCTAAAGCCTTTTAAAATTGCGTAGCCAACAAAGTATCTCCCGGTTACATTTGTTGCTGGTAAAATATGGAGTTTGCAAAAATCTTCAACCCTCCCCTGTGCTTTGAAAAAGAAAATCGGAACAGAAGTAGATTCGAGCTCAAATTTTCTCGAAAAGGATTCATTGGCATTCAGAAAAAGTTTTTCAGTAAATAAATCCTGCCTCGTGCAGTTCTCTGGCCAATTTGTGCAGAATTCTGCCCATCCCGTGACGTTTAGCTCCATTTTCATGTTTGTTGGATTTGAAACATAAAATCTGGCAATCCATTTCCTTTGTTCCCATTTCTCAATGCTGAATGGTATGCTGAACCCAAAGCTTATGTTTTGCCTCTCTTCAAGGCTAAATCTCACTTCACCATCCGGTATTTCAAAATCTGGTGATGTAAAAATTGCAAAGTTAGCAAAAGAATTCGGAGTTATATTTGCAGTAAATACTATTCTCTCTGCTACACTGCAGTTCTGGCAATCAATGAACCCGTAGAATTTTGGAATTGATATCGTGATGTTCAATTCTTTCTCTCCTCTGTTCTCAACAGTATAAACTACCCTTTTCCCATCTTCGATGCTTTCAACGTTGGCTTTTACTGATAGGGGAAATTCTTTCCCTTCAACAGTTTTAAAAGGATCAATCTTCACACTCTGCCCGGGCAGAACGGTGGGAATGAATGCAATACCATCGATTTGAACATCGAAGATTTCGTAGCCATAGATGTTGGTGAAATCCACGACCAACCAGTCGCGGCCAATTTGCTGAGTTCCGTTTGGGAATAAAACACATTCCCTTATCTCAACCACACATCCCTCTGCAATTCCAAGGAGGAGTAGAAAAAGCAGAGGAAGCGTTCTCATTTTCTCCTCAACGAAAAGAAGCCAAGAATTACAATCGCTGCAATCACAATCCCCCAGAACAAAACATAACCTCTCACTGGAAGCATGGGCAAAGGCAATGCTGAGAATTCTGCTGTATAGAATGTTATACTACCTGCAGGAACTTTTCTTGCACCTTCCTCAAAATAACAAAGATGCCAGTCAGAGTTGACAAGAATCTCAACGTTTTTTATATCAAAGTCCCCACCAACGGGAACTGTTATGCTCTTGAATATGAGCCCTTTATCAACGATGTCCGCATCGAACTCGATGATTACTTTCATTGTGCCCTGAGGTTCAACGGGATACCATACTCGATAGTGTATTACGGAATAATCCCCAGCATTCTCAAATTCCGTTTGAAAGTTCATGTTTTCCGAATAAGCTCTTAAATTTTCAACAACAACAGCACTTGTGCGCTCAGTAAATGGGATAGGAATGAGAAATTTTACGGGCTCCACTTTTTGAAGTCTAATCTCAGAGTCTCCAAAAACCACTGGATTGTTTACCAGATTTTTAAGAGTTAGCTCATACTTAAAATGAGCTTTCTCAGCTACAAAGATTTCAACTTTCATTTCCGAGATTTCTCCAACTCTCTGCGCTGAAACGGGCAAGATTAGGATCATTAAGACAAATAGAACCAACTTCACAAATAAAAAACTTTGGAAGATTTAAAAAGCTTTGTGCAAGTCTACCTTAACCCAAGTCTTTTCAATACTTGTGTTGCCCTTTCTTGCCCATAGAACTCGTAAACACCTCCCTTACTTCCAGGCTTAACGCTTGGATCTCCAAAATAGCCAGCGTCAACAAGCTGAATAAGGAGCTTTGGGGGGGCCCATTTCGGATCTTTTGTCATCTGGAACATCGCTTCGTAAATTCTAAGCCTTGTGTCAAGGCCTACGAGATCGCCGGTCTCGATTGGTCCCATTGTATATCCATAACCGAGCATCATCGCGATGTCGATGTCTTGCGGAGTTGCAACACCTTCCTGGAGCATAAGCAAAGCCTCTTTTCCGAGAATGAGTCCGAGACGGGTTGTTGCGAATCCTGGTGAATCTTTGACGATCACAGGAACCTTCCCAAGCTTTGAGAACCATTCTTTAATACCAAGAATTAGCTTTTTATCAGTTAAGAGCCCTTCTATGAGTTCGATGAGTTTTTGGACTTGCGCAGGATTGAAAAAGTGGATCCCAAGGAATTTCGAAGGATCTTTTACAGCGGATGAAAGCTTTGTTATGCTTATCGAGCTCGTGTTCGAACCAATAACAGCATCGCAAATCTGGCTAACTTCGCGAAGCACCTTGAGCTTCAAATCTAAATCCTCGTAAACAGCTTCGATTATGAGATCACATTCCTTCAGATCTCCGTAGTTCTGCGAAGTCTTTATCAAAGAAAGGACTTTTTCCACATCATCTTTGCTCATCTTCCCCTTCTCCACAAGCTTCATCAAACCAAATCTGCCTTTTTTTATCGCTTCAATTCCCTTTTCAAGCGCTTCTTTTCGGGAATCGATAGCAACAACTTCATATCCTTGCTGAGCAAAGAACTGCGTTATCTGAGAGCCCATCAAACCAAAACCAACAACTCCAATGCTTTTAAACACAAAATCACCTCTTTTTTTCCAGAAAATCTTTCATCAACTTCTTCGCTTCATCGCTCGCAAAAAGGATCGAGAAAAGACTTGCCTCTAATCTTAGTCCATCTCTAAGCGTTGTGTTCATTGAAGCATTCAAAGATCTTTTTGCAAGTTTCACAGCAATTGCGGATTTTTCTGCAATCCTGTTTGCAATCTCTTTTGCTCTGTCGATTAGTTTCTCAGGCTCAACAACTTCATCTACGAGGCCTATGCGAAAAGCTTCGTTTGCGTCAATTATTTCCCCAGTAAGAACGAGTTTTTTTGCCATACCAAGACCAACGAGCCTTGGTAATCTTTGCGTCCCTCCAGAACCGGGAATTATGCCGAGATTTATCTCAGGTTGACCAAACTTCGCTTTATTGCTTGCAATTCTTATATCGCACGCCATCGCAAGCTCAAGCCCACCGCCGAGCGCGAAGCCGTTGATTGCTGCGATTGTTGCAATTTCAAGTTCTTCTATCCTCGCAAATAGTTCTGTACCAAGTTTTGTCGCCTCAATTGCTTTTATTGGGTCCCTCTGAATCAGTTCATTCACATCAGCACCAGCTGCAAAAGCCTTACCGCTACCCGTGATTATCAATACCCTCACTTCCTTCTCAGCTCTTTCAACGATCTCTTTCAAATTTTCTCTCGTTTTTGTGTCGAGAGCATTCAGTTTCTCTGGTCGATTTAGCGTTGCAATACCTATTTTTCCCTCAACACTGTAAATGACATTCATACTCTCCCCAGTATTTGTCTCGCAATGATCTGCTTCTGAATTTCCTTAACCCCCTCGTAGATCTCAACGATTTTCGCATCTCTGTAATAGCGCTCCGCCGGGTATTCGCCTATGTAGCCATATCCGCCATGGAATTGAACGCACCAATCCGCAGCGATTACAGCGGTTTCACCAGCAAACCACTTTGCCATCGAAGAAAGTTCCGGTCTTGGATTGCCAGTACTACAGTACCAGGCTGCTTGCCAGGTTAAAAGCCTCGCAGCTTGAATTCTTGTTGCGATCTCAGCGATCTTGAACTGCGTATGCTGGAATGAAGCAATTGTCTGATCAAACTGTTTTCTCTGCTTCACGTAGTTTATCGCAAGCTCAAGTGCTCCTTGTGCAATTCCAACGCCCTGTGCAGCAACCCTCGGTCTTGTGTGGTTGAAGAATTCCATAAGCTGATAGAAACCCCTTCCCGGTTCGCCAAGAATGTTCTCATCGCCAACTCGAACGTCTTTGAGCACGATCTCCGCGGTATCGCTCGCTCTTAATCCGAGCTTGTTCTTTATCTTTGTAGCCTTGAATCCCTTGTTTTTGCTCTCCACTATCGCAAAAGTTAGCCCTTCATGTCTTTTCTTGCCCTCAAAAGTTCTGCCAAGAACGAGAACGAAGTCGCAGACGCTCCCATTTGTGATAAACGTCTTAACACCATTTATCACCCACTCATCGCCCTCTTTCACGATTCTTGTTTTCACACTCGCGACATCGCTTCCCGCTTCAGGCTCGGTTGATGCCATTGCGGAAATTCCATCCTTTTCAGTTACCCATCGCAGGTATTTCTCCTTCTGATCTTCGTTTCCGAATAATACAAGAAGTTCTGTGCCAAAAGTCGAACTAAGGCAAGCGTTGCCAAGCCCGGGGCTTACGCGGTAAAATTCTTCCGTAACAAGGCACTCTTCGAGCAAAGTCATCCCCATGCCTCCATAATCTTCTGGGATTTTTATTGTCGAAAATCCAAGCTTTCTTGCTTTTTTCATCAACTCCATCGGATACTTCTCTTCTCTGTCGCATTCCTCGATAATTTCTTTCTTGAACTCTTTCTCGGCAAACTCCCTTGCAGCTCTTCTTATGTCTTCTTGTTCCTCACTAAGCCTAAAATCCACAAAAATCACCTCCTAAACCAAACTTTCCAGATCCCACTCCCATCTTTTGCCGTGTAAAACGAAACCTCTTCTCCAACCAAAACCTCTTCATCACTCCAACCCATAACACGAACGTCACCAAATCTTGCGATCACTATTCTGTATGGCTTGCTCCATTCGTAGCCAGCGGGAATTGAGTAAACAACTGTAAAGCTTTCCACAACTCCTTTTCCACTTATTTCTACCCATTCAGTCTCTTTTCCACAAATGCAATCCGCCCTCGGTGGATAGTAGCTTTTCCCACACTTGCAAACTGTTTTGTAAACCCTTCCCTCTTCGAGCCCTTTCCAATACTTTGCGGTCTTTGCAACACTGATTCTATGCTTTAGTTTAAGCTCCCTGCTTTCAACAATCATTCTTTCACCTCCCAAAGATGAAAACCCAGGCGAAATGCCCAGTTCCGCCGATGTTATGCGTCAAAGCGCGATGGTGCTTCAATTCAACCTGCAATTTTCCCGCTTCCCCTCTCAGTTGTTTCACGACCTCATAAACCATTGCAACACCTGTAGCGGCAAGCGGATGACCCTTTGCTTTTAACCCGCCAAAAGTGTTAACTGGAATCTTGCCACCGAAATCCGATTCACCGTTTTCAATGAATTTCCCACCTTCGCCTTTTTTGCAAAAACCAAGGTCTTCATAGGCCATTATTTCTGCGATCGTAAAGCAGTCGTGAACTGTTGCGAAGTCAAAGCTCTTTAAGGGGTCATCTATTTTCGCTCCTTTGTAAGCCATTTCTGCAGCCATTCTTGTTGCCTTTAGCCCTACGAAGTCTTCGCGCATCGTCATGTTCGATGTGTCGGAAGAGAAACCAACGCTTTCAACCCAAATCGCATCTAAATTGCGCTCTTTGATCACTTTCTCACTCGCAAGAATCGCTGCTGAAGCTCCATCGCTTATTGGAGAGCAATCGTAAAGTTTGAGCGGGTATGTGATCATTCTGGAATTCAGCACATCTTCAACGCTTATTTCCCTTTGAAAATGCGCTTTCGGGTTCTTTACAGCATTTCTGTGTGCTTTAACTGCAACAAGTGCCATCTGCCTCTCAGTAGTGCCAAATCTTGCCATGTGTGCGCTTGCGTGCATTGCGTAGTAAGCAGGAAAAGTTGTGCCGTAGAAATGATGTTCCCAGAGGTAATTTCCTGCCCTGCCACCGATTGCAGCGGAAGTTGCGGTGTCGACTTCGGTCATTTTCTCAACCCCTATCGCTATCGCAACGTTTACAAGTCCAGATTTTATCGAAGAAAGGGCAGTATAAACTGCAGCACTTCCAGTTGCGCACGCAGCTTCGACTCTTATCGGTCCTTTGCCAGCGAATCCGCAGTATTCGTTCACAACTACCGCAGGCATCAGTTCGTAGCCACGAGTACCAACGCAACCGACGACGCTCATTTCGATATCTTCCTGGCTCAGATTTGCATCTTTCAAAGCTTCATTCACAGCTTCAAACGCCAACTCTTGCAAAGTAACTTCTCTCTGCCCGAACTTCGAACAACCAACACCAACAACTCCAACTTTCATTGTCCATACTTGGACATTAAACCTTAAAAAACTTTTCGTAAAATACGAAGTCAATCTAAGAGGATGATCGCTATTAGAACGTTCTCTTTCGCATCGAGCTTCGTTAATTTCGCAACCTCCACGCCAATCGCGGAAAGTGAAAACCTCATTTTTTCAGGAAATCTACAAGGGGTTTTGCACTCCTCACAAATATTGCATTTTCCTGGAAACAGAGCAAGAGCAAAGGTATAGCCTTTTTTCATCAGCTCGCGCTCTTTTTTGAGTAAAAATTCAAGGATTTCTCTTTTCTCTTTTTCAAAATCTCCTTCGATTCCGAACTTTATGAGTAAAGCCTTTTTGTAATGCCTAAGAAGCTCTTTAAACTCCTTCCAGCTTGGAGCATTTGGAGGACAAGAAGGGCTTTTTCCGTAATTTTCGCAGCTTTTACACTTCCAAATTGGTCTTGGAGTTACAACAATCTCTTTTACCTCAATCTCCCTTTCGAAGACAATTCTCATGGAATTATTGTTCTTCTGTGATCCTTGTGCGTTCGCGAAGCTATGAACGTGTGCAGATGGTTAATCTTAATTCCCTTCTTACTCATCCACTCCATGAACTTCCGTCTTTCCGCTCTAAATTCCTCGACATCCCTGTAGCGCACGATCATACACATGTCATACTGCGAGCCAACGGTTTCGAAGATGTTCTCAACAAAGTCGAGCTTCTTAAAATGTTCTATTATCTCATCAAGCCTTGTTTTGGACTCGATGTCGAAGTCGATGAGGACTACTGCAAGCATGCTTAGTCCGATTTTCTGATAGTTTGCTATCCAATACCCTTCTTTTAGCTTTATAAGGAAACCATGATCTTCAAGAGCCTTTATTCTATTTTGAACTGTTCTAAGAGTGACACCAACTATTTCCGCAATCTCTGCCTGCGTTTTACCACGGAGGAGGTTCTCGATTATTTTTTTGTCGATGGTATCAAGTTCACTCTTTCGCATAAGATGAAAAATATTTGTGAGTATATAACTCTTGCTCAGTCTATCTAAATTTTTCTTGGAAAACTTTTTAAATGATTTTGCTTATTCCTTCCAAATGTTCAACAAAATGCTTCTGAGAAATGTGAAATTCGAAGAAAGGAGCATAGTTGCAAATGGAGATGTTATAGTTGGGCAAAATTCAAAAATTGATTATGGGATAATCGCAAAAAAACTCGTAGCTGGAGAAAGAGTTGCCATAAATGGCGATGTTGTCAGCGAAGAAGCTCGAATTGACTCTTTCTGCTCTATTCAAGGCGATCTCGTTTCGAAAGGCGATGCATACATCGGTGAGTTTACGGGAATTAACGGAAAACTAACGGTGTATGGTGATCTTGAAATTGGAAGAAACGTCAAAATCAAAAGTGGCTTTGAAGCTCGGGGCTTAATAACAATTCAGAATCCAGCATCGATTGTTTTCTTTCTTTTGCTTTACATCATGCTCCTTCTCAGACTTGGGAAAGTTGAAGAAGTTCAGGGTTTGTTTGAAGAGGAAGTGGAACCCTCCATAATTTTACCAGAAAAATCCATAGTGGATGGAATGCGAATTTTTACAACCAAGAATGCAGATGTTTATGACAGCAGAATTCTTGGAACTCTGAGAGCGAGGAATATTTACGTGAGCAGAAGTGAGATTTTTGGTGGTCTGAGGGGGAGAGAAATAATAGTTGATTCAACCAGAGTTCATGGTGCGGTTGAGGGGAAAATCATATACCTCATAAACTCAAGCGAGGTAAACCTTCACGTGAGAGGGGAGAGAGTTTATATGGAAAAAGGTTGCATTGTAAATGGGGAAATAATTGCCCGAGAGGGTGTATGGATTAGAGATGCGATAATCCTTAAAACAGATCTCGGTGATGTAAGTGGAATGGAACAAGGAAAAATTCAGGAAGATGTTTCCGAACCTCTACCAAGAGATGGGGGACAGATTAATACCAACAGTGCTCGACCATCTTGAGATTTGCACAAACTTAGATGAGGCTCTCGAGATAATTGCATTTTTTGAGAAAAGAGGAGAGATAAGTAAGGAATATGCCTCATTTCTAAAAAACAACCCCGCATTGCTCAACAGTCTTATAAGAAGAAGAAAAAGAGGAGAATACGAGTCAAGAGGGCTTTTATGATTGAAATAGGTATTGCTGGAAAACCAAATGCTGGAAAGTCGACTTTCTTCAAATCAGCTACACTTGCAGATGCGGAGATTGCGAATTATCCCTTTACAACGATCAAGCCAAATATAGGAATCGCCTATGTCAGAGTAAAGTGCATCTGCGAAGAACTCGATGTTGAGTGCAAAAAATGTGTGAATGGTTGGCGATTTATCCCGATAAAACTTATCGATGTTGCAGGCCTTGTTCCCGAGGCGCATAAAGGAAAAGGACTTGGAAACGAGTTTCTCGATGATCTGAGACAAAGTGAGGCGATTATCCACGTTGTTGACGCTTCCGGATCGACGGATGAAAATGGTAACGAAATTGGCATTGGCGAAAGAGATCCAGTAGAGGATGTGAAATTTCTGCTCCACGAGCTTGATATGTGGATTTATGGAATTTTGAAGAGAAACTGGGAAAAAATAGTAAGAAAAGCAAAAGCAGAGAAAAAAGAGGCAGCAAAATTTATTTCAGAGGCACTTGCAGGACTTGGATTTGATGAAACAATGATAAGAGATGCCTTTCGCGGAATCGAAGACATTCAAAAGCTTGGAGACGAGGAACTAAAAAGTTTGGCAAGAAATTTAAGAGAGAAGAGAATGAAAATGGTAATTTCTGCAAATAAAGCGGATAAGGCGCCGAAGGAATTGATTGGAAAATTGAAGAATATCGGTGCAATCCCAACTTCTGCCAATTACGAACTCGTGCTCAGAACAGCGGCGAAAGCGGGATACATACAGTATTTGCCCGGAGACTCTGATTTCAAAGTAATAAGGGAGCTTAATGAAAAACAGAAAAAAGCTCTTGAGAAAATAAGAGACTACCTTGCCGAATTTGGAAGCACGGGTGTGCAGGATGTGATAAACAAATTAGTCTTTGATGTCCTTGGATACATAGTTGTCTATCCTGTAGAGGATGAATCAAGGTTTACAGATTCCAAAGGAAACGTTTTGCCTGATGCTTTTCTTGTAAAGAAGGGCACGACTGCAAGAGAGCTTGCATACAAAATCCACACAGAAATTGGGGAAAAATTCATCTTTGCAGTAGATGCGAAAAAGAAGATGCGAATCGCTGAAGATTACGAACTAAAAAATGGCGATGTTGTAAAAATTGTCTCAAGTGCTTGAAGAAACTAAAAAATTATTTTATGAGTGGTTTTTCAAAACTCGGATTCCAGTGGCAGTCCCAGCATTCTGGCTTTATACCAACGTAATCGTGGCATTTGTCGCAGAAAACTGTTTTATCGCCGTGACAATCCCAGCAGGTGTTCGTAGATGCATGGAACTCCTTCGCGTAAGTGAAGCTGTGGTAAATTCTCCCACCCTCCGCTCCGCTCCTTATCGCGTTTATTCTCCACTCCTGCAAAAGTAGCATGTGATTAGCGCGCATCCAGTCCGCGTTTTCAACGCACTCGCCCTTTGGTTTTTGGATCTCAGGATAATGCCCCAGAGTTTTTGCGAAAGCATTGTAGATAAGCGGTGAAAAGGCAAGCGCAAGGAAGGCGATGATAAGCGGGATTGCGAGTTTTTTGCTGTACATTTCAATCCCTCCTTATCAAAGGCTCTCCTCTAAGATCTGTTGTCCTCTCCTTTTCTCCCTTCATTATCAAAGCGTTACCAACGAGCTCCATCATACCGCCAACGGCAACGGGGAGTTTCCAGTATTCAAGCAGATGTGGAAATGCAGCTTTGTCGATTGCACATAGTGTGCATAGGTAGTTAACTCCATGTTTTCTATGCACTTCTCTTATCGCCATCGCTCTCGGCATTCCACCGCGCATGCGAAGATCCATGACCTCTTCTGTCAGCAATCCTCCACCACTTCCGCAGCAATAACTCTTTTCCCTTATTGTATGCTCCGGCATCTCGTAGAAGAATCTGCATACATTCTTTATCACATACCTCGGCTCCTCAAGCAATCCCATCGCTCTTGCGTAGTTGCAGGCATCGTGCAGAGTTACGATCCACTTATCGTTCCTTGTAGGATCGAGTTTGAGCTTCTTGTGTGCAATCAAATCTGCAACGAACTCGGCGATGTGAACCATCTTTGTGCTCGCAGCGTTCTCGAAGTAAGTTCCAGTTATCGGGCTCACGGGATCTTCGAGATTCTTTGCAGGCTCATTCATCGTGGCTAAGTACTGATGCTTATCCCTCCACATATGCCCGCATTCCCCGCCAAGGATCCATTTAACACCGAGTCTTTCTGCTTCCTGATAAATTTTCGCGTTTAGCTTTTGCGCAAGCTCATAGCTTATAAACGTGCCAAAGTTTCCACCTTCGCTTGCATAAGTTGACCAAGTGTAATCAAGGCCAAGTTCGTGGAACAGCATTAGGTAGCCCATGCAAACGTACCAGTGCGGAGTTGCGAAGAAATCCGCTGAAGGTGCTACGAAAAGGATCTCAGCACCCTTTTTGTTTATCGGAACCTCAATTTCGATACCTGTAAGGTTGTAAACGTCCTCGGCGACGCTCTGTAAAGCTCCAGCAATACCTCCTGGTAGCAAACCAAGGTGATTACCTGTTCTCGCTGAGCTTGCAATCGAGATCAAAGTGAATCTATGCACTACGCCGATTTCTTTGAGGAGCATTCTCACAATCCATGTAACCTCTGCGGTATCAATGCCATAGGGGCAGAAGACACTGCATCGCCTGCAGAGAGAGCATTGATAAGCGTAGTAGTAAAGCTCTTTTATTACATCCTCGCTCAAATCGCGAGCACCAGCGATAGCGCCGAGTTTTCCTGCGGGAGTGAAGTAACGGCGATAAATCGACCTTATTAACTCCGCTCTTGCGACTGGCATGTTTTTCGGGTCTCCTGTGCCTATGTAATAGTGGCATTTATCTGCACAGGCACCACATCGAACGCATATGTCCATGAAAAGCTTGAAACTCCTGAACTTCTCCAGATATTCTTTCATCTTTGTGAGAAATATCTCCTTCCAATTTGAGGGTAGTTTCCAGTCTTTTTCAAGCGGGTTCCATTCTCTTACGAATGGTAACTCAAGATATTTCGCATCGCTAATGCGGAAGGAATAATGATAGTATCCATGCTTGAAATCTGTATTGGGTTTTAGCAGTTCTCTCCAGCTTGGAAACCTTTGTTCGATTCTAACTTTCTCAGCAACGTGTTTCTCCATCACATCACCTCCGGCTTAACCTTGTAACCACTTTCAGCGATCTCGTCGAGCTGATCTTTGTACGCTTCATAGTATTCTTCCCATGTTATACCCTTGTACGGCGGATTCCATGGATTTACGTGCCTTTCAGCACGATTGTTGTTCGGCATGTTTCTGGTGGGTGAGAAAAAGACACCTCCCGCATGCATTAGTTTGCTGAAGGGGAAATAAGCAAGCAAGAAGCTACCAAGGGCAAAGTGTATGTAAAACATTGGCTCGATTGCATTTGCAAATTCTACTGCTTTCGCAATGTCAAAAGCCATTAGACTGAGCAGAAGTCCCTTCACTGCCGAGATGTCTACTTTTATAAAATATCTCATCACGTTGCCTGAGATTACGATGGAGAGTAGCAAAATTAAAGCGAAGTGATCCCCTGGCAAGCTTAGACAGCGTTCTCTTGAAAGGAAAATCCTGCGAAGCCAGAGTAAAAAGAGCGCAGCAATTATCGCGAGCCCGGAAATGTAAAGCGATGGTATAAAAACTCCTTTGAACGCTTCCAGCTCAGAAAGCATCTCAACAAAACTCGGAACCGGTTCGAGGAAGAACTTTGTATGTCTTATAAGCACGAGGAGTAAGCAGTAGTGGAAGAGTATTGCGAAAAGCCACAGCCATCGAGCATCACGTTGCGAGAGTCTGTCTAAGTAATAGCGGGTGTTTTTCAGCAAGCTTCTAAACGCGAAGATTTCGAGGATCATTCTGACAACGGTTTCCCACTTTGTAAAAGGCGAATCAAATCGATCGTAAATTGTGCGCTTTATAAATTTCAGCGACTTCTGCTGCCCACTTGTTGTCGGAATCTTCAAAGGAACTGCACTTTTTGCCCAGTAGTAGAATTTGTATGTGACCCCAGCAACAAATATTGCAAACGCGATGTAAGGAATTACAACGCCAAAGATGACGCCGATCATTCTTCCATCACCACCGCCTTCTCAGGCAAGATTGGCAAGAGCTTTGCTGCGACTACAAATGCCAAGAAAACTCCTGAGAGTAAACCAATTATCTGAAGCCATTCAAAGATCGTTGGTGTGTAGCTTACTATGTATCCCTCGAGCGTGTGCAGGGATTCAACTTCGTAGCCAGGCAAATATTCTGCTGGATAAACTTGCCCAGGAACGATGAGGAAAAATCTCTCCGCCATTACCATCGCAGCGTGCATAACTCCTACAAGGCTAAGCCATCTTGGATCAAAGCCGGTCTTCGGGAAAACCACGACGAGGAAAGGAATTATGATGCCAAAGATCATCAGCAACCAGAAGCTCCAGAAGATTCCGTGTTCTGGTGTTAAGTAAACGAATTTCGTTGCTGGCGAAACTGCTGGAATGTAGCCTTTTTCAAGTGCTTCAACGGTTAGCATGTAACCAAGAACTGCAGTCAAGCCGGCAAAGATCAAACCAAGCTCTCTGAGCAATCTTGGCTCGAGTTCGCGTTTTGTAAATTTGAACGTGAAGTAAAGCGTTGCAATTAGAAGCCCCAAACCAGACGTGATCGCGCAAACGATGAACATTGGCGGAGTCAATGCGGAGTGGTAGAGTTCTCTGCTGTACATAAAGCTGTAGATTGCCCCCGTACCACTGTGCACGAGAACAGCCCAGAAAACTGCAAGGCATGCGAAGAAGCGGGTAAGTCTTTCCATTTCTTCGAATTGGGCAAGCAAGTAGAGAGCACAGATTACGAAGTAGCTGGAATAGAAGAACGCGTTCCAAGAGAAGATCGAAGTTGGATTGAAGTAAATGACCGCGTTTCCAAAATGGTATAGCTTTCCTATGTCAAATGCGATGCTTGAAATCGCAGCAACAATGTACGCAGCCGCGAAGAATGCTGCAATTCTGCTGAATACCTTAAAACGTTTTATCCTGAAAACCCCTGCCAACGCGGAAACTATGAGTGAACCAGCACTTAAGCCAATGAAATACGGGATTCCCGCGTTCACAACACCCCAAGGAACACGGTTGCTCAGACCGCTCAAGTGAAACTCGTGGTCGAGTATGTAGGCAAAGATTCCGAGCGCGGTAAAAACTGCAAAAACTGCGACGAGTGCAAAATAGCCAAGCGAGGAGCCTTCAATTTTGTTGAAATCTATTTTGTTCTCCATAAAATCACCTCTTTGGCAAGTAATAAACATGCGGCTCCGTTCCAAGTTCTGCCCTTAGCTGAATCACAGTGTTATTCTTCAGTAGCCTTAAAATTTCGCTGTTCTCATCGTTAACATTTCCAAACACAAGTGAGTTCTTTCCGAAAAGTCTGCATGCCTCAACACAGGCGGGTTCGGGATCCTTGCCTTTAGAAATCGCGTCATCGATACGATGAACGCAGAACGTGCACTTTTCAACGACACCTTTTGTTCTCATTGGAACCCTTGGATTCACTTCTCTAAGCCCCTCTCTCGGATCCCTGAAATTGTAGCTTCTCGAACCATAAGGGCATGCAATCATGCAGTATCTGCAACCGATGCATCGGTGCATGTCAACTTCTACAACTCCATCGCCCCTCTTAAAAGTCGCTTGAGTTAAACAAACCTGCGCGCAAGGCGGATTTTCACAGTGGTTGCAAAGCAAGGGAGCGTAGAACTCATCTCCATATTTGCTCCTAAATTTCGCAATCCTTATCCACTGCGGATCGATGGATTTCTCTTCGAACTCGGGAACATTGTTCTCTCTATCGCAAGCAACAACACAAGGCGGTTTCACTTCTTTGTTGCCACTTCTCCTTATTAGTTCCTCCATGCATTCCGTGCACTTTTCAATATCTGCAATCATTCCCCATCTCCTGCTTTTTTCACCTTTTACACTCTTTGCGGATATCTGCAAAGGTAGCATTGTTGCAATTGCACTTGCTCCCGCGAGTATCAAGAATTTTCTTCTTGAGATCATGGTAATCCCCTCAAATCGAGTTCTTTCCAAGGTTAACGGAGTTTATATTAGCTTTTTGGTTTTTAATCGATTCGAAACCATGATAATGATGATTGTAATAACTTTTTTCTTTATAAAGGAGAAACCTTTATATTCAATGACAAAATCGATTCTTTATGGTGGGAGTAGATGCCATAGAAATACTTGCCCTCGTAGGCATAGCAGTGGCTCTACTTCTTGTTCAGTTTACTTTTCTCGTTTAATTTTTTTAAATTTGAGAACGCAAAAAAGTCCTTAAAAATTTAAATTAAAAAATAGAATTTAACTCTTTCTCCTCAGCAAATACGCAATCGCAACCAATCCAGCGATTGCAAATATTGCCTCAAAGCCCGGAATGAATGGTTTTGGTGTTGGCGTTGGCGTTGCGACCGGAGTTGTTGGTGTTGCAACGGGTGTCGTTACTGGTGGAGTTGTTACTGGAGTTGTTGGCTTTGGAGTTTCTAACGGCTTTAGCTGTGCAGCGAAGTAGCTAAAGCTTGTAGTTTCAGCCTCGTAGTAATTGTATTTTCCATCGCTGCCAATGAACTTTGTTGGCAATTCAATCCATTCCTTGCCGTCCCACTTGAGCAGGATAGCTGCAATAAGATTTGGATCGAAGCCTTTTGCTTTTATGTCTTCGATTGGAATTCCGAACTGGATTTTACCGCTGAGAGCTGATTCTTTGCTCAGAATTGGCTCAATGTTCAGTATTAGCACTACTAAGTCTCCCTTCGGCTCTGGAATTCCGGGTGGCAGTTCTTTAAACTTTTCAATTCTGAATCGAATGTTGTTGTCCTCTGAGCTCAGTATTAAGAGTGCAACAACGTTTGTCTCCCAGAAAGTGCTCTGCGGTAGATCTATTCTGGTCTCTTCATTCGCTTTTACTGTGATATAAGCGGTTATGTAAATTGGCACTCCTGGTATTGCTCCTCCGCCACCACCTCCACCTCCGACTGGTGGTTGCGGCGGTGGAGGTATTGGGAGCTGTAAGCTTTCCTGCTTTAGATAAGCCCACATTCCATCCTTGTCGTCCCATGCATTCACGTGCTTTGTAACCCAACCAATCGATGCTGGAATCACGTATTGCAGTCCACCCATCCAAGCATGCCCGCCATTGCCGACTTCAAAGTAAACAACCTTAACACCGTTCTTGCAACCTGTGTAAACGTATCTCGTCACATTCGTGTTGGGATCATTCTGATTGTTTGGCCAGAACTTAGTTTCAGGAGTTTTATTGCAATTCCATGCCTCAACGAGTAACTGCGTTGCATTTCTGGCATTTAAGTGCTCGTTTATTGGACCACCCCTTATACGTTCACCAGTTCCAGCGCTGATCACAACTGTCATTGGTCTTGGTGGAAGTGTTCCATTCATCAGTTCACTTGCAAGCACTCTTGATCCACTAACGATTCCCGCTGCA
Organism: Archaeoglobaceae archaeon; assembly: GCA_038866255.1. Lineage (GTDB taxonomy): Archaea > Halobacteriota > Archaeoglobi > Archaeoglobales > Archaeoglobaceae > WYZ-LMO2. The sequence goes on from JAWBZL010000024.1 coordinate 18,344, forward strand.
GCGATTTTGTCGGAAAGATCGTAAAGCACATAAGTCGTCATCATTCCGCCCATAGAAATTCCCATAGCATAAATTCTGCTCTTATCAATGTTGAACTTTGCCTGCATTTCCTCGATGATCTTGGCAACGAATGGAACGTCTCTCGTTCTATCCCATGCCCAATTGTAGCCGTCTGGAGTTACGAGTATGAAGCCATACTGCTCCGCAAACTCGTCACCAGCAAGCATCTGTGCTAAACCACATGAGCCCCCGCCATGGAAGACGAGAACGAGTGGAGTTGGTTTGCTTACATTGTAGGAAGTTGGCACATAGTAGTAATAAGTCCTCTCAAGTCCTCCAAAGCTGAGCGTAACTTTCTCATATCTTCCTGGCTGATTGAAAAGAGTCTTGTCGGTTATGTTCAGCGGTCTTCCGTCTGGATATATTCCAGCATTTGGCCAGTAGATTGGCAATAAAGGTGTTGCTACAGTGACATTGGTTCTTACAATTGCTTCACCAGTGCAAACAGCTGGAATTACTACTTTACCTGTCGCTATATATGAGGGGGTGAATGCTGAAGCTGTTGGAGTGTAGTTAAATTGCGGGAACTCCGGATCGGTTATATTAAGCCATTGCACATTGACCGCTACAACGCTCCCATCTGGAAGGGTGACGTTTGCAGTCTTTGGCAGCATACCGAGCACGACTTCATAGGGCGTTAACCAGTTGTTCACCGTAATGGATGCAGCTTCAACACGACACACGCTTACAGTTATGCTTCTCGTGTTGTTAGCCTCAGAAGCCGGGAAGCCATTGAGCTCAACAACAGAGCCAAAGGGCAGAAGTGTTGCCAAAGCTGGGACAAGCAAACCATCCACAGTTACGTTGAGCCTTTCCGTTCCAGCAGTTGTTGGGATCCAAGTGAAGTTGAACGTAGTGTTTGAATTAGCTGAAAGCGTCATTACTTTGTAGCCAAGCGTTGCGGTTGCATTGGAAAGGATTACGAAGAAGGGATCTGGAGTTGCGTTGCTACCAACGTTGCTAACCTTCACGGTTATGTTGTATGCATTGCCAACGATTGCACTGCTTGGAGCACTTAGAATTTCTACCCTT
>JAWBZL010000025.1:0-18472 GCA_038866255.1 Archaeoglobaceae archaeon
GGAGTTGCAACCGGTGTAGTAGGCGTTGGAGTTTTTGCCGGAGTAGTTGGCGTCGGCGTTGGCGCAGGCTGCTGGCATGCTGATAACACTAAAACTATAGCCAAAGCTAAAACTATACCGAGCTTAAGCTCTATACTTCTCACCATAAAAAAACATCAATAAACAATATATAAGTTTTTTCCTCTTATGCGTGCTAAAAAATTAAAATTTTTCTCAATTTCCGACACATCCTCGAGGTTAATTGGTGTTTTATGAGAAAATCCATTTTTTAATTTTGTTAGACATATCTTGTCCCATCAGATTTTTAAAACTCCATGAGCTCTTTAGCTGTGAAGCTTGACAACTACTACATAATCCAGGATTTTGAAACAAACGAAGATTATGGCTGTCCACCAGCAAAAAGGAGTGTTGAGGAGCACATAAAAAAGGGCTTTGTTTGCATAGACAAACCAATGGGCCCAAGCAGCCATGAAGTCGTTGTCTGGGTTAGAAAAATTCTCGAAGTTAACAAAACAGGTCATGCTGGAACGCTTGATCCAAGAGTAACCGGGGTATTACCTGTTTTTATAGAAACTGCGACAAAACTCGTTAAGTTTCTTCAGGAATCGGGAAAGGAATACGTTTGTCTCATGCGACTTCACAGCGAATTGAATGAGGAGAAAATAAGAAAGGTTTTTCAAATGTTTACGGGCAGAATTTATCAGAAACCACCTCTTAAGTCAGCTGTGAAGAAGCAATTGAGGATAAGAGAGATCTACTCGATGAAAATACTTGAAATCGATGGTAGAAATGTGCTTTTTAAAGTTTCAACGGAATCTGGGACATATATAAGGAAGCTTTGCAAGGACATGGGTGAAATCCTTGGTGTGGGGGCGCATATGCAAGAGCTTCGAAGAACGAGAACGGGTAATTTCTCAGAAAATGACTGCCACACCTTGCAAGAGCTTCTCGATGCCTATATTTTCTGGAAAGAAGAGGGGGAAGAGAAGTTTATTCGTGAAATCATCAAACCAATGGAGCTTGCTGTAACGGATATTCCAAAAATCGTCATAAAAGACACAGCAGTTGATGCTATTAGCCATGGAGCAAATCTCTCTATTAAAGGGGTTGCATTCGTTGAGAAAAATGTCAGAAGTGGGCAAATTGTGGCAATCCTTACAGCGAAAGGAGAACTCGTAGCACTCGGTAGGGCTCTTGTGTCGGCTGAACAAATGCTGGAAATGAAAAAGGGCTTAGTTGTTGATGTAGAAAGAGTTTTGATGGAACGCGGAGTTTATCCAAGTGTATGGAAAAGCTCTCAGTAGCGATCCCATCTTCTGCGCTGATAAATGAAACAGATGAGAAAATCAAAATTTACAAGATTGGGATAATTGCAAGAGCCCTCGCAATCTTCAGAGTTGAAGAGATTTTGATTTACCGTGATCCGATTTTAGATGAGAGTGAGCTTATTAGAGAGGTTCTTGAATATCTTGAAACCCCCCAGTATCTCAGAAAGGAGCTAATACCCATAAGTGAAAGTCTCAGATTCGTGGGAGTAATCCCCCCACTTGCGATTCCGTCGCATAAGTCGAAACATTTAAAAATCGGTGAGGTGAGGGAAGGGGTCGTAAAAAAAGTTGCGCCTGATGGCACGCGATGGGTGGACATAGGCGTTGACACCCTTGCCCCCTTGCAAAGCACGGATGCAAGGGGTGCACGCGTGACCGTCAGGGTCGTTTCGAAGACCCCGTTGCTCGTGGAGAAGGCAAAAGCGGAAGAATATTGGGGGTATAAGGTAAGGAAAGTGGAACTTGAAGAAGTGCTTAGGAGGAAGAACGTAATCATCACATCCCGGAAAGGAAGGGTCCCTCGAATTGAGGAAGTAAGAGCTGGAACCCTCGTATTCGGGAATCCGAGGGAAGGAGTGTTTGAGATTATGGAAAGAACGGGTTTGAGGAAAGAAGTGGAAGCGTGGAACACGATTCCGATGCAGGGAGTTAGGAGTGTAAGGTTAGAGGAGGCTATAATCGCAACCCTTGCACTTGTTAATTTCATTTCATTCTGGGGTGGTTCGAGATGAAGGAACACAGACCAAAACGTGGCTCTCTGGCATTTTCACCAAGAAAAAGGGCGAGTAGGATAGTACCAAGAATAAGGAGCTGGCCTGAGTGCAGGGAAGTTCGTGTCCAAGGTTTTGCTGGTTACAAGGCCGGAATGACACACATAGTTATGATTGATGATAGAAAGAACTCTCTAACCTATGGTGAAGAAGTGGTGATTCCAGTAACCGTTATTGAAACTCCACCAATGAAGGTCGCGGGAGTAAGGGTTTACAGAGAAACGAAGTATGGGCTTCAGATTGCTAAGGAAGTATGGGCTGAAAATCTCGATTCTTATCTTGGAAGGAGAGTAAAAATCCCAAAAAAGAAGTTCGATGTTGAGGCTTTGAAAACCGTTGAAGGAAGCGAGGTCAGAGTAATCACCTATACTCAGCCCTATCTTTTAACAGGGGTTCCAAAAAAGGTTCCGGATGTTATGGAGCAAAAAGTTGGTGGCAGCTTTAAAGAGGCGCTCGATTATGCAATTTCAAAGCTTGGAAAAGAAATTAGCATCTCGGAAGTGTTTAAAGAGGGCAGCATTGTTGATGTTAGCGCGATAACAAAAGGAAAGGGCTTTGAAGGAGTTGTAAAAAGGTGGGGGGTTATAACGATGAATGCAAAGCATGCGAGGAGTAGCAAAGGCAGGAGAGTTGGTACTCTTGGCCCTTGGACGCCACATAGAATAAGGTGGACTGTTCCGCAGTATGGACAAATGGGTTTTCATCAAAGGCTTGAGTTCAACAAGAGGATAGTCAAGATTGGTAACAATGGGGAAGAAATCACACCCGCCGGTGGTTTTCCGCATTACGGGGTTGTGAAAAATCATTATGTCCTAATCTCTGGAACTGTTCCCGGAACTGTTAAAAGGCTTGTTAGAATCAGAGACGCGATAAGACCGCCCAAGGCTGAGTTTGTTGGTGTGAACGTTGTTTACGTGAGCACGAGTTCGAAACAGGGGAAGTGATATGAAAGCGAAAGTTCTTAGCTTGAAAGGAGAAGTTGTTGAAGAGATCGATTTGCCTGAGGTGTTCAATGAGGAGTATAGGCCAGACATAATAAAGAAGGCAGTTCTTGCAATTCAATCACATCGAAGACAGCCTTATGGGCCAAATCCGCTAAGTGGGGTAAACTACGCCTGGGAAAACTGGGGTCCTGGACATGGATATGCAAGAGTTCCGAGGTGGAAACTTGGATTAAGGGCAGTAGTTGTTCCCCAGGCTGTAGGGGGCAGGGAGGCGCATCCACCAAAGGTTCAGAAAAAGTGGACTGAAAAAATAAACAAAAAGGAAATGCAGAAAGCGCTTAGATCTGCAATCTCTGCTACGATTAATGCTGAACTCGTTAGAAGTAGAAATCACGTTTTTGAAGGGGAACTGCCAAAAATCGTGGTTGATGAAATCCAGGAGATCAAGAAAACAAAAGAAGTTGTCGCTGCCTTTAAAGCGTTGGGTGTTTATGGAGACATTGAAAGAGCAAAAGAGAGGAAAAGACAAAGATCAGGGATTGGAAAATTACGTGGTAGAAGATATGTGGCAAAAAAGAGCGTTTTAATCGTTGTTGCTGAAGACAAGGGAATTTCAAAGTCCGCTGCAGCTCTTCCGGGAGTTGACGTTTCGCTTGCAAGGGATTTGAATGTCGAACTCTTAGCACCTGGATGCCAAGCTGGAAGACTTGTTTTGTGGAGCAAATCAGCTTTAAAAGCTTTGGAGGAGAGATTATGTTGATAAAGCACTTCTTGATCACAGAAAAAGCCACGCTGAGGCTTGAGGAAAACGTGATAACCGCGGTTGTCAGTTTGAAGGCAAGAAAAGAGGACATTAAAAGGGAAATTGAAAGTTTATTCAACGTTGAAGTCGAGAAGGTAAATGTGCTGATAACCCCGAGAGGGGAAAAGAAAGCCTACATAAAACTTAAGCCCGAACATTCAGCTAAGGATGTGCTTTCAAAGCTCGGGGTGTTCTGAGGTGATTATATGGGTAAACGCATAATTTCCCAAAACCGTGGAAAAGGATCGCCAACTTACACGGCTCCTTCACATAAGTTTAAAGCGGAAATAAAGCATTTGCCATTTAAAGATCAAACTCTGGCTGCGAAAATAATCGATGTTCAGCACGATCCGGCAAGAAATGGTCCTGTAGCTCTTGTGAAACTTCCTGATGGAAAAGAGAGCTATGTTCTTGCAGTAGAGGGTCTTGGAACTGGAGACTGGATTTACTTTGGCGACTCAGTCGAGATCGCTGCGGGAAATACTACTTATCTTAAAAACATACCCGAAGGAACGCCAATCTGCAACATAGAGTCAAAACCCGGAGATGGTGGAAAATTCGTTCGTGCAAGTGGAGCTTTTGCATTGGTTATATCAAGAGAGGAAGACAAGGTAATTGTTCAAATGCCGTCTGGGAAACTAAAGTGGTTCCATCCCTTGTGCAGAGCGACAATTGGAGTTGTTGCTGGTGGTGGCAGAGTTGATAAACCGTTTATTAAGGCGGGAAAGAAGTTCTACAAGATGAAGAGCAAAGCTGCGAAGTGGCCGAGGGTTCGTGGTGTTGCGATGTGTGCCGTTTATCATCCATTTGGCGGTGGAAAGCATCAGCATGTTGGAAGACCGAAAACAGTCAGCAGAAACGCACCACCCGGGAGAAAGGTTGGTAACATTGCCGCAAGAAGAACGGGTGTGAGAAGGTGATTTTATGGCATTGAAGAGCAAGGTTATAAGGCCAAAGGAGTTCGCGTTCCGAGGATACAGTTTTGAAGAAATCCAGAAAATGTCCATCGAGGATTTCATGAAACTTTTGAATGCAAGGGAAAGGAGAAAGTTGAAGCGCGGTTTAACTGAGGAAGAAAAAACTTTGCTGATGAAGCTGAAAAAGAAAGAGGGTGTAAGGACACACTGTAGAGACATGCTAATTCTGCCAGAAATGGTTGGAAAGATTATCTTTGTTCACAATGGCAAGGAATTCGTAAGAGTCGAGATAAAGCCAGAAATGCTCGGGCATCGCCTTGGAGAGTTTGCAATGACTCGAAGATTTGAAAAGCACAGTGGTCCCGGTGTTGGAGCTACGAGGAGCAGTAAATTCGTCCCGCTGAAGTGATGGATATGGCAAGGGTAGAGTATTCCTACAAACCAGAGGATGAGACAAAAGCTGTTAAGGCAATGGGCTATGAAATGCCTGTGAGCTTTAAATATGCGATGGAAATCTGCAGAGTTCTCAGAGGGAAAAAGATTCCACAAGCGATGAAGTTTCTCGAGGAAGTTGTTGAGCTCCGCACACCAGTTCCGCTGAGAAAGCACAAGAAGAAGGTTGCGCACAAGAACATATCAAAGTGGTATGCGGGAAGGTATCCGAAGAAAACTGCGAGTTATATTTTGAAAGTGTTAAAGAACTTGAAAGCAAATGCGGAATACAAGGGTTTGAACGCTGAAGAACTCGTAATCGTTCACGCACAAGCAAAAATGGGTAGAAAAATTGTAAGATATACACCAAGAGCTTTTGGTAGAGCAGTTCCAAAAAGAAAACAACTGACAACCATTGAATTCGTTGCGGAGGTGAAGTGATGGCTGTGGAGAGAAAATTTGTTCAAGACAAAGTGAAAAAAATGATGGTTAAGGAATGGATAAGAGAGGAAGTTAAAAGCGCTGGATTTGGAGGGGTTGACATACTTCGAACCCCGCTTGGCACACAGGTTACACTTTTCGTTGAGCGTCCCGGACTTGTGATTGGAAAGGGTGGCAGAAGGATTAAAATGCTTACAGAAAAGCTCAAGGAATTTGGACTCGATAATCCTCAAATCAGTGTTGACGAAGTGGAAAAACCAGAGTTCAACGCCCAGCTGATGGCTTCGTTACTTGCAAGAGCACTTGAGAGGGGCTGGTATTTCCGAAGAGCTGGATACAGATTTCTTTACAGGATCATGGAAGCAGGGGCGAAGGGGTGTGAAATAGAGATAAGCGGGAAGCTTGTAAGTGAAAGAGCGAGAACAGAGAAATTCATAGCTGGTACAATAGTGCACACCGGCGATCCAGCTTACACAGCGGTGAAAAAAGGATTTGACATAGCTGTTAAAAAACTTGGCGTTCTTGGAGTTAGTGTTCGTATAATCCCACCTGATATGACGTTGCCGGATGAATTCGAGATAAGGGGTGTTGCAAATGAAAATGAGGGAAATAAGGGAGATGAGCAGAGAAGAGATGAAGAAAAAGCTGAAGGAGCTTGAAATAGAGTTGCTCAAGCTCAGAAGTCTCGTGAAAAGCGGTGGAGCTGTTAAGAATCCGGGAAGGATAAGGCAAATAAGAAGAGACATAGCGAGGTTGAAGATGTTATGCGAAAAAGAATAGCCGAGTTGATCGCAAGAGATTGGATTGGGTTAAGGGTTGAGGTAGTTGAAAGTCCAAATAGCTCTGAAATCGGAATTTCCGGCGAAGTGTTTGATGAAACTGAAAAAACTTTCAAGATTATGACTGAGAAGGGTTTGAAAATTGTTGCGAAGAGGGGTCGAACCTTTAGAGTTTGGTATGAAGGGAGAGTTGTTAGAGTTAGTGGAGATTTAACAGCTTTCAGGCCGGAAGAGAGAATAATGAGAGGTTTGATGCTCATTAAAAGAGCGAAGGGGGTAGTTGTATGAGGAACATTGGCATCGATGTTGAGCCACCAAAGGGAGTTTGCAATGATGAGCGATGTCCTTTTCATGGCACTTTATCAATTAGAGGACAAACTTTGAGTGGAAAAGTCCTGAAAGTTTATGGAAAAACTGCTGTAATTGAAAGGGAGCTAATAAAATACGTGCCAAAATACGAGCGGTATCTGCGAAAGAGATCAAGGCTTCATGCTCACAATCCCGAGTGCATAAGGGCTAAACCCGGGGATGTCGTGAAAATTGCGGAGTGCAGGCCAATAAGCAAGACTAAGAGCTTTGTAATCATAGAGGTGATAAAATGAAGGCTTTAAAAGCAGAAATTCCAAGAGCACTGCCAACAGGAGCGATACTGGTTTGTGCGGACAACAGTGGTGCAAGGGAGTTGCAAATAATTTCAGTAATAGGTTACAAAGGTGTTAGAAGGCGGTATCCAGCTGCGGGGATTGGAGATATGGTGGTTGTGAGTGTTAAAAAAGGTCTGCCAGAGATAAGAAAACAGGTGCACTATGCTGTGATAATAAGGCAAAAAAAGGACTTCAGAAGGCCTAATGGGGAGAGAATAAAGTTCGAGGACAACGCTGCTGTGATTGTGAATGAGAAGGGTGAACCAAAGGGAACAGAAATCCGTGGTCCTGTTGCAAAAGAGGCTGCAGAAAGGTTTCCAAAGATTGCAACAATAGCTTCGATAATAGTGTGATGCGTATGCAACCGAGAAAGCAAAGAAGGTGGCTTTATAGGACTGCTAAGTTGCATGAAAGGCATAAAATTCTACATGCAACACTTTCAAAGGATTTGAGAGAAAAATATGGGAAAAGGGCTGTTAGAGTTCGGAAGGGTGACAAGGTAAGAATTATGCGTGGTGACTTTGCTGGGCATGAGGGAAAAGTGCTTGAAGTTGACATGCAAAGGGGCACTATAACTGTAGATGGTGCAACGATAACGAAGGCGAATGGAACCGAAGTCCCTGTGCCAATTCACACTTCAAACGTGATGATTCTCAGTCTTGGGGAGATGGATGAAGTGAGGAGGAAGATTTTGGAGAGGTGATTTTATGCATCAGAAAAGACTTTCAGCTCCAAAAACATACAAAATTCCAAGAAAAGCCGGTAAATGGGTTGTTAGAGTATCTCCGGGGCCTCATGACAAAAATGCAATTCCCCTTGCAGTTGTTATAAGAGATCTGTTGCAGCTCACCGACACGGCAAGAGAGGCGAGAAAAATAATAGCTGCGGGAGATGTTCTTGTAGATGGAGTTGTGCGGAGAGACTACAAGTTTCCAGTTGGACTATTTGATGTTGTAAGCATTCCAAAGCTTGAAAAGAGCTACAGAGTGCTTTTTGATGAAAAGGGAAGATATGTTCTAAGGGAAATTGAAGACAATGACAAGAAGCTTTATAAAATCACGAATAAAACAATTGTCAAAGGAGGAAAAGTTCAACTAAATCTCTTTGATGGCACGAACATTTTAGCAACGAATGAATACAAGACAAAAGACAGCCTTTTGCTGAAAATTCCGGAGAAGCAGATACTTGATCACCTAAAATTTGAGGAAGGCGCACTTATCATGATCATCGGAGGGACTCATGCTGGAGAAATTGGAAGAGTGAAGGGTTACAAGATTGTTAAAGGCTCGGGGGCAAATCTTGTAACAGTGGAAACCCCGATGGGGGAGATAACAACGGTTGAGGACTACGTTTTTGTTGTTGGCAAAAAAGACAGCAAAAAGCCGGTAATAGACTTAGGGGTGTAAATATGCTTGAGTTAAAGGCCAAGGAAAATCCAATGAGGGAAATTTTGCTCGAAAAGGTTGTAATAAACATGGGTGTTGGTGAAAGTGGCGAAAGGTTGCAGAGAGCCATGAAGATGCTCGAAAACCTTGTAAACCAGAAACCTGCAACAACAATTGCAAAAAAGACGATAAAAAATTTCGGGATTAGGAGGAGGGAAACCATAGGTCTCAAAGTTACGCTTCGCGGGGAAAAGGCGATGGACTTCTTGCTTAGAGTGCTCAAAGTAAAGGAAATGAAGCTTAGCAAAAAGTCTATAAATGCCGGCAATTTTTCTGTTGGAATTTCGGAGCACATAGACTTGCCTGGAGTTGAATATGATCCAGATATTGGAATATTCGGGATGGATGTATGTGTTTCGCTTAAAAGAAGGGGTTACAGAGTGTCAGAGCGAAGGATTGCGCGAAGTAGAGTTGGTGCATCGCATCGAATTACAAAAGAAGAGACAATACGCTGGCTCGAAGCGCTGGGGGTGGTAGTTGAATGAAAAAATTTGGTAGAGGCGCAAATCGATGCAAGAGATGCGGAAGAAAAAGGGGGCTCGTGAGAAAATATGGAATCTATCTCTGTAGACAATGCTTCAGAGAAACGGCAATGGAACTTGGCTTTAAGAAGTACTGGTGATCCTATGAGTGTTGATACACTTTCTAATGCGATGATAGCGATAAAGAATGCAGAGCTCGTTGGCAAGCGGAACTGTGAGGTTAAAGCTTCAAAGCTCGTGAGCAATGTTCTGAAAGTGCTTAAAAATCACGGATACATAAAGGACTTTGAATATGTGAAAGAAAGGGTTGGGGGAAAGTTTGTAGTTGAGCTTGCAGGAAAGATAAACGATTGCGGACCCATAAGGCCCAGATTTTCTTCAAAGGTAACCGAATATGAATTCTATGAGCGACGCTTTCTTCCTGCGAGAGGTTTTGGCATTCTTGTTGTTTCTACGACAAAAGGTATAATGAGCCAAATCGAAGCAAGAGAGCTTGGTCTTGGGGGTGTTTTGCTTGCTTATGTCTACTGATTTAACAGTTGAAGAAGTCATAAAAATTCCCGAGGGCGTTGAAGCTGAAGTAATTGGGGACACGATTGCTGGTTACAAAGTGAAAGTCAAAGGGCCATTGGGGGAGAATTCAAGGTTTTTGAAGTTCAGGGAGGTTTTTATAGAAAAAAGGGACTCGGAATTGAGAATCTACAGCCCAGTTGCGAAAGCAAAGCATCGAGCTATTGTTGGAACATTTGCAGCACACATAAGAAATCTTATTACTGGTGTAAAAGATGGCTTTGAATACAAACTCAAGGTTTTTTACGCTCATTTTCCCGTAAAACTTAGAGTTTCAGGAAATGAAGTCATAATTGAGAACTTTCTCGGTGAAACAAGGCCAAGGAGAGCAAAGATTGTTGGAAGGGCGAAGGTTGAGATAAGGGGCCAGGAAATAATAGTAAAGGGCGTAGATATCGAGGAATGCGGGCAAACTGCAGCAAATCTTGAAAGAGCGACAAAGATCAGAAAAAAAGACAGGAGGGTATTTCAAGATGGTATTTACATCCTGAAAAAGCCTGGTGATTGAGATGAATCTTAAAACACTTCTAAGGCTCAGAAAAAGGTTGAAATCCAGAAAGCCAGAATTTAGGCGATATTGCTGGGACAGGAAGCTCAAGTTAAGGAGAAAAAGCTGGAGAAAACCACGTGGGCTTGACAATGCAATGCGCTTGGAATACGGCGGAAAGTGGTCGGGGAGGAAGAGGGTAAAAATAGGTTTTCGCAGTCCAAAGGCAATTCGCGGAGCACATCCAAGTGGTTACAGGGAAGTTCTTGTTTACAATCCCGCACAGCTCGATTTGATCGATGCAAAAACACAGGCAATTAGAATTGCAAGCTGTGTTGGATTAAAGAAGCGAATTGCAATTGAAAGTAAGGCGAAAGAAATGGGTATAAAGATTCTGAATCCTTCAAGGTGATTTTATGAACCTGAGTTTCCAGAGAAGACTTGCTGCGGAAGTTTTGAAATGTGGTAAAAACAGAATTTGGTTTGATCCAAAAATGCTTGAAGACGTGTCAACAGCTTCCACCAAGGAAGACATAAGGGAGCTTATCGAAAGGGGAGCAATAAAAAAGATGCCCGAGAAAGGAACTTGCAGAGCAAGAATAGAAAAAATGCGTCTTAAAAAGAGAAAGGGACGGAGAAGGGGATTTGGAAGTAGAAAGGGAAGTAAAACAGCGAGAATGCCAAGAAAAAGGCTTTGGATTATAAGAATAAGGGCTTTAAGGAGAAGGCTGAAGGATTTGAAAAAGAGCGGAGAAATAGATACGAAGACGTATAGATTGCTTTACAGAAAAGCAAAGGGAGGAGAATTCAGAAGTGTGGCGCATTTAAATGCTTATATCGCGGAGATGAAGAGGTGATTTGAGTGGCGAGAAGCGCGAGATACAAAGTGCTGAACAGAAGGAGAAGAGAGGGAAGGACAAACTACAGAAAGAGATTGAAGCTCCTAATGTCAAAAAAGCCAAGATTGGTTGTAAGAATAACAAATCGGAGAATTATTGCACAGATTGTGAACTACAAGCCTGAAGGTGATCACGTTATTCTTACCGTAGATTCTTCAGAACTTCTCAATCTCGGTTGGAAGGGTGATCTGAACAACACGCCTGCAGCTTACCTGACAGGGCTTTTGATTGGTAAAAAGGCGCTTGAAAAAGGTGTGGAATCGGCAATTCTTGACATAGGTCTCAGATCCCCAAGCAAGGGAGCAAGAGTTTTTGCCGTGCTTAAAGGAGCAATTGATGCTGGACTGGAAGTTCCTCACAGCGCGGAGATTCTTCCAGACGAGTCAAGGATACATGGTGAACATATCGCGAAATATTATGAAATTAACTCACAGCGATTTAGCGAATACGAAAAACGAGGTTTTAGTCCAGTAGAGTTGCCAAAACACGTTGAAGAGGTTAAGAGTAGGATAATAGGCTGATGGTGAGAGAATGGAATGGGTTCCGAAGACAAGGCTCGGAAAACTTGTTGCGGATGGAAAGATAAAAACAATGGATGACGCTCTTGCAAGCGGTTTACCGATAAAAGAGCCTGAGATAGTAGACATTCTCCTTCCCGGACTGGAAGAGGACATTCTGGAAATATCAATGGTTCAGCGGGTAACGGATAGTGGAAGAAGAACGAAATTCCGTGTTACTGCAGTTGTAGGGAATAGAAATGGCTATGTGGGTATTGGAGTGGGAAAAGCTTCACAAGTTGCACCTGCTATCCAGAAAGCGATTGAAAATGCAAAGATAAACATCTTCCGCGTTGAACGTGGCTGCGGTTCATGGGAATGTGGCTGCGGTTCTTCTCATTCGGTTCCCTTCAAGGTTTCGGGAGAATGTGGAAGTGTTAAGATCACACTTGTTCCCGGGCCAAAAGGATTGGGAATTGTTGCAGCTGATGTTGCAAAGAGAGTTATAGAGTTTGCAGGTGTCAGGGATGTGTGGTCAATCACTTCTGGTGAGACGAGAACTACACTCAACTTCGCAATGGCCACCTTTGAAGCGTTGAAAAAGACCTGTTTTATGAAGAGGTGACAAAAATGCTTGCAGTTGTTAGATTAAGGGGAACGATAGACGTTCGGAGAAAAATAAAGGAGACTCTTCGCCTTTTAAGGCTACATAGGAGATATCACTGCGTAGTAATACCAGACACACCATCCTATAGAGGAATGCTACATGTTGTAAAGGATTATGTCGCATATGGTGAAATAAATTCCGAAACTCTTGCAATGCTCTTGAGGCATCGCGGAAGACTTGAAGGCAACGTCCCTCTATCAGATGAGATCGTTCAACAAAAAACGCAGTTTAAGAGTATTGAAGAGTTTGCAAAAGCTGTTTGCGAAGGAAAAGCAAAACTCACAGATCTTCCAGGTTTAAAACCTGTTTTCAGACTGCACCCTCCAAGAAAGGGTTTAAAAAACATAAAATGGCACTATCCTCGCGGAGAACTTGGAAAAAACGCGCGAATTAATGAGCTGCTTTACCGAATGAGGTGAAAAAATGACAAAACTAAAGGTTAAGAAGTTCCGGGGTTCGCGAACCTGTGGCGGCGGAAGTCACAAGAAACGCAGAGGAGCGGGACATCGAGGTGGAAGAGGAAATGCTGGGGTTCACAAGCACAAATATCTGAAATACCTCAAGCTTGCTAAACTTGGACTTTATGAGTTTGGAAAACACGGATTCACAAGGCCAGAGTCTGTTGTTGAGGAAGTTAGGAGAGAAAAGGCGTTGATTGAGAGACTGAAAGAACTCAAAAACTCCGGGAAAATTGATGATAAAACTTACAGGCTACTAAAATCTCGTCCCAATATAAATGTTGGAGATCTCAACGAAATAGTAGAAAAACTCGTAAACCTTGGTTTGGCAGAAAAGAGGGGTGAAAAGTTCTTCATCGATCTTGGCAACCTTGGTTATTCAAAATTACTGGGCTCAGGAGTTGTTACGAGGGCAATTGAAGTTAAGGTTGAGAGCGCAACAAAGAAGGCGGTTGAGAAGTTAAAGGCGGTGGGTGGTGGGGTAGTGTAGAATGGACTCACTCATAAGGGCTCTTAAGCCCTATCTTGAGAGAATTCCAAGTGTTGAACGCCCAAAAGGGCATGTACACTTCAGACAGAAGTTCATGTGGACTTCTGCAATTCTGATCCTATATTTTATTCTCTGCAATGTACCTGTTTTTGGTTTAGCTTCCGAATCAATAGACATCTTTGAAGCCTATCGAGCCCTCTTCGCTGGGGCGAGTGGCTCAATTCTTGCTCTGGGTATAGGACCAATAGTCACAGCTTCAATCATTCTTCAACTTCTTGTTGGTGCAGGAATTATAAAGCTTGACTTGACAAATCCAGACGACAGAGCTGCCTATCAGGAATTTCAGCGCTTTCTTGTTTTTGTGATGATTGCTGTCGAGGCATTGCCACAGATTGGTGTAGGTTTGTTGATGCCAGATCTACACTTAGCAGAAAAGCTCGGCGTATCGCCCGGGGTTATATCTTTTCTAATTTTCATCCAACTCTTCATCGGTGGTGTGCTTATAGTATACATGGACGAAGTTGTATCTAAGTGGGGTATTGGAAGCGGAGTTAGTCTCTTCATTCTCGCCGGGATTGCTCAGGCAATTGTTATCGGTCTTTTCAACTGGATCGCTCCACCAAACCAAGTTTTACCAGCAGGAATAATTCCTCGCTGGGTGTACTTTGCCCAGAATTATCCAATTGAAGTCATTTTGAGCGGTAGCGGTCTGAAAATGCTTTTATTAGAAGGCGGAATTTTGGCTTTGGTTACAACGGCTGTGATAATACTGCTCGTCGTCTTCTTTGAGGGTACGAGGATTGAGATTCCAATGGCACACGCAATGGTTAGAGGGGCGAGAGCTTCTTTCCCGATAAAGCTCATATATGCAAGCGTTCTGCCAATGATATTTGTTAGAGCTTTGCAGGCAAATCTAATCATGATTGGACAGATTCTTTACTCGAGGGGAATAACAATTTTCGGCGAGTTTGTTGGGAATCAACCTGTTAGCGGGATAATGTTTTATCTCTCTCCAATAAACAGCCCATACGATTGGGTTCCAGAGCTTGTGAGGGAGAAAGGTGCAGCTTTTGCAGCAATTCCCGAATATGCGATCTATTTACATCTATTTATTGATGCTCTTATCCTTGTAGCCGGGGGAATTCTATTCGCAGTTTTCTGGGTTCAAACAACCGGAATGGATGCAAGAACTGTTGCAAAGCAAATTGCTCGCTCAGGAATGCAGATCCCGGGTTACAGAAAATCTCCTGTTGTTCTTGAGAGACTTCTGGAGAGATACATTCCAAAGGTTACAATCATTGGTGGCGCTTTGATCGGGATTTTAACGCTGATTTCGAACATGCTTGGAACCATAGGCAATGTTAGTGGCACGGGACTGCTACTTGCGGTGAGCATAGCATATCGTTTCTATCAAGATCTTGCAAAGGAACAACTTACAGAAATGCATCCATTGCTGCGAAGAATGCTGGGGGAGGAGTAATGAAAGGCTTCGTTTCAAAAGTTGCAATGGTTTTTGGATTTATGTTGTTTCTTGGAATTATTTTTAGCTATGAGTTCAGAATCACGCTTGCCCTCTTTATGGAAACGATTTTCTCTCCCCTCATTTTTCTAAAATTCTACATTCTTGTTTTAATAATGGCAATTTTGACAGCTCTCTATTCCAACTTGATACAAAAATACACTGTTGACATCAAGAGGATGAAAGAAGTCCAGAAAAAGCTCTCGGAATATCAGAAAGAATACATTGAGGCAATGAAGCAAAAAAACCAGTATAAGCTAAAACAATTAGAGCAGAGAAAAGATGAGATGAGAGTACTTCAAAGCGAGCTTATGAGTATGCAGTTCAAACCAATGTCGTACACTTTTATCGTTTCAATCCCAATCTGGGCTTGGCTATGGGAGCGAGCTTATTTGAGTTATAAAAACTTGAAGTTTGGTGAGCCAATCATTGCGGGTTTCCAAATAAACAATGAGCTGTTTCAAATAACTTCTCCATTCTGGGGAACAATTCATGTGAATGAATTTGTCGCAGTATTCCCATGGTGGCTTCTTTGGTATCTACTCTGCTCGATAATGTTTGGACAGATAATCAAGAAGGCAATGAAGGTGGGAGTTTGAAAATAACGATTTCGGGTCCACCAGGCAGTGGAAAGACAACAATTGCAAAGATTTTAAGCGAGAAATTAAAAATAAAACTCATTTCAGCAGGCAGTGTTTTTAGACAATTGGCTGCAGAGAGGGGAATGAGCTTGGAAGAGTTCAGCAAATTCGCAGAAGGAAATCCGGAGATAGATTTGTTGATAGATAGGCTTCAAAAGGAAATGGCTGAAAAGGAGGGCGATGTAATCGTTGAAGGAAGACTTTCGGGCTGGATGATCAAGGATGCAAATCTTCGCATCTACATTTTTGCAGACGCAGAGGTTAGATATAGCAGAATTGCAAAAAGGGAAGGAAAAGAAGTATACATAGTTCGCCAGGAAACAAAGTTGAGGGAGGAAATTGAAAAGAGGAGGTATCAGAAGTTTTATGGCATCGATATAAGCGACTGGAGCATTTACGATCTTATCGTGAACTCAACTCGAATTTCTGCAGAAAAAATTGTTGATATTATAATGAGTGCTGTGAAATGAAGGGAATATATGTTCTCTGGTTGAGAGATATAAAGAGATACACAAGGGCGAGAAGCAGATTTTTCGGCTCAATCGCGATGCCTTTCTTTTTCTTAGCTTTTTTTAGCATTGGATTTCGAAGGGTAACCTTTCCATGGCTCGAAATTGAATACATTGAATTTCTGACTCCCGGCATAGTTTCAATGGTTTTAATATTCTCAGGAACACTTTCGGGAGTTTCAGTTGTCTGGGATAAGCAATTCGGATTTCTTCGTGAGATAATGGTTGCCCCTGTTAGCAGAGTTGCAATAGTGCTTGGCAGAACATTGGGAGGGGCAACTATCGCTTCGTTGCAGGCTTTGCTTCTAATGATTTTTTCACATTTTTTGGGTTTTAAGATCTCCATCTTTTCATTTCCAATTGCTCTTTTCGCCATCTTTATTCTTTCAATGGCCTGCACGGTGACGGGTATTGCAATTTCCTCAATTATAGGCGATGTTCATGGCTTTCAGCTCATCGTGAACTTTATAATATTCCCAATTTTCTTTCTCTCAGGATCTCTTTTTCCAGTTTCCGAGTTACCGAGTTTGGTGAGAGTCGCTTCAATGCTGAGCCCCTTTACATATGGGGTCGACGCGGTTCGATGGGCTATGGTTGGTTTTTGTGAGTTCTCTCCTTTCTTCGATTTCTTAATTGTCCTCTTTTACTTAGCTGCGATGACTTTCATCGCTTCTGTCTTGTTTTCAAGAGCTGAGACAAAATAATTATCTTTTGAGCAAATCCCTTGCAAGCATTGCAGCACCTTTTGCTACAGCGAAATCATCGTTAACAATTCTGAACTCGGGAATGAAGACTTCTGGAATGAATGTTGCTACTTCTTTGCCAAGAATTTCTTCTCTCAGTTTACCACCAATTCTACCACCAAGAGCGACGACTTCTGGGTTCAGGAGCATTATAGCATTTGCCAAAATTTTGCAAAAAACTTTAAATCCTTTTTTATCGTAAATACTACCATCTTCTACCTTTTTACGAACATCAGCAATAGCCCAACCGCTGAAGTAACATTCGAGATGTCCATAGCCACCGCATTTACACTTTCTTCTACCACCAATGTAAGTGTGTCCAAGCTCCCCAGCAAGGCCTTCGCCTGTGTAAAGTTTTCCTTCAATGACCAAACCTGTGCCAATTCCAGTTCCAACAGTTATTGCAAGGATGTTCCTTTTTTTCGTGGTTTTCAGACAATAATAGGCAAAACACTTTGCATCGTTCTCAACAATTCTCGGCTTATCTGTTTCGATTTTTGGAATTCTTTCGAGATTTGGTGCTCCTACTGGTTTGCCCTTTTTGAGCCATACTGCAATTCCAATGCCAACAGCTTCGTAATCTACATCGATTTTACTCAAATCGAACTCCTTTGTTTTAAAGGTTCCAACGATTTCAAATTCTTCATTCTTGAGCAGAACAACGTCGGTGTTTGTTCCGCCAATGTCAACGCCGAGGATCATGAAGCAACAAAGTTATTAATTTAAAAATCCTTTTCCTTTTATGAAGCTAAGCCTTGAAGATGGAACAAGGGCAGTAAAGCTTGCGAGAAGAGCGATAGAGGAGTATCTTGAAAGTAGGAGAATTATAAAGGAACAGATAGGTGGTGTTTTTTCGCAGAAAAGGGGAGTTTTCACGACCTTGATTAAAAACAATGATTTAAGGGGTTGCATAGGCTTTCCATATCCAATAAAGAGGCTTGATGAGGCAATCATTGAATCTGCAATAGCTGCGGCTGTTGACGATCCAAGATTTGAGCCTGTGCGAAGATCGGAGATGGATGAGATCCTTGTCGAGATAACGATCTTAACAGAGCCGGAAAAAATAAATGCAAAGCCAAAAGATCTACCAAAATTTGTTGAAATCGGAAAGCACGGCTTGATGGTAAGAAAAGGCTATTTTTCAGGGCTTCTTTTGCCTCAGGTTGCAGTTGAATTTGGCTTTGACGCTGAAGAATTTTTAAGTCAGACATGTATGAAAGCTGGACTTTCGCCAGACTGCTGGCTCACTGGAGTTGAGGTTTATAGATTCGAGGGACAGATTTTTAAGGAGGTTGAGCCAAAGGGAGCGGTGGTTGAGGTTGATGTAAGGAGTTGTCAGCAGATTTAGGAATTTTCCTTGCCTTCCTAAGTTTAGCCATTAGCGTTGAGTAGTCGAGTTTCAAGCATTTTTCGAGCTCTTTGAATTGATCCTTTTTCGATCATCTCACCTCTTGGATTAATTGTATCGCATGCTACATGAAGATGAGCAAGCCTTAGAGCAATAATTCAAAAATAAAAAATTAGAGACCGAATGCGGACTTAACAACTTCGAGAACGTTTATTCCATTCTGGGCCAGAATAAGGTTGAGCACCGCACCAACGATTGCCCCCGCAATGAGCCCTGCAATAACTTTTATTTTAATTACGAGAATTACTGCGATGATCAAAAGCACAAGCGTGGAGAAAGCACTGATATTCCTTAGCGTTTCCTCAACTTCAATAAGAACGTTCCCCAAGAAGCCCAAAAGCGTCGTTATGGTGCTCATTCCGAAGAGAAAGCCTATTATGAAACCA
This sequence comes from Archaeoglobaceae archaeon, assembly GCA_038866255.1. Lineage (GTDB taxonomy): Archaea > Halobacteriota > Archaeoglobi > Archaeoglobales > Archaeoglobaceae > WYZ-LMO2. The sequence continues at coordinate 18,259 of JAWBZL010000025.1, forward strand.
ACCGCCGTAGCCAACTGCATAATTTATGTTACTCTCTGAGATTTATATTTTTCGGTTATCATTCACAAGCTACTGATCGCTTTCCATCTTTCTGATTGTGTGCAAAATTCTTTGCAAAGTCGTGAAAAATCCGAGTATGCAGAGAAGCCAGAGTGAAGCTAAAATCCCTCCAAAATCCTTTAAAAGGATTCCAAGCATTATTATTAGAATTCTC